>JAEYAL010000337.1 GCA_023404805.1 Actinomycetes bacterium | reverse complement strand
GCCCGGACCAGAGCCCGGGCCCGGCGGCCTCGACGAGCACGGGGAGCCGGCGCCGGTTACGCGGCCGACGGGGCAGCCGTGTCGGCCTGCTGGCGCTCGGTCGCGAGCTCGATGCCGCTCTTGGTGCCGAGCGGCCGCTCCTTCATGAGAGAGACCGCGATGAACGCGATGATGCTCATCGGCGCTGCGACGAGGAAGATCTCGGCGACGCCCACGCCGTAGGCGTGCTCGACGAGCTGCACCACCGGCTGCGGCAACGTGGAGAGGTCGGGCACCTGGCTGGATTCGACGCTCCCGGCCGGCACGCCCGCGGCGGTGAGGCCGGATTCGATCGTCGACGACGCGCGGCTGGCGAGCACCGCGCCGAGGACCGATACGCCGACGGCGCCACCGAGGCTGCGGACAAACGCGACGAGCGAACTGCCGGCGCCCATGTCGGACCGCGCGACCGTGTTCTGCACGACAAGCACGAGGTTCTGCATCAGCATGCCGACGCCCGCGCCGATCGCGAACATGAACACGCCCAGCTCGACCAGGCTCGTGTGCTCGTCGAGGGTGCCCATGAGCAACAGCCCCGCGGTGAGCAGGACGGTGCCGAGCAGCATCCAGTTCTTGTAGCGGCCGGTCGCAGAGACCTTGCGGCCGATGATCGTCGACGACAGGAACAGGCCCGCGACCATCGGGATTGACAGCAGGCCCGACTCGGTCGGCGTCATGCCGCGCGCGAGCTGCAGGTACTGGCTGAGGAAGACGGTCGTGCCGAACATGACCGTGCCGACGGCGACGCTGGCGATCACCGCGAGCACGATGTTGCGGTCCTTGAACAGTCGCAGCGGGACGAGCGGGTCCTTCGCGCGGCGCTCGACGGCGACCGCGGCGGCGCCGAGCAGCAGGCCGAGGGAGACCAGGGCGGCGGTCTGCCAGGACGCCCAGGCGAACTGGTGGCCCGCGAGCGAGACCCAGATCAGCAGCGACGAGACCGAGCCGGCGATCGTGAGTGCGCCGAGGTAGTCGATCCTGACGGAGCGCTTCTCGCGCGGCGGCAGCTTGAGGGTGCGCTGCAGCACCACGAACGCGAGCGCCGCGAACGGGACGCCGACGTAGAAGCAGGCGCGCCAGCCGATCGAGTCGGTGAGGACGCCGCCGATCAGCGGCCCGATGACCGTGCCGACGCCGAACACCGCGCCGAGGTAGCCGGCGTAGCGGCCGCGCTCACGGGGTGAGACGAGGTCGGCGAGGATCACCTGCACGAGCGAGGTCATCGCGCCGACGCCGATGCCCTGGAGCACGCGGAAGAAGATGAGCTGCGAGGTGTTCTGCGAGAGGCCCGCGAAGACCGACGCCGTCGTGTAGATCACGAGGCCGGTCTGCACGAGCGTCTTGCGGTTGAAGAGGTCGGCGAGCTTGCCCCAGATCGGGGTGCTCACGGTGAGCGCGAGCAGCGTCGAGGTCACGACCCAGGTGTAGGCGGACTGGCTGCCGCCGAGGTCGGCCAGGATGATCGGCAGCGACGTCGAGACGACCGTGCTCGACAGGATCGCGACGAACATGCCGAGCATCAGCCCGGACATCGCCTCGAGGATCTGGCGGTGGCTCATGCCCGACGCCTCGGCGGGGGCGTGGCCCGCGGCGGCTGGGACCGGCGGGGCGGGGGTAGGTGTGGCGGTGGAACGACTCATGCGGCGACCTCCTGGCCGGCGGGATCGGTGGAGCCGGCGGCCGCGCTGGCGGCGGCGCCGGTGAAGCTGTCGACGAGGCGCTCGAGGCTGGCGGCGAGGGTGGTGATCTCCTCGGCCTGCCAGTCGCTGAGCGCGTCGTCGATGAGCCCGACCATCTGCAGGAAGGCCGCGCGGATCGCGGCCACTCCGGCGTCGGTGAGCTCGAGGACGTGGGCCCGGCGGTCGGCCGGGTCGGGTTGCCGCGCGACGAACCCGGCGGCGACCAGCGCGGCGATCTGCCGGCTGGCGACCGACAGGTCGACTTGCAGGTCGGCGGCGATGTCGCTGACGCGGGCGTTCTCCCGCTTGCGGATCGACACCAGCGCGCCGAACCCGTGGCCCGGCAGGTCGGCATTGGCGGCCTTGCCCAGCTCGCGGCGCACGGCGGCGAGGCCGTACAGCTGGCGGGCGAGCTGGCCCGCCGGGGTATCGGCAGCGGCCTGGGTGCGCGGATCGGAGCTGGTGGTCATGGGTGTGGGGTCGGCGGGGGTGGCGGCGGGCCGGATGGGCGGTCGACGGGCCTAGTAAATGCTTGCTGCAAGCAACTATAGCGCGACGGAATTGCCATTCCGGTGCTTTTGGACACATGGTCCGGGCTCGATCGGCGAACTCCCGAGCTTTGCGGTCGCTGAGCAGCCGTCGATGACGGGAGTCCGCGCGGGCGGCGCCTTGCGGGCCGGATCGGCGCGCGCCGATACCTTCTGGCGCGTCGGCATTCCGGCGGCGTTGGGAGGCGCCGCCTCGGGGCCGGTGGTGGGGGAACACGCGGTGCGGGTAGCGCAGACGAAGGCAGACGAGCGCGCGGACCGCTCGCAGCAGGACGGACGGCAGATCGTGATCTGCTGCGACGGCACGAGCAACACGCTCAGCGCGGGTGTGCGCGACACGAACGTCGTGCGGCTGGTCGAGATGCTCGCCGACAAGCAGGACGAGGCAGACGCCGTCGCCCGTGCGGCTGTCGACGATCCCGGCGGCGCGCCGGAGCAGGTCGTGTACTACGACCCCGGTGTCGGCGTGCCGATCGGCCTGCCGCCGACCGGCGTGACCGGCGCGATCATCGAACCGCTGCGGCGCCAGCTCGGTCTCGCGCTCGGGCGCGGCATCTACGAGAACATCGGCGAGGCGTACCTGTTCCTCAGCCGCGAGTACGGGCGGTACGCCCAGGAGGACGAGGCCACGAACGACGAGATCTTCGTGTTCGGGTTCTCGCGCGGCGCGTTCACCGCGAGCTGCGTCGCCGGGATGGTCAACCTCTTCGGCCTGGTCAGGGCGGAGCACGAGCACCTGCTGCCGATGCTGCTCAACGTCTACTTCGCGTCGCCCGACCCGCCGCTCCGCGTGCGGCTCGTGCGGCGCCTGCGCCGCCAGGTGCTCGGGCGCACGGCCGCGGTCGAGCGGGAGGAGATCGCCCGTCAGGTCCGCGAGCTGTTCACGACCGCCTCCGGCGCCGCCGCCCGCGTGCACTTCCTCGGCCTGTGGGACACGGTCCAGGCCGTCGGCGTCCCGGGTCTGCGGCGCAAGATCTCCAGCACGCGCTCGCTCGGTGGCAAGCGGATCGACCACGTCCGCCACGCGCTGTCGATCGACGAGCACCGCTACCAGTTCCTGCCGCGCTACCTCAGCGGCCCGCTCGACGAGCACCAGACGCTCAAGCAGCTGTGGTTCCGCGGCGTGCACAGCGATGTCGGCGGCGGCCGGCGCTCCCTGCTGAGCGACGCCACGTTCGCGTGGATGGTCCACGAGGCCAAGGAGCAGGGCCTCGCCAACACGGGCCGCCCCGACCACCGCGCGCAGCGCGTGCTCGACAACTGGCCCAGCGACGACCCGGTGCTCGGCGACCAGCTGTACGCGACGCCGTGGTGGTCGATCACCGGCATGGCGGTCCGCGACCCCGCTGCGGCGTGGTCTGGCGAAGGCAGCTGGACGAGCGAGGCGCCGCTGACCGACCCGGCTCCGCTGGAGCATGACAGCGTCACCGCCTACTCTCCGCGCGAGGGCGAGCACCGCGGCCCGACGATGGTCGCCGGCCTGATGTCGCCGTGGGAGCGCGGACGCCAGATCGCGACCGCCAAGGACGGCATCCCGCGCTCGCCGCGCCGCTGGTGGGCGACGCTCGTCTGGGCGGTGCTCGGCCTGCTCGGCACGACGCTGGCGGGGGTCGTGGTCGACGCAGGCCCGGCGGCGAACGGCGAGTTCCCGCTCTGGACCGGCGTCAAGCTCGAGTTCGCGCAGGTGCAGGCCATCGCGCTGCAGGGGCCGCTGGTCGATCCGCACGGCCTTGCCGGACCGACCTGGCCGGACCCTGGCTGGGCGCTCCTCGCCAGCATCGTCCCGCTCGCAGGCTGGTCCTACGTGCTCGCGCGCCTCGCCACGCGCTGGTTCGCGCGCGTCGGCCTCTGGCGCCGCGTCGGCGGCCCGCAGCCCCGGCTCGAACGCGTCGTCTGGCTCCGCGGCCTCGGGTTCACCGTGTCGGCGTTCGTCATCGGCGGGGCCGCGTCGATCCTGCTGGCGCTCGTCGCCACGGCCTTCGACGCCGGCCTCGTCCGCAACATCCTGCTCGTGCTCTCTGGCGTCGGCGCCGTGCTCAAGTGGATCGGCGTCTTCGGGGCCGGCGTGCTCGGCCTGGTCGCGCTCGATGCCCGGTGGGGCAGCGGGCTGCGCTGACGGGCGTCCTACCCTGGTCCGTGGGATGGGGACGCAGCGCGACGACGAAGCCGGCTACCAGCGCGAGATCAAAGCGCTCAGTGGCAACGACGCCATCGACATCACGGGCGTCGAGGTGCTGTCGGACGACCACTACGTCCTGCGCAAGGTCACGTTCGAGCAGCGCCACCGCGACGGCCACCGCGCCGAGCACTCCCGCGAGGCCTACGACCGCGGCAACGGCGCCGTGATCCTGCTCTACGACCCTGAGGCGGGCACAGTCCTGCTGACCCGCCAGTTCCGCATGGCGACGTACCTGGGCGGCCACCCGACGGGCCACTTCATCGAGGCGCCGGCCGGCTTGCTCGACGACGAGGATCCGGAGTCGGCGATCCGCCGCGAGGCCCACGAGGAGACGGGCGTGACCGTCGACGAGGTCGAGTTCCTCTTCGACGTGTTCACCAGCCCCGGCTCGGTGACCGAGCGGCTCGCGTTCTTCGCGGCGCCGTACCGCTCCGGCGACCGCGACCAGGGTGGCGGCGTGTGGGACGAGGGCGAGGACATCGAAGTCGTCGAGCTTGCGTTCGCTGACGCGCTCGCGAAGGTCGCCAGCGGCGAGATCCAGGACGCCAAGACGATCATGCTCCTGCAGTGGCTCCAGCTGCAGGGCATCATGACCGGGTGAGCCGCGCCGGCATCTTCCTGTGCCTCGCGTCGGCGGCGGCGTTCGGGGCGATGGGCATCTTCGGCAAGCTCGCCTACGAGGAGGGCGCCACCCCCGGCACGGTGCTCGCGACGCGCTTCGTGATCGCGTCGGCGGTGCTCTGGGCGTTTGCCGCGCTGTCCGGCCGGCTGAGCGAGCTGCGGGCGGTCACGCGCCGCGACGTCGGCCTCGGTCTCGCGCTGGGTGGCATCGGCTACGCGTCGCAGGCGGGCAGCTACTTCGTGGCGCTCGACCGCCTCGACGCGTCGGTCCTCACGCTGCTGCTCTACACGTTCCCGGCGATGGTCGCGGGCGCGTCGGTCGTACTGGGCCGCGAGCACGCGACCTGGCGGACGGCCGCAGGCATCGCGCTCTCGTTCGCCGGAATCGCGCTCGTCGCCCTCGGGGCCGGGAGCGGGCCGCTTGACGCTGTCGGCGTGGGGCTCGGCCTGACCGCCGCGGTCGTCTACAGCGTCTACATCCTCAGCTCCGAAGGCATCGCCGACCGCATCACGCCGCTCGCGCTCACCACGATCGTCTGCACGGGCGCGGCCGTCACGCTCACGACGACCACCACAGCGACCGGCAACGTCGACCTCGCCGCGCTCAGCGCGGAGGGCTGGGTCTGGATCGCGGGTATCGCCCTCGTCTCGACGATCGCGGCGATCACGTTCTTCTTCGCCGGGCTCCCGCGCGTCGGCGCGACCGCCGCGTCGATCCTGTCGACCTTCGAGCCGATCGTCGCCGTCACCCTCGCCTGGCTGGTGCTCGACGAGCCGATGACCGCCGCCAAGATCGCCGGCGGCGCATTGGTGCTGGCCGCGGTCGTGGTGATCCGCAGCCAGCCGGGCGAAGACCGCGAGCGGCAGGACGATGAACCTCGCAGGGCGGGCCCGCCCGCCACCCGGGCGGCTCCGCCCTGCTAGGTCGCTGATCTATGCGAAGAAGCGCACGATCGTCGCGGCCACGCAGGCCGGCTTGGCGCCGCCCTCGGTCTCGATCGTGCACGTGACGACGGCCTGGCCGCCGCCCGGGAACTCGTCGAACGAAGTGAGCTCGGCGGTCGCGCGGACCTTCGAGCCGACGGGCACGGGGCTCGGGAAGCGGACCTTGTCGAGGCCGTAGTTGAGCGCGCCGGAGATGCCGTTCACGGTGTAGATCTGCCACGTCAGCATCGGCAGGAGCGAGAGCGTGAGGTAGCCGTGGGCGATGGTCGTGCCGAACGGGCCCTCGGCGGCCTTGGCCGGGTCGACGTGGATCCACTGGTGGTCGCCGGTGGCGTCGGCGAACTGGTTGATGCGGTCCTGGTCGACCAGGACCCAGTCGCTGGTGCCAAGCGTCTCGCCAACGGCGCGCTGAAGCTCGGACAGGGACTCGAAGGTGCGCATGGCGCCATCCTCCCAGGCGCGGCGCGCGCCGTGGCGTGTCCGCCTCTACAAGTTTGCGGCGCAGCGCTGCATACCTGCGCGGGGGCGGAGAGGTGCGGGTACGGTGCTGCCATGGTGCCTTGGCGACACGGGGTGACGGTGGCGGTGGTCGCGCTGGTGGCGGCGCCGGCGGCCGCGGCGCCTGGCGATCCCGTCCGCGACGGCGGCACGACGATCCAGGTCGCCGACGGGCTCCCGGTCTTCGGCGGCAAGGTGGCGAAGCTGAGCGCCGCGCGGCGCAAGGCGATGACCGGGCCGGTGTGGCGCAAGGGCTGCCCGGTCGGACTCGCGGCGCTGCGGGCGGTGAGCGTGCGGCGCATCGGGTTCGACGGCAAGGCGGCAGACGGCGTGATCATCGTGCACCGCGCCCACGCGCAGACGGTCCTGCGCATCTTCGAGCAGCTCTACGAGCAGCGGTTCCCGATCCGGCGGATGCATCCCATCGAGCGCTACCGCGGCAGCGATGAGCGGTCGATCGACGACGACAACACGTCGGCGTTCAACTGCCGCAAGGTCACGGGCGGGACGGGCTGGTCGGAGCACGCCTATGGCCGCGCGATCGACCTCAATCCGATCGAGAACCCGTACATCTACGCGAATGGGACGACGAGCCACAAGGCGTCCGAGCCGTACCTCGACCGGGACCGCGTGCGGCCCGGGATGGCGGTCGCAGGGAGTGCTGCGGTGACGGCGTTCACCGCCCGCGGCTGGCGGTGGGGCGGCACCTGGGATTCGCCGGTCGACACCCAGCATTTCTCGACCACTGGACGCTGATCCGGAGCATCGCAAAACGCCCGAAAACTCGGGACGTTTTGCCAGAGAAGTCCCCTGTAACTGGTCTGTCCTGTCCATATCGGGCTCGCGGTACGAATAAGCGTCCGCTTGGTGGTCAAACCCGTTCAAGGTGACGGGTCAACGCTTCGATCAACCGGTGCAATGGTGCACCCCGCGCACATCGGCCCGGACGCCGGGCAGAGCGAAGCTGAGCAGCTCAAGCTGGCCAAGCGCGTGTCCGTGGCGCTCCTGCTGCTCGCGGCGCTCTCGGCGTACATCGCCCTCGCGACGCTCAAGATGAGCCCGCTCGCATTCGGGGTCCAGCTCGCCTGCGCGCTCGGCATGACGGGCCTGGCGATCACGATCGCCAGCGTGCCGCCCAACAAGACCTTGATGCGCGCCGGCGTCCTGGGTGGCGTCCTGACGATCAGCACGATGCTCGCTACCACCGACGACTTCGGCACCACGCCCTTCTTCTACCTCTGGCCGGCGGTCTTCGCGGCGTACTTCGCGACATCGCGCTTCTTGGTGCTCACGCTCGCGGTCAACGCGGTGAGCCTCATGGGCGCGCTCGTGATCTCGCCCATCGACTGGGCCGTGAAAGCCGACCTCTTCATCGGCACGAGCCTCAGCGTGGGCGGAATGGCTGCGCTCGTCGCCTACATGCGCGCTCGCGCCGACCGTCTCAACGACCAGCTCGAGCTGGCCGCGCAGACCGACGCCCTGACGGGCCTCCGGAACCGCCGCGCCTTCGACCCGGAGCTCGAGCGGCTGCTGCGCACCGCGGCCGCCGACGGCACCGCGCTGAGCGTCGTGATGTTCGACATCGACCACTTCAAGCGCTTCAACGACCGCCACGGCCACATCGTCGGCGACGAGGCGCTGCGCCGGATGGCTGCGGTGCTCGTCGACCAATGCCGCCCGGTCGACCTCGTCGCGCGGTTCGGTGGCGAGGAGTTCGCGGTCGTGCTGCCGGGCGTCGAAGCCGTCGGCGCGCGCAGCCTCACCGAGCGCGTGGCGTGGGCTCTCGGCGTGGAGCCGGTCGAGCGCGATCTGCGGATCACGACCAGCGCCGGCGTCTCGACGCTCGACCCGCATGCCCACCACGAGACGATCGTGGCGCTGCTCACCCGCGCCGATCAGGCGCTCTACGCGGCCAAGGGCGCTGGGCGCGCCCGCGCGGCCTGGTGGACCGCCGAAGGAATCGAGATCGGCGACGAGGTCGACGTGCCGTCGGTCGCGACCGTGACGGCGATGCCCCCGGCGGCTATTCGCCCGGTGCCGGGTGCGGCCGCTCCACGCCGGGGCGACGACCCGGCTCAGGGGCGGCGCTCCGCTTGAGCTCGCGGGCCTGCGGCGTCCAGCCGGGCGGGCCGAACAGGTAGCCGAAGCGGTCGCGCCAGTTGTCTGCGCGGCGCACATCGGTGGCGATCGACGACCACTCGTGGAACGCGACGCGCAGCGGGTTGAACGTCTCGATGTTCTTCGTCAGGCCGTAGTGCGGGCGGGAGCCCTCCTCCTGGAAGGTGCCGAAGAGCCGGTCCCAGACGATGAACACGCCGCCGTAGTTGCGGTCGAGGTACTCGTCATCGGAGCCGTGGTGCACGCGGTGGTGGGAGGGCGTGTTGAAGACCGCCTCGAACCAGCGCGGCAGCTTCCCGATGCGCTCCGTGTGGATCCAGAACTGGTAGAGCAGGTCGATCGCACTGATGAGGGCGATCGCGGCGGGCGGGAAGCCGAGCAGCGGCAGCGGCATGAAGAACAGCGTCGAGCTGAACGGGACCCACGGCTGGCGGACCGCCGTCGAGAGGTTGAAGTGCTCGCTGGAGTGGTGGACCACGTGGCTCGCCCAGCCGACGCGGATCACGTGGTGCAGGCGGTGGTCCCAGTAGAAGAGCAGGTCGAAGACGACCAGCAGCAGCGCCCACGACCAGGCCGTGTCCATCGGGACTCGCAGCGGCGTGAGGAGGTAGAGCGCGGCGAAGATCGCGAGCGCGGCCAGGTTCCAGACGCCGGAGATCGCGAGGTTGCCGAGGCCCATGGCGACGCTCGTGCGGGTGTCGCGCAGCTCGTAGCCGGTGTGGTCGGCGCGCGCTTCCTCAGCAAGATGCCGGTAGGACAGCACCTCTGCTGCCATCAGCAGCAGAAACGCAGGGATCGCGGCCACGAGCAGGTCGATCATGGCGCTAGCCGTACTGCGGTACGAAATCGACAACACACATTGCGACAACGAACGTTGCCATAATGCTGTTGTAGCCGCAAGCGCGCCCCCGCGCCAAGTCGGCTGCACCTGACGCCGGTGCGACTGGGATTCCGGTGTTTCCCCCACGATGGGCGGGACCGCGGCTGAGAGGCCCCGACCATCGACCCCGCGCGCAGCCCCCGGCGTGCAAGCGGTGGGTCGGGCTACCCCGCGTCTGGCACCATGGAGCCAGTGAGCCCGACCCACCCGAGCGAACGTCCTGCGACCAAAACGGGCGCCGGCCACGATCTGTCCGCTGCTGACAGCGGTCTGGGGACGCCCCGTGGCCGCACTTACGGCGGCCTGACCGCCGACGAGCGCCTGGCCGACCGCAAGGCCCGGCTGATGGCCGTCGGCCTGGACCTGTTCGCCGAGCGCGGCTTTGCGAAGACCGGCGTGCGTGAGCTGTGCCGCGCCGCGAAGATCGGCGAGCGGGCGTTCTACGACACGATCGGCAGCCGTGAGGCGCTGCTGCGCGACGTCTACCTGCAGGCCACCGACGACGTCATCGCCGACATCGAACGCGCCCTCGAGGGTGCGCCCGAGGATCTCGTCGGCCGCCTGAACGTCGGCCTCGTCGCGTTCTTCCGGTCGATCACCGACGACCCGCGCCGCGCGCGGCTGATCTACGTCGAGTCGATCGGCCGCGGCCCGGAGATCGAGGACACCCGCCGCGAGGGCCTGCTGCGCTTCGTGGACTTCGTCGTCGAGCGCCTGGGGGACTACCTCGCCGAGCCGCGCCCGTCGGCGGCGTCGATCGAGGCGTCGGTCTCGGCGATCATCCTCGGCATCGGCGAGATCGCCTACCGGCTCGCCGAGGGCGAAAAGGCCTTCACCGCCGAGCAGGCCGCCGAGCAGATCACCCGCGCCCTCGGTGGGACCGCCGTGGCGCTGGGGATCCGGCCGACGCCGTAGGGGGCTGAAGGCGGCCCCGGACGCGGCGTGTCCGCGGCGGCTGGCGCGGCGGGTTGCGGCGACTTGGCCGGCTGCGGCGGTGGGACTTCGGGCGCTGCGGCG
>JAEYAL010000314.1 GCA_023404805.1 Actinomycetes bacterium | reverse complement strand
CGTCGTCGGCTCCGGCGTGGTCGGCTCAGGCGTCGTCGGCTCTGGATCGACATTCGGCGTGAAGTCGACGGTCCAGTCCCAGGCGCGCGGGGTCGGGTCGACGTTGCCGGCGAGATCGACCCCGCGGACCGCGAACGAGTAGTCGCCCTCGTCCAGGTCGACGAGCACGCGCGGCGAGGTGCACGGGTCCCAGCTGCCGCCGTTGACGGAGCACTCGAAGCCGGCCAGGCCGCTGCCGCCGTCGTTGTCGGCGCCGTCGAAGTCGAAGTTCGCGTTCGACGACGGTTCCGGCGAACCGGGGTGGCTGAGCATCACGGTGGTCGGCGCGACCGTGTCGATCCGCCAGAGGAAGTCCGCCGGAGGCGACTCGACGTTGCCGAGCGCGTCGGTCGCGCGGACCAGGAAGACGTGCTCGCCGTCGGCCAGCGCGGGGTACGAGACGGGCGAGGTGCACGGCGCCCAAGCCGCGCCGTCCAGTCGGCACTCGTAGCCGGAGGCGCCGGTGCCCGTGCCGTCGTCAGACGTGAACTCGAACGTGGTCGCGGCGCTGCTGGCGAGCGAGGCCGGGTGGCCGTCGATGGTCGTCTGCGGAGCGTTGGCGTCGACGGTCCACTCCAGCACGGGCGGCGCCGGGTCCGGGTTCCCGGCGGCGTCCACCGAGCGGACGCTGAACGTGTGGTCGCCGTCAGCGAGATCCGTGAGGTGGACGGGCGAGGTGCACGCCGCCCACGCGCCGCCGTCGAGCTGGCACTGGAACTGCGCGACGCCCGTGCCGCCGGTATCGCCACCGGAGAACTCGATCGTCGCCTCGTCGTCGGTCGTCTGCGGCGGCAACGCGGTGGTGAGGTCGGTGGTCGGCGCCGCAGTGTCGATGGTCCACGCGGCCGTCTGCGGAGTCGGGTCGCTCATGCCGCCGTAGACCGCGCGGACCGCGAAGGCGTGGTTGCCGTCGGCCAGGCCCGACAGGGCCAGCGGCGAGACGCACGCCGCGAAAGCCGCGCCGTCGAGCGAGCACTCGAACGTGGCGCCGGCGGTGAGGGTCGAGAACGTGAAGGTCGCGCCGCTCACGTTCACGACGCCGCTCGGGGCCGAGCCCATCGTAGTCGCGGGCAGCGACGAATACGGGGCGCTGTCGCGCTGGGCCGAGCCCGCGGCGTTGGTCGCGGTCTGGCGGACGCGCAGGGTCTTGCCGCGATCGGCGGCGGTGACGGAGTAGGTCGCGGAGGTCTGGCCTGCGATCGCGGCGCACGCGTCGCCGGCGGGCTCGCAGCGCAGCCACTGCAGCGCGCTGGTGGTGCTGCCGCCGCGCGGGCTCGCCAGCGTGGCCGTCGCGACGCCGCCGGAGGAGATCGCGACGGTCGGCGAGGCGTCGAACTCGGGGGTGAGGTCGGTGGTGTCGGTCGCGGCGTTGTCGGCCGGCGTCATGTCGCCCGTCTCGCCGCCCGGCGTCGCCGTGAAGGTGAGCTGCGCGCGGTCGGTGCCGGCCGCCGGGGTGCCGGTGATCGCGTAGGTCAGTGTCGCGCCGGTCGGGAGCGACGGAGTCGAGGCCAGGTTCGGGAGGCCGGTGCCCGAGGCGGTGCCGCAGGTCGCGCCGCTGGAGGCCGTGCAGGTCCAGGAGACGTTCGAGAGCGCGTTGGTCCCCGTGGTCGCGACGATCGCCTGCGTGGCGGTCGCGTTGATGCCCTGGTTGGTGACGGTGGCGGTCCACGTGCGGGCGGCCGCGCGCGGCGCCGAGGCCGCGCCGTCCGTCGCCGTCACCGCGAGGTCGACCGGCTTGTAGCTCGAGGAGCTGCGGATCTCGTGGATGTTCGTGCTGCCACCCGTCGAGGCGGCGTAGCCGAGCTTGAGCGTAGGCGGCGGTGCCGGGAGCTGCAGGTTCGACACGACCTGCTGGCGGGAGCCGTCCGGCAGCGTGATCGTGACGGTGAGGCGGCCCGCGGGCGTGATCCAGACCGTCACGTGGCGCTTGTTCGCGCGGTTGCCCTGGATGCCGCCCGTGACCGGCTGCGTGGCGAGCATCGCGAAGTTCGCCGACTCGCTGCTGCGCACGACGAGGCGGTTGGCCCGCAGCGGCGACCCGTCGAGGCCGCAGATCCCGCCGAGGTTGCTGAAGTTGCCGAACTCGTCGAGGCCGATGCCGACGTACGCGTTGCGCAGGCCCGGGCGCCCGTCGTTGCAGCTCGCGTAGCCGAGCGACCCGCCGAACGCGCCGATGCGGAAGTTCGCCGCCGTCGTCGCGCCGTCGTAGAGGAAGAACGTGATGCCGTCGGCGCCGTTGCCGCCGTAGGTCGCGTAGTCGAAGTCGACGAGGATCCCCTCGTTCGACGCGAACGGCACGTCGTAGAACGCGTAGCCCGATGTGCTCGTGACCGCTTCGGTGAGCCGCAGCCAGCCGTTGCCGTTGCCGTCGGTCGGCGCAGTGAGCTTCGCGGAGCCGCCGAGGGTCCAGCCCGGAGCCGTGGAGTTCTCGAACGACTCGATCACCGGAAAGGTGGCGGCGTGCGACGGCGCGGCCGGGCTCGCGGCGACGCCGAGCGTCAGCAGGAGGGCGCCGACGAGCGCGCGGACGACGGCCGAGAGCGTGCGGCTCCGGCCCTTCGGCGCGAGTACAGGCCGGTCCGCGAACGGGGCGCGTGCGGCGAGGTCGGCGGCCGCCCGGTTAGGAAGCGTCTGGGTCGCCGTGGCGGCGCGATGAGCGCTCGGGGGCAGCGCAGGAGAAGGCATCGCGCTGGAAATCGGTAGCGCTGTCCCGAAAATGAGACCGTTGGCCACAGGACCAACAAGTTGCAGGGTTTCCCAGCCTCTCCTGGCGCGCCAACGCGCCACCTTGCACCAGTAACTGGGCGATCAGCGGCCGGGGGCGGCGGGCGCGGCGGTCGTCGATCGGCGGGGTCGCAGGTTTGCGCCACTGCGGTGCATACCTGCAACCCAGCCCGAGACAGCCACGCCGCCAGGTCGCAGGTTTGCGCCACTGCGGTGCATACCTGCGACTCAGCCCGAGACAGCCACGCCGCCAGGTTGCAGGTTTGCGCCACTGCGGTGCATACTTGCGACCCGGGGAGCCCGTTCCGGTGCGTCGTAGGCTCGGCCCATGGCCATCGAGCGCTACACCGACGACCAAATCGACGACGCCGTCGCCGCGATCCCAACGTGGACGCTCACCGACGACCGCACCGCCATCCGCCGAGCCGTCAAGTTCGACGGCTTCCCCACCGCCTTCGGCTTCATGACCGCCGTCGCGCTCGAAGCCCAGCGCCTCGACCACCACCCCGACTGGTCGAACTCCTGGGCGACCGTCCGCATCGAGCTCACCGATCACACCACCGGCGGCCTCACCCACCTCGACTTCGACCTCGCAGCCAGGATCGACGCGCACGCGGCGGCGGCAGGGGCGCAGGCGGTGGACTAGCGGCCGCAAGACGATGGAGGCTGCGCGCCCTCCGGCTAGAAGACGCCGGACACGCCGACCGCGACGGCCAGCGCAACCCACAGCGCAGCCCTCGCTCTAACCCCCGTGTTTGGCGCAGGCAGTGAGATCAAGGCGCGCGCAGCTCTGGTTGCCGCGACCGGTCGCCCTGCCAGGACCGAGGCGACATTGGCCACGCTGCTTTGGGCTGGAATGAGCAACAAGCATGAGGCGCCGAGCAAGACAGCCTTGATCCCAGCCGACCACCAGGTGTCCAGTCCGGAATCGACGATGAACCACCCGAAGAGAACGCCTGCGAACGCGAGCGTCCGAGGCACCGACGGCACCCTGAAGAAATTGAGCATGCGTCGGTTAGTCGTCCCCCGTCTTGGGAAACCAGCAGAACGCCGCCCAGATCACCCAGCCTGAAATGGCGTACGTCAGCGCGTCGGCCAGCGAGAATCCCAGCGTGTCGCTCGCCGCGTAGCCGATCGCCCCCACGGCTACGAGGAACGAGAGAGCGCGGAGCTCGGTATAGCGCCAGTACTCATCCCGGTGCCGCGACACCCAGCGTCCGCCGCGACGGCGCGACCGGTTCCGTGGAAGGGAGCGTTTACGCCTACTCAAACTCGTCTCCGACTGCGTCGAGACACCCGTCCTGTGAATAGTAGGCGAACAAGAAGATCGTCAGGACCGCAAACGCGAGGATCGGCCAGATCGGCGGCAAGACAAACGACAGAGCGATGGCGCCGGTAGCGGCGACGGAGACGTCAACCGACAGCGCGGCCACAAGCATCATCATCAGCTCGAGGAAGGTCTGTCGCTGCTCGATGTTGTCGAGCACAGCAATCGAGCAGTTCGCGAAGATGCCCAGGCCGTCCATGATGGTGTTCGCCAACCAAACGATCGCGTCGGCAAGCGCGGACAGGTCAGCCTTGATCGCGGCCACGAAAGCGGCCAGTAGGTCGTACTCCCCTGCCGCACCTGGAGTGAAGTGACCGCCGTTGAGGCCGCCCGAAATCCGGTATTGGAGCGTCGACCCCTGATCGATGATGTAGCCGGAGCCACGCCAGCCGCCAAGTGTAATCTCGGTCTTCGGAATGGTCACGCGTGCGCCGTCCTCGTTGACGGCGCGAGTGATCTCCCGCTTCACCTCCTCCGAGACATTGACGATCTGATCGATGCGGGCGACATTCTGGCTAGTGACAGGCACGAACGGAACGCCGTCCTTGACGGCCTTCTCCATGATCGCCGCCGTCGACACGGTACCGCCGCCGAGTGGTTTGAACACCTCGCTCTCAGAAGCGGAGGCGTTCATGCCCGCAGCCTGGAGGAAGCGCGTCTCGGCCGCCGCTCCACCTCGCTTCGCGACAACCGAGCTGACATCCTGGTCGACATCCATGGTCAAGCCTGCGAACCGCGTTGAAACGGGAAAGCCGGCCACCAGCGCTACTCCGACATCGGCTGCGACAATGCTGCCGGACAGTCCGCGCGCGGTGTTGACCCCGGCGACGCGGGCCATGAACGCGTCATAGACATCGTTGCGGGCGAAGTAGTACGAGCCCAAGACCGACATCAGTTCACCTGCCTTCGAATCGGTCAGCACGTTCGCCGTCGAAACGGTGCTCGACAGACTCTGAAGCTGCTCGGCCCGAGCCTTGAGCTGTTTGGGTGAGGTCGGTCCAACGGCCAGGGCAATCGCGGAAAGCGAGCCGACATAGACCGGGTTCTCGACGACGTCCGGCGCAAACCCAGGAGACCGGTAGGTGATCGTCAGCTTCTGCGCATAGCCGGTCGACACCGGTTGGTGCCCGCGAGCAACGACGGCGCCGTTCACACGAAGTACTGGGATCAGCGAGGCCGCGTAGGCCGGCGCGTTGAGCATGCCGTGGTAGGCATCCAGAATCTCCGCGTCTTCCGGTGTCGCCGGGACGTACGCCAGGGTCACGCGTCGGCCAGCGAGTTCCGATGCCCGCGCCGTGTATGCGAATCCTGTCGCGTTGTCTTGTTCAGGATCGATTGCCGGCGTGGACAGCGGATCGGAACCAGCGACACTCACCGACACGGACGCCACGAGCGATTGCGGAGCAGCGCGCCACTCCCCTTGAACCGACCGCTCGATGAACGGGACGCTGCCCGGAAGATACGGGAGATCGATCGTCTTGATCTCAACGCTCCCAAGCAGGTCGGCCGGGTCCGATATGTCATCGACAGCGTCGACCGCGTCGGTTCCGTCTTCAACCACCCGGTCGAGGTCCGGCCGAAGCTGAGCTTCAGTCGGTAGGCGAACACCAGAATCGCCGACTGCGGCAGACTTTTGAACGAAGCTCGTTCCGAGCGCCTCGATGGCCGGCGCCAGCGCCTGCCTCACATCGACCTTCGGCTGCGTGAGGACGTTCTCCTTGATCGAAGGATCGAGCGCCGCCCACCGCTTTCCTCCGACGCTCTCTTCAACTCCTCGATAGGCAGCCTGGGGGACGTATGCCTCAACCCAGACATGCTCAAAGCGGACCTTCGCTGGCTCGCCGTTCGCGCGAACAGACGTCGTCGGAAACCCTCCGGCGGCGAGAATCTCGGGCGCCGAGCTAGCAAGCTCGCCAGCCTGAGTGTCGACACCAACCCAGTTTGCAACCGTCTGAACCGGGAGTTCAGCCACGCCCTTCACGAACCGAGCGTGCACCCCGGAGGCTCTGAGCAAAGCGATCAGCAGCGCAGCCTGGTCAGCATCCGAGCCCGATCGCTCGGAAAGCGTGGTGTCCGCCCCCTTCCGGACGCCGTAGTAGGGCTCGAAGCGGACCTTGTTGCGGACCCAAGCGAAGATCTTCACCGGGTCCCGATCGAGATGCTGAACAAGCCGACTGACCTGAGGCGTCACCTTGGTTTCGGGAGTCTCTGAGAGGTCCTCTGGTTGTGCGGCCGACGGCAACGCCGAAACAGCGTCAGTGCCGATCGGGGCACGATAGGCAGGCGTAATCCCGGCATCGAGCGAAACCGGCTTGCGATTTTCGTTCCGGTCTCCGAAGCCAACGTCAGTCGAGAGCGACTGGGCAGGCGGAGGCGTTGCAACGGCCGCGAGCGCGCGCGAAATCTCCCTGGCCGCTTCCGGTGCTCGCCGGGCAGCAGGAAGGTCGGCCAGCGCCGCAGACAGCGAAGACTGCAGCTTCTTGGCCTTGCCGTCGATTACCGCGAGGCGCTCGAGCGCGTCGTCGGCACCGAGACCCTCGAGCTTGGTCTTGTTGACGGCAAACTCGCGAATCACTTCGTCGAGGGATCGTGCGACGTCCCGCCGCAGCCCAGCGGACTGTTTACGCTCGGCAGTGGTCAGATCCCGTTTCCTCTGAGCGCTCGCGAGCTCACCAAGTTTGGTCGCCGCGACGGCCAACTTCTCCGCCGGCTTGACCGGCCTCGGGGCTGCCGCCGGAAGCGTGTCGTACGGCATCGTCGAATCGATCTCACGTGCCATGCCCCCTTCCCGTCCGCAGCCGACCGTCAGCGTCGCCGCTGCGGCCGTGACCGCCAGCGCGCGGAACGGCGTGTAGATCCGCAGGTTCGTCCAGAACCAGCCGTCGTTGCTGGCCTTCGTCGTCGAACGGCGCATCTCTACTGGCCTCCGTAGCGGTAGTAGTCGAACTCGACGTAGGTGACGAGCGTGGCGAGGGCCTTCCAGGCGGGCGTGGTGTTCGTCCAGCCGCTGGACTTCTCGATCGTTCCGATGTCGGTGAGGAGGGTGTTGATGCGGGTCTGGGCCAGCGACCACGAGGCGGTGTCGGTGGCGATGGCGTCAACGTCGCTCTTGATGTTGGCCAGCTTCGAACGCTCGTAGGTGTTCGGTGCCGTGACCGCATTCAGGGCGGTCTGGGCCGCGGTGACGGCGGCCGCCCTGGTCGCAGGGACGGTGAGACTGGCCGACGCTGGCGGACTGACCGGGACGAACGTTCCGGACGAGTTCTTGGCGTAGGCGGTCTGCGTGACGGTGATGCTCGTCGTCGCCGGCGGCAGCTTCACCCACACGCTGCGCGTGCGGCGGGCCGTGCCGGTCGCCGAGAACGGCACCGTCAGCGTCGTCCCGCTGAGCGTCACATCGGCGGGCTTGTCGAGCAGGCTCGCGCCGGCCGGCAGCTGCGCGCGGACCTCGAGCGGCGAGCCAGGCGACTGGCCCTCCACGAAGAGGTCGAGCTTCGCGATACCACCCGGCCGGACCGCCGCGGCAGCGGGCTGCAGCGACGTCTTGCCCTTCGCGAGGAAGGTCGCGGCGTCGGCGGCGCTGGAGAACATCTTCGGCGAGGCGCCGAACATGACGGCCTTGCCGTTGCCGAACGTGTTGACGGTGCCGAGCGTCGACGTGGTGCGCAGCGGCCAGATCCCGTAGGTCGTGGTCGCGGCGACCGAAGCGGTGCCGGTGTTCAGCGCCGTCGGCAGACCGACCACGCTGCCCGAGGCGCCCGCGAACGGCGAGCCCGACGGGAACGCTAGCGAGTAGCTGCCCGGCAGGAGCGGCAGCAGGTTGCCCGTGGCCCCCAGCGGCGACTTGTTGCCGAAGAGGTTCAGGTCGAACCCGAGCGACGTGCCCGCGATCAGCAGGCTGTCGCCGTGGATCACCCGCGAGGCGATCTCGTTCGCGAGGCCCAGCTCCAGGAACGTCGACCGGCCCAGCAGCCAGATCTGGTTGTAGTCGCCGCTGCGCAGCAGACGCAGCAGGACCTTCTGCTCGTCGCTGGTGAACAGGCCACAGCCATTCGTGTTGGCGTAGCGCGGATCGGAGCGATCGGGGACGAAACTCGCGTACGTGCCCGCCAGCGCGGTCCGCGCGGCGGTCTCGTCGGCGCGGTCGCAGGCCCACACCAGCACGCCGCTGCGCGCCGAGGTGTCGAAGCTCGCGCCGGTCGTCACCGGGAGGACTGGCGCGGGCCTCACCCGGAAGACCGCCCGGTCGAGCGCGACCTCGGTGCCGCCTGACAGCACGAGGTGCAGGCTCGCCTGGTAGTCGCGGTCGGCCGTCATGTCGGCGGTCGTCGCGATCGACGCCGTCGTCGGCGCGGTGCGGCCGAAGGTGCGGACGCTGTCGTCGACCGTCTTGACCAGCGTGCCGTTCGCGACGTCGTGGATCTTCACGCGGAAGCGCGCGCCCGTGATGTCGGCGTTGCCGCCGTTCGTGGCCGAGGCCGCGAACGTGACGGTCGTGCCGCGCTGCGGATCGGCCGGCGTCGCCGTGAGCGTGCCGCGCACGCCCGTGCCGTCGGCGCTCGAGGCGGCGAGGACGAAGCTGCCGGTCTTCGTGACCAGCGTCGCACCGGAGGACGAGAGGAGCTTGGCGCTCACCGCGTACGTGCCGGGCGCCAGGCCGGAGAGCGGCTTGTCCTGCGTCAGCAGCACGGTCTTGCCAGCGGCGATATCGCCCGCATCCTGCTGCCAGGTCTGCGGCGTCGACGAGCCCGGCGCGGTCAGCGAGAACTGGACCTTCGTGCCGGACAGCGGAGCGTTGACGCTGTCGTTCTTCACGAACGCGCGCAGCTGCGCGGTCTCGCCAGCGGCGTAGGTCGGCTTGCTCGTCGCGAAGTCGAGGCCGGGGTCCACGTCAGCGGTGATCGTGAACGCCACCGTCGCCGTCCTCAGCTCGTCGCCGCCCGCGTTGAGCAGGCGCGCGCGGAGCGTGTAGCTGCCGGCGTTGGTGTCCTGCGTGTTCCACGTCGCCGGGATGTCGACATGGCCGCCAGCCAGGAGGGCGACCGGGCCGTCGTAGACGGTCCCGACGTGCTCGCCGTCGGCATCTCGCACGGTCAGCTCAAGCTGCGCGTCGCGTGGTGCGATCGACGTGTTGCCGATGCCCGCCGTGAAGGTGGCGGTCTCGTTGGCGGCGTAGGCGGTCTTATTGGCGATCGCCGCCAGCGACAGCTGCGGCGCCACGACGTTCACGTCGCGCGCGGCTTCGTCGTCGGCGAAGTCCTGCTGGAAGACGGCCTCGCCCGGATCGGCGACGACCGTGAGGCGGTGGTTGCCGGCCGTCGCGATCGCGTCCCAGGTGAAGGACGCGGTCGCGTCGGCGCCGGGAGCGAGCGCCGAGAGGGGACGCTCAGCGATGAGCTTGCCCGTCTCGGCGGTGCCGTCGTAGAGGCGGACGGTCGTCGCTTCGGACGCGGTGTCGCCCTGGTTGCGGATGTCGACCTCGACCGTGGCCGACTGGCCCTGCTCGAGCGTGCCCGGGCGGATGTCGTCGGTCGTCACGTTGAGGTCGGCGTAGCCCTGGGCGGGTTCACCGGATGGGCCGCAGTCGGGACCGACGGGCTCGTCGTCATTGAACTCGGGCTCGATCGTCGGCTCCGCGTCGCGGTCGAGGATGAACACGTCGCGCAAGCCATTGGTGTCGCCTTCGGCGGCATCGCTTGCCGACGAGACGAACGCCACCTTGCGGCCGTCGGGCGAGACCGCAGCCGACAGCGCGGGACCGTTGACCGAGGTGCCCCAGCGGTTGTAGGAGACCTGCTTGGTCTTGCCGCCAGGCGTGAGGTCGCGGCCGACCACCTGGTACCGCATCTTGGTCGTGGTCGACTTCGTGATGAAGCCGTAGTTCTGGTAGGCGACGTATGAGCCGTCGGCCGACAGGCTGGCGCGGAGCGGCGCGTTCTTGCGCTGCACCGTGTCGGAGTCGGTGAACGACACGAGCGACGTCCTCCCGGTGGCACGCGACCAGACGTACGTGTTGTACGTGCCGCCGATGACGCCTTCGTGCAGGCTGCGCCACGGCTGCGGCATCAGCGAGGGCGAGTAGCTGGTGAACGCGACATGCGACCCGTCGCCGCTGATGAACGGCGTGTAGCCCTGGCCGATCTGCTGGCCGTCAGCGGTGACGCTGACCGGCTTGATCTCGCCGGTCAGGCGGTCGAACACGAACGCGTACGGCGTGTCGTAGAGCGGGTTGCTCGGCGTCAGGCTGCTGAGGTTCGCGTAGGTGCTGTACGCGACATACCGGCCGTCGCTCGACATCGACGGGGAGCCCACGTGCTCGGCGGCCAGAGCCGGGTCGTCCGACGGCGAAGCGAGCGTGAACTCGCCCGTCGTGCGGTCGATGATGTAGGCGTCGCCCGCGTCGTCGGTGTCCTCAGGCACGAGGCGGTTGTTCGTCGAGAAGCTGACGTAGCGCGCGTCGCCCGACATCGACAGCGTCGGGTGGTCCTGGCCCGTTTCGGTGGCGTAGGTGTAGTAGAGCTGGATCCGGCGGATGCTGCCGTCCGGGTTCTTGATGATCGGCTCGATCTGCCCGGTGGTGCGGTCGAGGATGAACGGCTGCTGGCCGATGTCGCCGATCGTGGAGTCCTCGCGGGATGCCGAGAACGCGAGGTAGCGTCCGTCGTCCGAGAGCACCGGCGAGGCCTTGGCCTTGTAGCGGACCGGGTCGGTCGGCTGCGGCGCCGGAACGACGTCGACCGCGCCAGTCTCGAGGTTGCGCACGTGGATTTCGTTCTCGTACCAGTACTGCTCCGTGCCGGTCTCGCGAACGTAGGCGAGGTACTTGCCGTTGCCGGAGAACGCCGGGCGGTCGACCGTCACGCCACGAGGCGCGTTCGTGCCGAGCGGCGAGCCGTCGGCCTCGGCCGAGACGCGGCTGATCGCGCCCGGCGTCGGTGCCGGGTTCTCGGGATCTGGCGCGCACTGCTCCGGCTGCTCGTGCGTGGCGTAGGCGCCGACCCAGCCGTCGAGGGTGCGGACGTAGATCGCGTTGTTCTCGTCGTCGATCGCGAGGTCGTACGGACGCGCCGGGAACGCCGTCGACGAGATCGTCGTGCCGTTGCGGGCGTCGAGGGTGTAGAGGCTTCCGTCGGGGTGCGGCACGTAGAGGTAGCGGCCGGAGCGCGCGAGCGTCTGGCCCGCCTTCTGCTGCTGTGCCTCAGCCGGAGCCGTCCAGTTGGCCGGCGTCCATGACCAGTTCAGCGTGCCGGTCGTCTGGTCGACGGCGTACACGCGGCCCGAGCGGTCGGTGACGATGATCGAGCCCTTGTACTCGATCGGCGAGCCGTCGATCCGGGCGTCGGTGGTGAAGCTCCAGTGGACCGAGCCATCGTCCGGGTCGGCGGCGATCAGCTTGCCGCGGCCCGTTTCGACGCTATCGGGGTTCGGCGGCGTCGCGTCGTCGGAGTCGTCGCCCTGGCCTTCCCAGCCGGCCACGATCACCTGGTTCAGCGAGTCCATCAGCGGCGCGATGTCGGACTTCGCCAGTCCCGGCAGTTCGACCGCGAACAGCTCGTTGAGGTCGGTGCCGTCGTTGCCGCCGTCGATCGGGTTGAACGCTAGGAGCGAATCGCCCGTTGACGCGTAGGCGCGGTCGGTGCCGTTGCCTGCGAACGCCAGCGACGCGTCGCCGCACTCGCGTGTGAACCGCAGGTAGCCGGGGTTGTAGGTGCCGTCGGCGCGGTAGCCGCCCCACTCAACGCCGGCGCCCGATGACGGATCGGCTTCCGGCCAGATGACGCAGCGGCCACCGGCGTTGATCCAGGTGCGGCCCCCGAGGTACATGAAGACCGGGTCGTGGTTGCCCACGACGGGGATCACCTCGACGCCGTAGACCGGAATGTCGCCGGCCCAGCCATTCCAGCTGGTGCCCGGCTCACCGTCACGCGCCGACACCGAGGCGGCCGTGCCGAGGCCAGCGCTGTAGACCCAGCCGCGGTTGTAGATCGGGGCGCGGTAGCGGGCATCGCCCGGCGGGTACGCCGGGCCGGCTTCCCACGAGAGAGCGCCGGTCTTGGCGTCGCGGGCGACGAGGTGCTGGCTCTCGCTCGTGATGACCTTGCCCTCCGCGACGATGTGCGCGCCGTCGGAGCGGTGGCGCCAGATCGGCGTGGAGTCGACCACCGCGTGCAGGCGGTTCGGCGTCGCGCCGGAGTGCTGCAGGTCGCGGCCGGCGCGGGGCCAGTCGCGGGTGCGCGGGTAGGTGCTCTTCGCGGCGCGGACGAAGAGGTTCAGGGCCGCGCGGTTGTTGGCGAGGTCGCGGTCGTCGTCGATCGACGTGCGCAGGACGACGTGGAGCTTGTGGCGGCCGACGGGCTTGTCGACCGGGAAGGTCTTGGTGACCGACACCGACGAGCCGCCTTGGATGTCTGGGAGGTTCGACGTGGCGACCGGGTCGCCACCCGCCGACGGATCAGCGAGGTAGAACTCGGCGACGACGCCGCTGGCGACGCCCGGGCCGCTGTTGCGGATCGCTGCCGTGATGGTGATGTCGTGGCCCGGCTCGACGGTCGCTGGGTCGGCGGAGAGGTCGCGGGCGCGGATCGCCGGGTCAGCGAGATCAGCCCGGTTGGCACGCTCGATCGAGGCCTTCGCGGCCGTGAGCGCGCGGACGGCGAGCGCCGTCGAGTACGGATCGCCCCAGGAACCGCCGGTGTCCTGCGTCGCGAGCAGCTGGTCGGCGCCGGCTTCGACGCGGCCCGAGTAGGACGCGAACGGGGCAAGGGCAGCCACGGCGGTGGAGGTCGCGCGCTTCGCGATGGTGCCGGTCGACCAGTGGCCTTCGGCGTCCTGCTGACCCGCGAGCCATGAGGAGCCGTCGGCGAGCGCGGTGTCGTAGGCCGTCGTGGAGCCGTAGCGGCGCACGTAGGCGTCGACCGCGAGCAGCGCCTCGCTCGTCAGAAGGATTTCGCCGCCGTCGGCGCCCCAGACGCCCGCCGAGCGGAAGGCGAGCAGGCGGTCGAGCGCGCGCTTGGCGGCGGCGCGCTGGTCGCCGATCACGAGGGCGCGGAGGGCGAGTGCGGTGTCGAGCGGGTCGGACTCGTACTCCTTCGACAGGCCGAAGCCGCCGTCGGGGCGCTGCTCATCGAGCAGGTCATCGGCGTCGGTGGCCGCGCGAGTGGCGATCGCCAGGCGGGAGGCGCTGTCGACGTCGGAGATGTCGGCGTCGCCCAAGTAGTCGACGGCGGCCGTGATGAAGCCGCTCGACGGACGGGCGCCGCGGACAGCCTCAGCGGCGGTCGCGGTGTCGCGCACGGCCAGTCGGCCGCCGACATGGCCGTCGGTCTGCTGGGCGGTCTCGAGCTGCGTGACGGCACGGGTCAGCGCCGCGTCGATCGACGCGGGATCAGCGGCGTTGGCCGACGCAGGGAGCGCGATCAGCGCACCCAAAATCGCGCACAGCACAACTCGGAGGCGCCCGTCCGGGCGCATTCCACCAGCGTTCATAGCGGCGCACTGTAACCGCAAGTGTTGATTTGTCGCAAAACAGGTTTCAATACGCCCGTCACAAACATGACTGCCACGTGCCAGAACAGGCGGTCGTTGCACAGTGAACGATTGACACACGGCCAGTCAGCACGGGGCGGAATGCCCGATCCGTAGCGTCGCGTGCGAAGGCGGGAGCGGAGCGTCCAGAAAGCGTCCAGCCTGATCGGCGGACGAGCGGCTTCGGCGGCTCGAGCGCGTCGCCGGTTTGGTGGCCTGGGCCGGAGCGCCGCTGCCGCTGCCGCAGGCAGACGCCTCGGGCCCGCGCTACGCGGCAGCGGCCAGCCGCTCGCGCAGCGCCAGCACCGTCGGCGAGACGAGCGGCCCCTGCGCCGTGACCAGCCCGACCGTCGGCGACACCGTTGGCGACGCCAGGCCGTGCACGCGGACGCCGTGGGGGAGGGCGCGGCCGTCGAGCCAGGCGTCGGCCACGATGCAGGAGGAGCCCGCGCTGCCGAGCTCCATCAGGGCGACGATCGAGTCGGCCTCAGCGCGGACCTGGACGTCGGACACGCCTGCGGCGCGGAACGCGCGGTCGATGACCTGGCGGTTCTGCATCGACGGCGCGAGGAGGCAGAGCGGGACCGTCGCCGCCTCAGCCCAGGTGACGGTGCCGTGGCTGGCCCGCCAGCGGGTGTCGCTGGTGAGGAGCAACAGGCGTTCGCGGTAGAGCGGAGCGATGGCCAGTGGCGCGGCACCGGGAAGCGGGTCGTCGGTGTAGACGAGTCCCGCATCGAGCTCGCGCCGGGCCAGCTGGTCGACGATCTGGGTCGTCGGCGCAGTGACGATCTCCAGGCGGACCGCGGGCTGCTCGTGCATGAAGGGGCCGAGCACCTGGCCGAGGCGGCCGTTGGCGGTCGGGATCACGCCGATGCGGATCGTGCCCGCAAGGCCCTCGCGCAGGCGGGCGGCTTCCTGCTCGAGCCCGTCGACCGATGCGAGCGCCGCCCGGGCCCACTCAAGGACCGCGCGGCCCTCGGGCGTGAGCCCCTCGAACTGGCGGCCGCGGCGGACCAGCGCGAGCCCGAGCTCCTCCTCGAGCTTGGCGATCCCGTTCGACAGCGCGGGCTGTGACACGTGGCACGCGTCGGCTGCTCGGCCGAAGTGGGCCTCACGCGAAAGCGCCTCCAGATACTGGAGTTGTCGCAGGTGCATGATCCAATCATTCACGATGGTTATCGAACATGCGTGCTCGTCGATTGATCTGTGATCGATCGTCGTCGAACCTTCGACGCCGTGCCTGCGCTCCCCGCCACCTTCTCGGTCGACCGCGACCGCGCGCTGCGCCTTACGCGGCTCGGCGCCGGGGTCGGCCTCAGCGCCTGCGCCTTGGCGGCGGTCGGGGCCGCAACCAGCTCGTCGCTGCTGGCGGCGCCGTTCGCGGCCTCGGCGGCGCTCAAGCACGCGGCGCCGCACGGCCCCCTGGCGCGGCCGCGCAACGTGATCGGCGGCTACCTGGTCGGCGCGGTGGTCGGCGTCGCGGTCGGCCTCACCCTCGGCTCGGGCCTCGCTGCGGTCGCCGTCGCTACGGCCCTGGCGGCGGTGCTGATGATGGCGCTCCACGTCGAGCACCCGCCGGCCGTCGCGATGACGTTCATCGCGCTCCACACGCCCGGGCTGTGGCCGATCGAGGTCGCGCTGGCAGGCTCGGCGACGCTGGTCCTCACGATGTTCCTGCTGGCGCCGGCGCTGCACGGGCCGCCGCCCGCGCCCGCGCCGCAGCCGGCATAGGGCAACTCGCACCGGTCCAACCCCCGCGGCGCGCCCTACGCCGTCC
>JAEYAL010000296.1 GCA_023404805.1 Actinomycetes bacterium | reverse complement strand
GCGGCGGGCTCGGCGCCGGCGGTGTAGCTCGCCAGGCCGCCGGAGTAGTCGCCAGCGGTCGCGCCGCCGTAGGCCGGCGGGGCTTCCTCGCCCATCGCGTAGCTCGCGATGCGGGCCTCCTCTTCGGCGCTGGCGACCGGGACCGCCGGAGCGCCAGGCGCGGCGGGCTGCCCGGCGGAGGCTTGCGGCGCCTCGCCAGAGACGGCGGCGGCCTCGTCGACATCGGCCATGGTGGTGCCCTTGCGGCCGTCGGCGGCGAGCAGCAGCTTGAGGTCGTGCGGCGTGGTCGACGCCGCCATCGCAGCCTCGACGGTGATCCGGCCGGCCTGCAGGTGCGTGAACAGCGCCTGGTCGAAGGTCTGCATGCCGTAGTAGCCGCCTTCCTCGATGATCTCGCCGAGGCGGCCCGTCTGATCCGGGTCCATGATCATGTCGCGGACGCGGCCCGTCATGCGCAGGATCTCGCAGACGGCGACGCGGCCGCCGTCCTTCGACTTGACGAGGCGCTGGGAGATGATCCCCTTCAGCGTGCCGGCGATCATGGCGCGCACCTGCTGCTGGGCGTGCGGCGGGAAGAAGTCGATGATGCGGTTGATCGTCTCGGGGGCGTCCACCGTGTGGAGCGTGGAGAAGACGAGGTGGCCGGTTTCGGCGGCCGACAGGGCGGTGTGCACCGTCTCCTGGTCGCGCATCTCGCCGACGAGGATCACGTCTGGGTCCTGGCGCAGGATGCGGCGCAGGGCCTGGCCGAACGACTTGGTGTCGAGGCCGACTTCGCGCTGGTTGACCACCGACTTCTTGTCGCCGTGGACGAACTCGATCGGGTCCTCAACGGTGATGACGTGCTTGCTCATCTCCTCGTTGATGTGGTTGATCATCGCGGCGAGCGTCGTCGACTTGCCGGAGCCGGTGGTGCCGGTCACGAGGACCATGCCGCGCTCTTCCTCGGCGAGCTCGCGGATCGCCTCGGGCAGCGAGAGCGAGCGCAGCGGGGAGATCTCTTCGGGGATGGCGCGGGCGACGATGGAGATCGCGCCGCGCTGCATGAAGATGTTGAAGCGGTAGCGGCCGCTGCCGGGGATCGAGTACGAGAGGTCGACTTCGTGCTCGTCGGCGAACTCCTCGTACTTGCCCGGGTCGACGATCACGGTGCGCGCGGCATTGCGCGTGTCGGTGTTCGTCAGCGGCGGCGCGCCCTCGAAGGGCACGAGGTCGCCGTGCAGGCGCATCATGGGAGGCAGGCCGACCTTGAGGTGGAGGTCGGAGCCACCCGACTCCACGAGCGCGCGGAGCGCCTGCTCGATGTTGAAATCGTCGTTGTCAGCCATCTACGGCATGAGTCGGCATACCAACCTCCTCCCTTGAGGCGCGTGGCGCCCACGGATGGACCGTCGGCGCCACCCGGTCGGGGGACAGGCCGTGTGAGTCGGTGATCGACGTCGGATTTGACCCGATGCGAGGCCCCGCGGGGGCTGCCAGCCAGATGCGGACAACGCCTTCCGCTACGTGTCCCACGGCCAGTGCGAAAGAGGTGCGGTGCCGGGAACTCGCCAGTAGCGTCATGCGAGTCACTCCGCCGCGTATCGCGGCACCGTCCCGGAGACGAACCTCATGAAGCACCGCACCTTCCGCCGACACGCCGCAGCAGCCGGCACCCTCGGCCTCGCCCTCGCTGCCCTCACCGCACCGTCAGCGTCAGCCGCCGTCTCGATCACGTCGTCGACGACCAGCACGTTCATCGGCCAGACCGTCACGCTGAAGGTCTCGTCGACGATCCCTGGCACGCTGACGATCCGGCAGCTCCGCGCCAACAAGGTGCAGGGGCCCGGCCGCTGCGTGGCGTCACTGCCCGTATACCAGGGCTACATCGGCGGCAAGACCCAGAAGACCGTGGCGTACCCGACCGCCGGCCAGGTCGTGACGGTGAATATCGCCGCCACCAGTCTGGAGTTCTTCGGCGGCAACCCGCTCGCCGGCCTCTTCGGCGACCCGAACGACCCGAACCGCTGCGACGACTACGTCTCGCAGTTCACCCGGATCAGCGCCTGGCAGCCCGCCCCGGCGGGCGGCTACGACGTCGGCCACACGGCGCTGACCCGCGCGCTCTAACTGGCTCGGGGCGAGCTGACCACAACAGCCAGCTCGCCCCCACCTTCGCCACCACATTGTCAGTGGTGACATCTACTGACAGCGTGGCGGCGCCAAACCGCTCACACGGATCTACCAGTCCGCCACGAGCGACCGCCGGCCGGGCGCGCGGATGTCCCGCGCGCGCCCGGCCGTCGCCAGCTCGCGATGAGGCTCCCCGTCCGGTAGCGTCGCACCCTGTCACCGAACGCCGTGCACCTCTGGGGAGATCCGTTGCCGTCCTATCGCCACGTCATCACTGGCACCCTGACGGTCGCTGCTGCTGCTATCGCACAGCCAGCGTCCGCAGCCACACTCACCATCACACCATCGGCACGCCAGGTCGTCGGCGGCATTCCGCTGAGCGTCAAGATCACCTCTGATACTGCTGGCGAGATCGTGATCCGCCAGGCCCGCGTCAACAAGCAGGACTTCTACCCCGGCTGCGTGCCGCCGTGGGAGCCCGACGTCACGACCGGCAGCTGGGTCGGGGGCGCTGCCCGCAAGACGATCACCTACACGACGCCCGGAGTACCGGCCACGGTGCGGCTCAACTCGGGCCAGATCGAGTTCTTCGGCGGCCACATCGACTCGTTCCTCTGGGCCGCGGCGCCCTCCGGCAAGCGCTGCTACGACCCGCCGACGCAGTTCACGCGCATCAGCGCCTGGCAGTACGACGCCGCCGAGCCCTCGGTCGCGCTGGCTCCGCTCAAGCGCGTCCTGTGAACTCGGCGCAGCCGTTCGCGGTGTGGCCGTCGCGAGTCCGGTAGACGCGGGCCACCAGCCTCAGAAACGACGAAGGGCGCCCCGCGGGGCGCCCTTCGCACGTCGTCAGTTGTTCAGCCGGGAGCTCAGGCGACGTCGCGGAGCTTCTGGGCTTCCGCGAGCGACTGAAGCTTCTTGAGCGACTGGTTCTCGATCTGGCGGATGCGCTCACGCGTGACGTTGAAGGTCTTGCCGACCTCGTCGAGCGTGCGCGGCTGCTCGCCGCCCAGGCCGTACCGGAGCTCGAGCACGCGGCGCTCGCGGTAGGAGAGGTTCTCCAGGGCGTCGCGCAGGGCTTCCTTCGTGAGGATCTCGGCAGCGCGGTCGTACGGCGACTCAGCGCGCTCATCCGCGATGAACTGGCCGAACTCCGACTCTTCCTCGTCGCCGACCGGCTTCTCGAGGGACACGGGGGTCTGCGCGGAGCGCTTGATCGACTCGACCTCTTCGGGGTCGATGCCGGTGACCTCGGCGATCTCCTCCGGGGTGGGCTCGCGGCCCAGCTCGGTGACGAGCTTGCGCTCGGCGCGGCCGATCTTGTTGAGCTTCTCGACGACGTGGACCGGGATGCGGATCGTGCGGGCCTTGTCGGCGAGCGCGCGGGCGATCGCCTGGCGGATCCACCAGGTCGCGTAGGTCGAGAACTTGAAGCCCTTGCGGTAGTCGAACTTCTCCGCGGCGCGCACGAGGCCGAGCGTGCCTTCCTGGATCAGGTCGAGGAACGGCAGGCCCTGGTTGCGGTAGTTCTTCGCGATCGAGACGACGAGGCGGAGGTTGGACTCCACCATCTTCTGCTTCGCGTCGAGGTCGCCGCGCTCGATGCGCTTGGCGAGCTCGACCTCTTCCTGGGCGGTGAGCAGGCGGACCTTGCCGATGTCCTTGAGGAACAGCTGGAGGCTGTCCGTCGTCATGTCGGGGCGGAAGTCGATCTGCGTCTTCGCCTTCGACTTGCGGCCCTTGGGCTCAGGTGCGGCGGAGGCCGGCGGCGCAGCGCGCGGATCGGCCTCCTCGAGGAGCTCGATCTCGTTGGACTCGAGGTACTGGTGGAGATCCTCGACGTCGGACTCCTCCAGGTCGAGCTCCGACACCGCTGCCGTGACCTCTTGGAAGGTCAGGACGCCGGTCGCTTGACCGCGGGTCACGAGGGTTTTGATCTCTTCGAGCTCTTGGAGGTCGGCGACGGACATTCGAGTCGTGATACGCGAGAAGGGGAAGGGGGCGAGGACGTGGCTGCGGGCGCTGCGCACCGAAGGGAGCGCGCTGCCGGGCCAGGGCGGTCTCCCGCCACTAGACAGCCTAGCCCATAACGGGGCGAGGGCCGCAGGTCATTTGGCACAGAGCTGCTGCGCTCTGTTGCCCGTATCGGCGGAATCCGCGCAACCCTTGACCGAACGGTCATGTTGTGTGATCGGTGTCCGCTTCGGCTGGCGCGGACGCGGCGTGCAAGAATCGCCGAATGGCGGACTCCGAGAGCAGCGACGTCCTGGCAAACCTTCCGGCCGGGCGCCCCACGCGCCGCAGCAGCCGGCGCGGCACGCCGGCGAACGCGGCCACGGCTGCAGCACCCGCTGCGAGCCCGGCAAAGGCTCCCGCGAAACCGCGCACGGCCACGGCCAAGCCTGCCGCTGCGAAGAAGCCCGCGGCGGCCAAGCCTGCTGCGTCGAAGACGACCGCTGCCAAGACGACCGCCGCTGCCCGCGCGAAATCGACGACGGCGAAGGCCACCGCCGCCAAGGCCAAGCCCGCCGCTGCCAAGCGCACCGCCGCCGCCACGGGCACTGCCGCGGCGAAACCCGCTGCCGCCAAGACGACCGCGGCCGCCAAGGCCAAGGCGACCACGGCGAAGGCCACGACGCCTGCTGCGAAGGCCAAAGCATCCGCCACGCGCGCCAAAGCCGCTGCTCCCAAGGCTGCGACTGCCAAGCCGGCTGCGGCGAAGGCGACGGCGGCTGCCAAACCCGCAGCCGCAAAGGCCAAGACCCCGGCAGCTCGCGCCAAGCCGACGGCGTCGACCGCGGCCAGCACGCCGCGCCAGCCGTCGACCGGCCGCCGCCCACGCCTTGCGACGCCGCCGGAAGGGCGCCGGGCCGACTTCAGCGCGGGTTCCACGCACCGCGCACGCAAGGTCACGACCAACCGGCCCTGGCTCCCCTCCTCCGGCTTCGCACTGCCCGAGACGAAGGAGCGCCCGCCGATCGGTGTCGCGATCGAGGGCCTCGCAGCCGCGCTCGGCGACGTCGCGCGCGTCTCGATCGGCATCGCGCAGTCGCTCACCGTGCGCCGGCGCTCCGGCGAGATCGAAGCGCCCGACAGCGAGTCGACCGAGCCGACGAAGTCCTAGCGGCTGGGTTTCAGCTGGCCTGAGCCGGACGGTCGATGTACGCGACCATCCGGTTGGTCAGCGCCGTCAGCGCCGCGACCGGCGGATCGGTCGGCAACGGGCGCGACTGCACCAGCTGCGTCAGGCGGGCGCCGAGGGCGGCGTCCTGCTCGCCAGCGAGCCAGGCCGCCGCAGCTGCGGCACGCCGGGCGACGCGCGGCTCCAGCGACAGCATCGCCTCGAATTCACGCGGAGCGCTGGCGCCGGCGCGGGGCCGCTCCCACGCGACGAGGCAGGCGGAGTACGCCGGGGTGTCGATGACGACCGCCCACTCGTTGCCGAGCGCGTCGGTCGGGGCGATCGGGATGCGGGTCGGCGCGCCCGGCTGCTGCTCGATCGCTGGAAAGTCGGCGAACACCGCGGTCGCGTCGCTCAGGCGCGCGATCTGCTCGTAGCGATAGGCCGCCGGGGCATAGAACGGCACGCGCTGAAACGCCCCGACGACGATCCCGCGGGCGCCGCGGGCCAGCAGCTCGTCCTCGATGGCGTGGCTCATGGCAGCCAGGGTCGACCGCTTCAGGATCTGGGGCCGTGCGACGGGGTCGAGCGCGGCGACGGCGGCGTAGAGCGACGGCTGGCCGCCGAGGTCGGTGGCAGCGCCGCCTGCCGCGCCCCGGACCCGTTCGATCGCGTCGGCGATCGAGAGCCCCCGGTGGCGCAGCGCCATGACCGTGCGGATCTGCTCGATGTCGGCCTCCGTGTAGAGGCGGTAACCCGACGGCGTGCGCGACGGCGACGGGAACCCGTGCCGCTGCTCCCACATGCGGATGGTCGCCGCGGCGACGCCTGTGGCGTCGGCGACATCCTTGATCCTCAGTTTGGTCTGCGCGGGCATGGTCATCGGTGCAGCGGCTGGCGGGGCCGTGCCGCCTACCTCTTCTTTGTACGGGCTGGTCCTCCTGCGGGATCGCTCGCCATCGACAAGCGGTGTAGCGTCGGGGCTGCGCCGCCATGCCAACGCCGCTTGCTCCGCTGATACCGCTCCTCCTGCCGCTGGTGCCGCTGGCCGTCGCAGGCCTCTTCGGGTATCTCGCAGTCCGCACGCGGATGCAGAAGGCGGCGACCGACGCTGACCCGCAGATCCGCGTCGAGTCGCTGACCGACGACACCGAGCTGCTCGAGGACGGGTCGGTGCGCTCGGTGCAGAGCGGCGACGTGTGGCTGCCCAGCGACCGGATGCCGGATGTCTGGACCGCCGAGAACCTCGAACGGCTCGCCCGCACCTACTGGTTCCATCTCGGCCGGGTCTCGTTCCGGCTCCTGCGGGTGATGTACACGCCGCATGGCCGCGCGATGGCGGTCCTGGGCCTGGTGCCGCTGATCACCTTCGACGAGCCCGAGTACGAGCTCGACGAGCGCCGCGGCACCGTGAAGTGGGTCATCCGCAACGGTTTGCTGGTCTCGCCCCGTGGCGCCGGGCACGGCGGCTATCTCGGGATCACCGTCGAGCGGATGGAAAGCGACCGCCCGGGCATGGACCGCGTGCATGTGGAGCTCGCGATCACGAACTTCTACCCGTCGGTCGCCGACCGGCTCTCCAAGCGCCTCTACTCCGCGACCCAGTCGCGGATCCACGTGCTGGTGGTCCTCAGCTTCCTGCGGTCGCTCGCCCACGGCGAGCTGGCGCCGTCAAAGGTGGGGCGCTTCGCCCAGTGGCCCAAGGAGCTCGGCGTCCGCGCGGGTGACTGGCAGCGGGCCCGCGAAGAGGCTCGCCGTTAGTCGGGGCGCGCTATACCGGGTGGTCGACGCCGCGGGGCGGGGTGCCCCTTCCTGGGCTGCGTTCGCGAGGTCCGGTTACGGCCTGGCGGCCGGAACCGTACATCGCGCCGCCGATCCGCCCCGGAAGGGGCACCCCGCCCCGCGCCTGGCTGATTGGCGTTGACTGCGCCCTCTGTTGAGGGGTCCGTTCTGGAACGCTGTCGGCGCTGGCTGCATCGGCGCGGACGACTCCGGCGGCTTCTTCTCGGTCAGCAGCGCATCCAGCGGAGGCAAATCAGCCCGATCTCGTTACGGGTGCTCTGGTGCGACTATCGCGCCGCAGATCTCGTTCGCGCGCGACTGGTTTAGGCCGCTAGGCCGGGCCAGTTGCGCGCGGACGAGAGATGCAAGCGAGAGGCGTGCCAGAGGGCCCGTCAGGAGTACTTGCCGCCGGAGATCTCGGACATCTTGTGGCGGTCGTGGGTGGCCTTGATGCGGCGCACGGTGCCGGAGCGGCTGCGCATGACGAGCGACTCGGTGGTCGCGCCGCGGGAGCCGACGTAGCGGACGCCTTCGAGGAGGTCGCCGCCGGTGACGCCGGTGGCGGAGAAGAAGCAGTTGTCGGACGTGATGAGGTCAGCGGAGGTGAGCTGCTTGTCGAGGTCGTAGCCGGCCTCGAGGGCGGCCTGGCGCTCGGTCTCGTTGCGGGGCCAGAGGCGCCCGACGATCTCGCCGCCGATGCACTTGACGGCTGCCGCGGAGAGGACGCCCTCGGGGGTGCCGCCGACGCCCCACAGGAGGTCGACGACGGTGCGGTCGGAGATGGCGAGGAGGCAGCCGGCGACGTCGCCGTCGGAGATCAGGCGCACGCGGGCGCCGACGGAGCGGATCTTGTTGATCGTGTCGACGTGGCGGGGGCGGTCGAGGACGACGACGGTGACGTCGTTGATCGAGACGCCGCGGCGCTCGGCGACGAGCTTGACGGTCTCTTCGACGGGGCGGTCGAGGTCGAGCAGGTCGGCGATGTCGGAGCCGCCGGCGAGCTTCTCCATGTAGACGCACGGGCCCGGGTCGAACATCGAGCCCTTCTCGGCGAGGGCGATCACGGCGAGGGCGTTCGGCATGCCCTTGGCGGTGAGGGTGGTGCCTTCGAGCGGGTCGACGGCGATGTCGACCTGCGGCGGGGTGCCGTCGCCGATGTGCTCGCCGTTGTAGAGCATCGGGGCTTCGTCCTTTTCGCCCTCGCCGATGACGACGAGGCCATCCATGGAGATGGTGCCGAGGACGTGGCGCATCGCGTCGACGGCAGCCTGGTCGGCGGCTTCCTTGTCGCCGCGGCCGATCCAGCGGGCCGATGCGAGGGCCGCGGCCTCCGTGACACGGACCAGCTCAAGGGCGAGGTTGCGGTCCGGAGTGGGGCTGCTCGACATGGAAAGGGGCTCCCTGGTGGGTGACGGTCGCTCGCGCCGGTTTGCGGTGCGGCGATGCGAAAGACCGGCGGAGCCTATCGGGGCTAACGTCGTGCGCGTGGCGATGCGCGTCTTGCACCCGGCGGATTCCGGCTCAGCCGAGGACGTGCTGCGGTCGCTGCGGCCTGCTGCGGTGCCCGCAGACCGGCCGTATGTGCTGGCGAACTTCATCGCGACGGTCGACGGGTCAGTCACGGTCGGCGGGGATTCGGGCGGCATCAACCGGTTCGCCCCGGGCGACAAGGCGGTGTTCGACGCGCTGCGGGAGCAGGCCGACGCGGTGCTGGCCGGGACGGGCACGATCGCGCACGAGTCCTACGGGCGGCTGGTGCCAGACCCGGCGGCTCGGGCGCGCCGCGAAGCAGCCGGGCTCGCGGCCGACCCCCTGGCGGTGGTGCTGTCGCGCTCGGGCGACGTGCCGGCCGGGGTCCCGCTGCTGGAGGACGACGCCCAGCCGCGGAGGATCTTCACCGGCGCGGACGCCGAACCCGCGGCGGCGCTCGCGGCGCTGCGCCGCGAGGACGGCATCGAAGTGCTGCTGTGCGAGGGCGGGCCGACGCTGCTGGGCGGGCTCGTGCGCGCGGGGCTGGTCGACGAGCTGTTCCTCACCATCGCGCCGCTGCTGGGCGGCGGGTCCCCCGAACGGACACTGCTGGCAGGCCAACCTGACCAGGTGCGGGCGCTCGAACTCCGCACGGTGCTGGAACTCGGTGGCGGTCTTCACGCGCGCTATGCGATCCTCGCCCCAGCGGACGCGGTGTCCGCCCCTTCGACGCCAGGAGCGCTTAAGCCCCAATGAAGATCGCGATCGCCTTCGACCATGCGGGCCAGCCGCTGCTGGAAGCCGTGGAGAACACGGTCGTCGCCATGGGCCACGAGCCGGTCGTCCTGGGCTGGAGCAAGGACTACCCGGACATCGCCCTGGCCGTCGGCCGCGCGGTCGTGAAGGGCGACGCCGACCGCGGCATCCTGGTCTGCGGCTCCGGCGCGGGCGTGTCGATCGCGGCCGCCAAGATCGACGGCATCCGCGCGGCGTGCGCCCATGACCACTACACCGCCGCGCAGTGCGTCACCCACGACGACACGAACGTGCTCTGCCTGGGCGCCCGCGTGATCGGGTCGAACGTGGCCGTGGACCTCGTCGAGGCGTTCCTCGGCGCCGAGTTCATCACGAGCGAGCCGCGTTACCAAGACCGGCTCGACAAGGTCGCCCAGATCGAGGCGCTCGGCGTCGATGCCCAGCTCGGCGAGTTGACGCCCGCCTAAGCGCGCCTAACCTCCCTTTCACCGCTCCTCTCACGGAGGTCTCCAATGAGCACCAATCCGAACCCCACGCTCCAGGCCCTCACGAACGAGGGCGTCGCCATCTGGCTCGACTCGCTGCGCAGGTCGTGGCTGACCGACGGGACGCTGGCCGCGTGGCGCGACGAGTACGTGCTCCACGGCGTGACGACCAACCCGGCGATCTTCGGCGAGGCGTTCAAGACCGACGAGTACGACGAGCAGATCGAGTCGCTCGCGCGCGACGGCCTCGACGCCCGGCAGATCTACCAGGAGATCGCGACGCAGGATGTGCGCGACGCCTGCGACGTGCTGCGCCCGGTCTACGACGCCACACATGGCGCCGACGGCTTCGTCTCGCTTGAGGTCGATCCCGATCTGGCCCGCGACTCCGACAAGACCATCGAGCAGGCCGTCGAGTACCACGCGCGCGTCGACCGGCCCAACCTGATGATCAAGATCCCTGGCACGCCGGAGTGCCTGCCGGCGATCGAGGAGGTCCTGTACCGCGGGATCCACGTGAACGTGACGCTCCTCTTCAGCGTCGAGGCGTACGACGCGGTGCTCGAGACGTGGCTGAAGGCGATGGAGCGCCGCGAGATCGAGGGCCTGTCGCTCGACGTGCAGTCGGTCGCGTCGTTCTTCGTCTCGCGCGTGGACTCCGAGGTCGACAAGCGCCTCAAGGGCAACCCGCAGGAGGACGCGCTCCGCGGCAAGGCGGCGATCGCCAACGCCCGCGCGGCCTACGCGCTCTACAAGGACGTCCGCCAAGGCGACCGGTTCGCCGCGCTGCACGCAGGCGGGGCGCGGCCGCAGCGTCCGCTGTGGGCGTCGACCGGCGTCAAGGACCCGTCCTACTCCCCCACCAAGTACGTCGACACGCTCGTCGCGCCGGAGACGGTGAACACGATGCCGCTGGCGACGATCCAGGCCACGGCCGCTAGCGACGCGGCCATCGTGCCGCACACGGCCGACCTCGACCCGACCGACGACCTCGAGGCCCTCAAGGCCGCGGGGATCGACCTCGCTGACGTGACCGACCTGCTGCTGCACGAGGGGATCGACAAGTTCGAGGTCCCGATGAAGGAGCTGCTCGCGACGGTCGAGAGCAAGCGCCTGGCCGCAGTCGGGGCGAACGCATGAGCGAGGCTGCGCCGGCCCAGCTGGCGCTGATCATCCCCGGGGAGCTCGACGCCGCCGTGCAGGCCGCGGCCGCCGACGCGGTTTCCGAACGGGTGGTCGAGCGGATCTGGGCGGGCGACGACACGGTCTTCGGCCCGGCCGGCCAGGCAGAGGTCGCCGACCGCCTCGGCTGGCTGCACGTCGGCGAGCGCACCGGTGCGCTCCTGCCGCAGCTCGAGGCGCTCGCCGCCGGAGCCCGCGACCGCGGCGACTCCGTCGTGCTCGTACTGGGCATGGGCGGCTCGTCGCTGGCACCCGAGGTGCTGCGCCGCGCCTTTGACCGCGTCGACAGCGCGCCGGAGCTGCGCGTGCTGGACTCGACGGTGCCGAGCGCCGTCCTGGAGGCCATCACCGGCCTGGATCCCGAGCGCACGCTGGTCATCGCGGCGTCGAAATCCGGCGGGACGGTCGAGACGCGCAGCCAGCTGGAGCTGCTGTGGGAGCAGTTCGGCCACCGCGCCGACGCCTTCGCCGTGATCACCGATCCGGGCTCGGCGCTGGAGGCGCTCGCGCGCGAGCGCGGCTTCCGCGACGTCGTGCTCGGCGACCCCGAGGTCGGCGGCCGCTACAGCGCGCTGACCGCCTTCGGGCTCACGCCGGCGGCGGTCGCAGGGTTCCCAGCGGCCGAGCTGCTCGCCAGCGGCGTGGCGTCTGCGGAGGCGAGCGTCGATGCCGATCCATCGGGGAACGACGCGCTCGCGCTCGGCATCCTCTGGGCCGAGTCGGCCAAGGCCGGCCGCGACAAGCTGACGATCCTCGCCGACCACTCCCTCGGCGGCGTGGAGTTGTGGCTCGAGCAGCTCGTCGCCGAGTCGACCGGCAAACACGGCAAGGGGCTCTTGCCTGTTGCCGGTGAACCCGCTGGAAGCGGCGCGCGCTTCGGCGACGACCGCCTCGTGCTGCGCATCCGCGACACGCAGAAGCCGTCGCACGCGCTCGATGAGCTGGCTTCGCAGCTCGGTGCTGCGGGCGCTCCGATCGCGACGGTCGATGTCGACGGGCCGACCGGACTCGGCTCCGTGTTCTTCTTGAGCGAGTTCGCGACGGCCGTAGCCGGCTGGCGGCTGGGCATCAACCCGTTCGACCAGCCCAACGTGCAGGAGGCCAAGACGGCCACCGGCGAAGTGCTGGAGGCCAACGCGGGGGGCGCGATCTCGCTGCCTGGCGTCTCGGCCAAGGACGCGGTCACCGAGCTGCTCGACGGGCTCGAGGCCCCGGGCTACGTGGCCGTCCTCGGCTATCTCGCGCCGTCGCCGTCGGTCGACCAGGCCGCGATCCGCCTGCAGGGCGCGATCCGCGACGCCTCCGGCGCGGCGACCACGTTCGGCTACGGCCCGCGGTATCTGCACTCGACCGGCCAGCTCCACAAGGGTGGCCCGGCGAGCGGGCGGTTCCTGCTCGTCGTCGACGACTCGGCGCCCGACGTCGAGATCCCCGGCGCTGAGTACTCGTTCCGCACGCTGGCGCACGCGCAGGCGCTCGGCGACCTCAACACGCTGCGCGCGCACGGCCGCACCGCCGTGCTCGTGACGAGCACTGGCACGCCCGCTGAGACGCTGCACGAGCTCGCGGACCGGGCCTCGCGGAACCACTGACGCGCTGCCCGGCGCCGCGCGCCGCGTAACGCGGCAGGCCTCCGCCCTGAGCGCCGTTTTTCGGCGTTCCGGGCGGAGGCCTCGTTGCACCCCATCCTGGGGCTCCGCCCTGAGCGCCGTTTTTCGACGTTCCGGGCGGAGGCCTGCGTGTTCGAGCGTCAGGTGCGCCGCGAGGGCTAGTCGAGCGCGGACTCGCGCGAGCGCTTGCGGCGCACGCGGTAGACCGCCCAGCCCACAGCCGCGATCAGCGCGAACGGCAGGAGCACCGCGGCGCCGACGAGCAGCACGCCGGTGACGGTGCCGAGCGCCGTGCCCGCGTCCGAGACGGCGTCGCCGAGCGACCAGCTGCCGTCGTCGTCGACGTCGGCCGCGGTCGACGACGGCGCGCGCAGCGCGAGCTGGATCGTCGTGAGGTCGGTGCGCGTCCGCAGGCGGGCCAGCTGCGCTTCGAGCGACTCGCGGCCGCGGCGGTTGTCGGCGAGCCTCGACTTGAGCGACGCGATCTGCCCGTCGGTCTCCGCCTTGGCAAGCGCCCGCAGCAGCGCGGCGCGCACCTGCTTGTTGTCGTCCAGGCGCTGCTGGACCGAGTCGAACGAGCTGGTGATGTCACGCGACGCCTGCTCCTGGCTCGTCACCGTGCCGAGCTCCGCCAGCCGCTTGATCGTCTGGTCGAGCTTCGACGAGGCGACCTTCAGCGTGTACGTCGCCGTGCCCGCGCCGCGGCTGCGCAGCGAGACCTGCGAGTCCGCGACGTAGCCGCCGCCGAGCCGCACGATGTCCTCGACCTTGCCGGTCGACTCGTCGAGCTTGCCGTTCTTGACGCGGACCGTCATATCGACGGACTGCTCGACGCGGCGGCGACCAGTGGCCGGGGTGGAGGTTGCGGGGCTGAGCTTCTGCAGCTTCGGCGACGTGGCGGTCGACTTCAGCGCGTCAACGCTCGGCGGCGCAGCCGCCGACATGTCGGCCTCCGGCGCCGAGCTGGACGTGACGCTGGAGCTTTCGCTCGCGCCCGCACCGCTTTGGAGGGTGGCCGCCGCGCGGTCCTGGGCGCTGTCGCGGGCCTGCGACTCGAAATCGGACACGTCCGGCTCGGAGCCGCCGCTCATCTGCTGGATCACCCCGGATTCGGCGCCCGCCGGCGCAGCGGACTCGCTCGAGGTGAAGATGTCTGACTGGCCGCCGGTCGATGCCGAGTTCAGCGCCACGCCGACACCGATGAGCACGAGCACCGTCGCCGCGAAGCCGCCGCCGTAGATCAGCGAGCCGCTGCGCTTCGCGCCCAGGGTCCGCTTGCCGTCGCGGAGCTTGAGCTTGCCGCGGACCCCGCGCCGGCCGAAGGCCTCAGCGACGTCGTGGCGCAGCTGCTTGCGCAGGTCGCTCGGCATCTCGGGCGTGGTCGCCTGGATCTCGCGGACGAGCGCCGCGAGCGACTCGTCGGTGATGGGCTCGCCGCGCAGGGCAGCGTCGAGCTGGTCGAGCTCGGCCTGGATCGCCGGATCGAGCGGCTCCTCGACGGGAGCGCTGCTGGTGGTGAAAGGTGAGCGCTTCATGCGACGGCCTCCCGCAGGGCGCCGAGCGCGCGGTGCAGGCGCGTCCCGGCATTGGACTCGGAGATCCCGAGCGTGGATGCGATCTCTGCGTTGGAGAGACCGGCGTAGAACTTGAGCGCGATCAGGTCGCGGTCGCGCGGATGCAGGCGGGCGATGGCGGCGCGGATGTCGTCGGCGCGCTCGCCGCCTGCCTCGTCCGCGGTGCCGTCGGCCTTGGCCGCCCCGGCGGTGTGCTCGCCCGCGTCGGGCACGAGCGTCGCCGAGCGCTTGCGGCGCCGCAGCTCGTCGAGGCCCGCGTTGCGCGCGATCGAGAACAGCCACTGCCGCGGGGTCCCGCGCTGCGCGTCGTAGCTGCGGCGCTTGCGGTAGGCCCGCTCAAACGCCAGCGCCGTCACGTCTTCGGCCGTGGCAGCATCGCCGACCAGCGACACCACGTAGGCGTACACGTCGGCGCAGGTCGTCCGATACAACGCATCGAACTCCAGTCGTGGTGGTCGCGCGGCTGCCATCGTCGCGCTGAGAGTGTCGCTCATGCCCTTACTACGTGGGCGCACTCGCGTTCATCACACGAATTGGTCCAGGTATCGGTCTTAGCGCGTCGGCGACTGTTTGTCTTCGACGACGACCTGGGTCGACGACGTGACGGGCGGCGCGACGAGGGCGAGGTTCTCCTCAGTTGGCGGGAGGACTTCCCACCGGCGGTAGCGCGTGTGGAACGCGACCCGGCGCTCGTGCGATCCGACCGCGACGGTGCCGTTCTCGTAGGTGAGGATCCGAGGCTGCGAACCGCGCGTGAGCGTCCAGGTCTGGAACGCGTGCACGGGCTTGGTGCCGCCTGGAGGGTGGTCGGGCCAGCCCTTCCCGTCTTCGGGGCAATCCATGAAGTGGTGGTCGTAGTCCGCATAGCATCGCTCGACGAGTTCGACGGTCTGTTCATCCCCGCTCGTGCGCAGCGAGAGCTCACCGCGCTCAGCGAGGCGGAGGAGCCGCGCCACTTCCTCGAGCGGAGACTCGCTCGCCGACGCGTTGCCGGAGCTGGTGTCGACCATGTGCTTGATGACCTGGCGCCCCTCGTCGTCGTTCCACGTCGGATCGGTGAACCACCGCTCGTGCGGCCCGCGGTTCCAGAACTCGGAGTCGGCCCCGGAGCGCTTCGTGCGGACGCGTTGATCACGGGTGGCGAGGTCGGTCCAGTCGGTCTGCTCGAAGCGCTCGGTGTTGTCGGTCGTCTGCGTGTTCTCGGCCTCGCGGACGAGCACGCCGCGGTCGAGCGTCGCCTGCAGCTGGCGGACCACGGCGGCAGCAGCATCGGGGGTGCCGAGCGCGCCGTCGCCGACGGGCTTGGGCACCGTCACGAACGCCAGCACCGCGATCGCGGCCACAGCGATCGGCGCCGCAATCGCGAACACCCGGCGGCGGCGCGCCCGCGGTGCGCCCGCCTGCTCGGCCGCGCGGGCGGCACTGAGCAGGCCGTCGCCGAAGCCGTCGCGGAACGTCTCGTAAGCCGCACGGTGCGCTTCGCGCGGGTCGGGCGTCTGCGTGCCGGTCATGCGAGCTCCTTCGGGGTGGCCGGGACAGTGGTTCGGACTGCGCGTTCTGAGGTCGCGAGCAGTTCGCCGAGCGCCTTGAGGCCGCGCGAGACGCGAGCCCGCGCCGCCTGCTCGCTGATCGCGAGCCGGTTCGCGACGTCGGCGTACGAGCGGCCCTCGACGACGCGGAGCGTGACCGCGGCGCTCAGCGCCGGCGGGATCGAATCGACGGCCTCGCCGACGGTCGCGCGCAGCTCGTCGAGTTCGGAGAGCGCCGCGACGTGCGCAGCCGGGTCGGGGCCGAGCTCGGGCCGGTCGAGCCTCAGCCGCTGCAGCGCGCGGCCCTCGGCGTAGCCGCGGCGGTAGTAGAGCGAGAGCTGGCGCCGCGCGATCGTGAAGAGGAACGCGGTGTCGCGCTCGTCGTCGCCTCGAAGCGCCCCGCGCAGTCGGTGCCCGGCTACGGTCTGCGCAAACGTCTCGGCCCAGAGGTCAGCGGCGATCTGCGGGTCGACCGTCCGGCGCACGAAGAACGCCAGGAGCCGGTCGGCTTGCCGCGCATAGAGCCGCTCGAGGTGGTCGCTAGGCGTCATCTCCCAAGGAATTGCACCACCTCGCCGGTTGTGACATCAGCCCCCGCTGCTGCGCAGCGCGTCGCGGATCTCGATGAGCAGCTCCTGGTCTTTGGTGAGCGTCGCGGGGGCTTCTTCCGCGGGCTTGTTGAAGGTGTCCATGGCCTTATTCATGGGAAGGATCACCAGGAAGTAGACGATCGCCGCGACGATCGCGAAGTTGATCGCGGCGGTGACGACGAGCCCCCAGTAGATCGGGGTGCCGTTGATCTCGAAGTGCTCTTGGGAGAGGTCCGGGACGCCGCCGATCGCGGCGATGAGCTGGGTGATGACGCCTTCGTTGAGCGCGGTGACGATCCCGGTGAATGCCGCGCCGATGACGACCGCGACCGCCAGGTCGACGACGTTGCCGCGGAGGAGGAAGTCGCGAAAGCCTTTGAGCATGGAGTGGTACCTCGTGTGTGGATCGGTGACGAGTCGGATCGCAGGGCGACAACTACTCATCCCACACGCGCCCGATGCCCTCGAAACCGGCGCGTTCTGCCTACCTGGGCGACCGAACAGCGTTCTCGACCATCGGACGCGCACGCCCACTCAGGAGCATCCGCGAAAGTTCACGAAGAAGTGATGTAACGGATCCCGGCGCACCACTACCGTCGTGGCAATGGTGAAGCCGACGGTCCAGCCCACCGCGACGGAAGCCGCGCCCGCAGCGGCCGATCACCAGGCTCGTTTCGTCGCCACCCGGCAGCGCACGTTCGCCGCGCTCGGCCAGGTGTCGGACGCCGACCTCGGCCGGGTCCACACGCCGCTGCTCTCGCCGATCATCTGGGACCTCGCCCACATCGCGGCGTTCACCGACCTCTGGCTCGCCGAGGTGCTGCAGGCGCCGCTGCTTCGCGAGGACCTGGCCATCACCTATGACGCCGGCGCCACGCCACGCGCCGGCCGCGGCGCGCTTGAGCTGCTCGACCACGCCGGCGCCCGCGACTACCTCGCCCGCGTAGACGAGCGGCTTTTCACGGCCCTGCCGACGCTCGACTTCAGCCACCACTCGCCGAATCCGCTGCTGCGCGGCGGCTTCCTCGTCGACCTGCTGGTCGAGCATGAGGAGCAGCACCGCGAAACGATCCTGCAGGCGCTCCATATCGCCGAACCGGGCGTGCACGCGGTCGGCCCACCAGCCGCGTGGGCGCCGTCGCCGTCGCCCGGGCCGCTGATGGTCGCGGTGCCCGGCGGCGAGGTCGAGCTCGGCGCGCGCTCGGGCTTCGCTTACGACAACGAGCAGCCCCGGTACCGCGCGATGGTCTCGGCGTTCCGCATCGACCGCACGCCGGTGACGGTCAGCGCCTACCGCGAGTTCATCGCGGACGGCGGTTACCACGAGCGGCGGGTCTGGTCGGAAGACGGCTGGGCCTGGCGGCAGGCGGAGCAGATCGAGCGGCCGCTGTTCTGGCAGCCGGACGGCGCGGTGCGGCGCTTCGACCGGATCGAGGAGCCGAGCCCGGACGCGCCGGTCATGAACGTCTCGTTCTACGAAGCCGAGGCGTTTGCCGCCTGGCGCGGCGCGCGCCTGCCCACCGAGACCGAATGGGAGACGGCCGCGCGGCTTGACCCGTCGACCGGCATCTCGCGGCCACAGCCGTGGGGCGCCGACCCGGCCGACCGGCCTCGGGCCAACGTCGGCGGCGATGCCCTCGGGCCGATGCCCGCCGGCCAATCCGGGGCCGCGCCCTGCGGTGCGACCGGGCTGATCGGCGACGTCTGGGAATGGACGTCGTCCCCGCTCCAGGGCTACCCCGGCTTCACCGCGTTCCCGTATCCGGAGTACTCCGAGGTGTTCTTCAACGGGCCGTACCGCGTGCTGCGTGGCGGCTCGTGGGCGACCGCCGGCTGCGTCGCCCGCTCCACCTTCCGCAATTGGGACTTCCCCCAGCGACGCCAGATCTTCGCGGGTTTCCGCTGCGCCGCTGACGCCTGAACGGCCGGTGCCGTGAGCCCTCGCCGCGTCGACGCCAGCCGTCCTACGCCGTCCAGCCTCGCCGGCGCCCCGTCCACTGGCGCGCCGGCCATACCGAACTTGCCCTCAGGCGGTCCAACCAGCCGCCGATATCTCGACAAGCTCCCCGCCGAAACCACACGAGAGAGCCACCACGCCATGCCGACCACCCACGCCGAAGACCGCGCCGTCCTCTCCGATCACGGCCTCGATCTCGATTCGGGCCTCCCGGAGACCTGGACGGCCCTCGCCGCCGACGTCCTGCGCGGCCTGACCGCCGACGACAAGAGCCTGCCGCCGAAGTGGTTCTACGACGCGCGCGGCTCGGACCTCTTCGACCAGATCTGCGAGCAGCCCGAGTACTACCCGACGCGCGCCGAGGCGGCGCTGCTCGCCAGCCAAGGTGCTGCGATCGCCGCTGCCTTCCCGGCCCGTGAGCTCGTCGAGCTCGGCTCCGGTTCGTCGACCAAGACGCCGCTGCTGCTGCGGCCGCTGCTCGACCGGGGCGCGCTGGAGCGCTACGTCCCCGTCGACGTGAGCGCCTCGGCCATCGCCCTCGCACAGCGCAACCTCGCCCTGGAGTTCCCGGAGCTGACCGTGCAGCGCCGCATCCTCGACTTCACGACCCAGCTCCACCTGCTCGGCCGCGCGCCCTCCGGCGGCCGGCTCGTGGCCTTTCTCGGGTCGACGATCGGCAACCTCGAGCCGGTCGAGGTGCAGGCGTTCTTGGACGCGCTGCGCAGCCAGCTCGGTCCGGACGACGCTGTGCTGATCGGCACCGATCTCGTCAAGGACACCGCCTCGCTCGAAGCCGCCTACAACGACGCCGCCGGGATCACCGCGGAGTTCAACAAGAACGTGCTCCACGTGGTGAACCGCGAACTCGACGCGGACTTCGACGTCGACGCGTTCGCGCACCAGTCCGTCTGGAACGCCGACCTCGAGCGCATCGAGACACACCTGCGCGCCACGGCGCCGCAGCAGGTCCGCGTGAAGTCGCTGAGCCTCGATGTCCGCTTCGATGAGGGCGAGACGATCTTCACCGAGATCAGCCGCAAGTTCCGGCGCGAGACCGTCGCCGAGCTCTACACGCAGGCTGGCTTTGAGCTCACCGACTGGTTCGAAGACGACGGCGTCTACGGCCTGAGCATCGCCCGGCCGGTCTAGCTGGCGGCCGCCCGCACCGCGTGCGCGCATGCGGTGCGTGGCGGGCGTGCACCGGCATTAGCAACGCGCGCCTCCTGATGAGATGATCCGCGGATGGCTCCCAGCGCCGTGACCGCATGCACCGCCGACGTCGCTGAGGGGACGCTGCGCGGCGCGTCCGACGGCTCCGTCCAGCGCTTCTGGGGTGTTCCGTACGCCACCGCCCCGATCGGGCACCTGCGCTTCCAGCCGCCGGCGCCCGCTGAGCCGTGGAGCGGCGAACGCGACGCGACGGCCTCGCCGAACGTCGCCTGCCCACGGGTCGACGGCAACGTGACCGAGTCCTACCGCGGGCCGCTCACGCAGTCCGAGGACTGTCTGTTCCTCAACGTGTTCGCCCCGGCGGCGCCGCCGGCTGCGCCGCGTCCGGTGATCGTGTGGCTCCACGGCGGCGGCTTCCGCTCGGGCTCGGCGTTCCAGACCGACTTCGACGGCGGTTTGCTCGCCGAGCGAGGCGACGTGGTCGTGGTGACCGTCAACTACCGGCTCGGCGTGTTCGGCTACCTCGAACTCGGCGAGCTCGACCCCTCGCTCAAGGGGTCTGGCAACAACGGCCTGCTCGACCAGATGGCGGCGCTGCGCTGGGTCCGGGCCAACGCCGCGGCCTTCGGCGGCGACCCCGGCCAGATCACCGTCGCGGGCGAGTCGGCTGGGGCGATCTCGATCGGCGCGATGCTCGCCGGCGAGCGGCCGCAGGACCTCTTCCGGCGCGCGGTGCTGCAGAGCGGATCGGGCTACCTCGTCCACAGCCGCCTGCAGTCGCAGCAAACCGCCCGCCAGTGCCTGAAGGCCGGCGGCGTCACGAGCGCCGCCGAGCTGCGCGGCCGCAGCACCGAGCAGCTCGTCGACCTGCAGCGCGCCTTCCTGGCCAAGCGCAAGATCACCGGGAGCCTCGCGTTCGCGCCTTACGTCGACGGCGACCTCATCCCAGGTCCTGCCATCGCCCGCGTCGCGGCGGGCAGCGCCAGCGAGGTCGACCTCCTGATCGGAACCAACCGCGACGAGGCCTCGTACTTCACGATCGCCTCGCCCCCGCTCGCGATGGCGCCGGCGGTCGCCAACCCGTTCGTCCCAGGCGCGATCGCCCGGCGGCTGCCGGCGTTCCTCAAGGCGTACCGCGCCGCGGCCGCTTCCGAGCACGGCCCCGAGGAGGCCGCCCGCAAGCGCGCCGCCCAGCCGGTCCGCCAACACGCGCTCATCCGGATCATGAGCGACCAGCTGTTCCGGGTTCCGGCGACGCGCACCGCTGAGGCGCAGGCCGCGCACAACCGCAACGTGTTCATGTACCGGTTCGACTGGCAGGCGCCCGATGTGGCTGGAGAGCCGCGCCGCAGCCTCGGTGCGACGCACGTCGCGGAGGCCGCGTTCGTCTTCGGCGGCGCGCAGACGCCGTGGCTGCCCGGGAGCGGCACTGCCGGCGACGACCCTGCGACCCGGCGGCAGGTGTCGGACGCGATGATGGACGCCTGGCTCAGCTTTGCCCGCACCGGTGATCCGGCCGCGCAGGCCGACTTCGAGTGGCCCGCTTACGAACCGAGCCGCCGCGCGACGCTTACGTTCGGCCCAGGCGGCCCAGCGGTCGTCGACGCCCCCGGCGAGGTCCAGCGCCGCGCGTGGGACGCCCACGCGTTCGACCACCGCCCGTACGCGCTGCCCTTCGGCTGAGCGAGCCGGCGTGGCCCGGGCGCCCGCAGGTTCATCGCCCTGCCTTGGCTGCTCGGGCGCCGCGCGAGTCGACCGGCGGTCTGCCCGGTAGCGTGGCGTTCGTCCCATGGCCACGCTCGTCGATCTGATCCCGTCCGACCCCGGCGAAGACGCGCTGTTCGACGCCTTCTCGGAGTGGGCCGGCGAGGGCGGGCGGCCGCTTTACCCGCACCAGGAGGAGGCCGCGATCGAGCTCTTCTCCGGGAACAACGTGATCCTCGCGACGCCGACCGGGTCCGGCAAGTCGATGGTCGCGATCGCCGCGCACTTCTCGGCGCTCGCGAACGACCAGACAACCTTCTACACCGCGCCGATCAAGGCGCTCGTGAGCGAGAAGTTCTTCGACCTCTGCCGCGTCTTCGGGGCTGAGAACGTGGGCATGATGACCGGCGACGCGTCGGTCAACGCCAGCGCTCCGATCATCTGCTGCACCGCCGAGGTGCTCGCCAACCTCGCGCTGCGCGAAGGCTCCGGGGCCGACGTGGGCCAGGTCGTGATGGACGAGTTCCACTTCTACGCCGAGCCGCAGCGCGGCTGGGCCTGGCAGGTGCCGCTGCTGTGCCTGCCGCAGACGCAGTTCGTCCTCATGTCGGCGACGCTCGGCGACACCGACCGCATCAGCGAAGACCTCACGCGGCGCACGGGCCGCGAGACGGTCGTGGTCGCGGGCGCTGAGCGGCCGATCCCGCTCACCTACGAGTGGTCGACCGAGCCGCTGCACGAGAAGCTCGAGCACCTCGTGCAGACCGACCAGGCGCCGGTCTACGTTGTGCACTTCACGCAGGCGTCAGCGATGGAGCGCGCGCAGTCGCTGCTGTCGGCCAAGCTCTGCACCCGGGAGGAGAAGGACGCGATCGCCGAGGCGATCGGCGCGTTCCGCTTCACGTCCGGATTCGGCAAGACGCTCTCGAAGCTCGTCCGCAACGGCATCGGGATCCACCACGCGGGGCTGCTGCCGCGCTACCGCCGGCTGGTCGAGCAGCTCGCGCAGACCGGCCTGCTGAAGGTCATCTGCGGCACCGACACGCTGGGCGTCGGCATCAACGTCCCGATCCGGACGGTCGTCTTCACCGGGCTCACCAAGTACGATGGCACAAACCACCGCATCCTCAAGGTGCGCGAGTTCCACCAGATCGCGGGCCGCGCCGGACGTGCGGGCTTCGACACCTCGGGCCACGTGGTCGTGCAGGCGCCTGAGCATGTGATCGAGAACGCGCGGCGCCTCGCCAAGGCGGGCGACGACGAGAAGAAGCGCAAACGCGTGCAGAAGGTCAAGGCACCGGAGGGACAGGTCAGCTGGACCGAGGAGACGTTCAACCGCCTGAAGACCGCCGTGCCCGAGGCGCTCGTGTCGCGGATGAAGGTCGACCACTCGACGATCCTCAACGTCGTCCAGCAGCCGTCGGATCCGATCGAGGTCATGCGCGCGCTCATGGAGGACAACCACGAGGACGAGCGCGGCCGCCGCAAGCTCTCTGAGCAGGCGCAGGCGCTTGGCGACGAGCTGCTCGCGGCGGGCGTCCTGGAGTGGCTGCCGGAGGCCGACGCCGACGGCCGGACGCTGCAGCTCGCGCCGCACCTGCAGGACGACTTCGCGCTCAACCAGCCGCTGGCGTCGTTCGCGCTCGCGGCGTTTGAGCTGGTGAACCCCGAGGCCGAGGACTACACGCTCGACCTGCTGTCGGTGGTCGAGGCGATCCTCGACGACCCGTTCCCGGTGCTCGCGGCGCAGGCCAACAAGGCCAAGGGCGACGCCGTCGCCGAGATGAAGGCCGAGGGCATCGAGTACGACGAGCGCATGGAGCTGCTCGAAGAGGTGACGTACCCCAAGCCGCTCGGCGAGGAGCTGCTGCAGGCGTTCCGGATCTACCGCGAAACCCACCCGTGGGTGCGCGAGTCCGACCTCTCCCCCAAGTCGGTCGTGCGCGACATGTACGAGTGGGGCTTCACCTTCAGCGAGTTCGTCGCGCATTACGGGCTGATGCGCTCGGAGGGGCTCGTCCTGCGGTACTTGTCGGACGCGTTCCGCGCCCTGCGCCAGACGGTGCCGGAGCAGTTCCGCACCGACGAGCTGGAGGACATCATCGAGTGGCTCGGTGAGACCGTCCGCCAGACCGACTCCTCGCTGCTCGACGAATGGGAGGCGCTGACGGACCCGGAGAGCGTCGCCGAGGCCGCCGAACGCGCCGCCGCTGGCGACGTCGCACCGCCGAGCCGCCCGATCACGGCCAACGAGCGGGCGTTCGCCGTGATGGTGCGCAACGCGATGTTCCAGAAGGTGCAGCTCGCCGCCCGCGACCGCTTCGACCAGCTCGCGCAGCTCGACGCGCAGTCCGCGGCGCTCTCTGATCCGCCGGTGCCGGCGCCGATGAACGAGCTGGCGTGGGAGGAGGCGCTGGGTGTCTACTGGGACGAGCATGAGTCGATGGGCGCCGGCCCGGACGCCCGCTCGCCGGAGCTGCTGATCATCGACAAGCACGCGGGGGCGGGCCGCTGGAGCGCGCGGCAGATCATCGACGACCCCGAGGGCCACCACGACTTCGCGATCGTCGCGACGGTCGACCTCGACGCCTCTGACGCCGCCGGCGAGCTGGTGCTGCGCACGGAGTCGTTCGGGACCTAGCCTGAGCGCATGCCCGACGCGCCGACGATCCGCCCGCTCGCAGCCGATGACCGCGCGGCGTGGGAGCCGCTGTGGCACGCGTACCTGCGCTTTTACCGGACCGCTCCGGAGGCGGCAGTGACTGACGCGGCGTTCGATCGGCTCGTCGCACGCGAGCAGGGAATGGCGGGGCTTGTCGCCGTCGATGGTGCCGGAGCGCTGCTCGGGTTCGCGCATGTGATCGAGCACGCGACGACTTGGTCGGCCGCGCCGGTCCTCTACCTCGAAGACCTCTTCGTCGACCCGGCGATCCGCGGCGGCGGCGTGGGCCGCGCGCTGATCGCGGCGGTCTACGCCGAAGCCGACGCGCGCGGCTGCAGCAAGACCTACTGGATCACCGAAGAGTTCAACGCGGTCGCCCGGCGGACCTACGAGACCGTCGCGCAACGCAAGTCGTACATCACCTACGAGCGCTGACGACGGGGCCGGTTCACGCCTCCGGGTCCAGCACCAGCGCTTGGGAGCCGACCCGGAGCGGTCATCTCGCGCGCGCCCCGTTCGGGTACCCGTCCAGCCGTACCCGGTATTCCCACTAGAGTTTGGGATGTTTAGGTGTTCTCCCCTTCGCCTGCGTGATGTCTGACCGACTGCTCTCTTTTCCGAACCCCGTGAACGAGGTCGCCGCGCGCGTGACCGCCGGCGGCGTGGTCGTACTCGGCGTGGTCCTCCTCGCGACCGGCTGGCAGTGGCTTGCAGGCGTCATGGCGGTCGGGTTCTTCCTGCGGGTGCTCGCGGGGCCGAAGCTGAGCCCGCTGGCGCTGCTGTCGGTGAAGGTGATCGTGCCGCGGCTGCCGTTTGAGAAGAAGCTGGTGCCGGGGCCGCCGAAGCGCTTCGCGCAGACGATCGGCCTCGTCTTCACGACCGCCGCGTCTGTGCTCTTCCTGGTCGGCGCCGAGACCGCCGGCTACGTCGTGATCGCAGCGCTCGTCGTCGCCGCGAGCCTGGAGTCGTTCGCCGGCCTCTGCCTCGGCTGCCAGGCGTTCGGCCTGCTGATGCGCGCCGGGGTGATCCCGGCCGAGGTCTGCGAGTCGTGCAACGACATCTGGGCGGGCCGAGAGCGGCCGCCGGTCGCTTCGTAGCCGACCGCGTCCGCCGGGTCGCTCCAGCGAAAGCGACGCCGCCACCCCACGGACGCCGTGGTGTGGCGGCCCACCGAAACTTGTACAACAAAGCGTCCAGGTTGTTGTACCGCCCAGCTACACTGTCGCTGTGGCGATCTCAGTTCATCCTGCCAGCGAGGCACGGCGAGACCTCGCGAAATACCTGCGGGCGTTTCGCGAATCGCCAGCCGACGCCGAGCCCGTCGTGCTTGGCCCGAACCGCCGCGCGGAGGCGGTGCTGCTCCCAGTCGAGCAGTACCGCGCGCTGCTCGAGCGCATCGAGGCGCTCACTGCTCGGGCCGAGATCGCCGACGTCATGAGCAAAGACACGGGCGCGCGCGGCGATGTATCGGATCTCGCGCGCGACCTCGGGTTCGACCCCACCGAGTTCGGCCTCGAGTAGCGGAGCGTGCCGCCGAAGTATCCGGTCCGCTACGTCGACCCGCACTTCGCTGACCGGCTCCGGACCCTTCCACGCGACGCGCAAGCCGCGGTCCTGACACTCCTGGGCCGGGTCGCAAATGGCGAACTTCAGTTGGGGCAGCCCTGCGGCTACCAACACCGGACCGGCAATCTCGACGACTGCCGCAAGCTGTACTTCGACGTTGCGCTCGACCGGCGCCCGACGTATCGGCTGATTTACCGGGTGCTGCCCGACGAAGGACGGCCTGCAAGCATCGACGCGATCACGGTCGGCCCGAAGTACACCTACGACGCGGCCGGAAACCGGGACACGATCTACGCGCGCGTCGGCGAACTGCTCGACCGCATCTAAAACGACGAAGGGCGCCCCGCAGGACGCCCTTCGAAGAGTCACGCAGCGTGCGCAATCGGGCGCAGCTGAGCGAGAGATCGCGCCGCAGATCTCGTTCGCGCGCGACTGGTTTAGGCCTCTAGGCCGGGCCAGTTGCGCGCGGACGGGAGATGCAAGCGAGATCCGCTCAGATGCGCTCGATTAGATGCGCTCGATGAGCACGGCCATGCCGAGGCCGCCGGCGACGCACATCGACTCGATGCCGTACTTGCCGCCGGTCTTCTCAAGACCGTTGATGAGGGTGGTCATGATGCGGGCGCCGGTCATGCCGAACGGGTGGCCGAGGGCGATCGCGCCGCCGAACGGGTTGAGCTGCTCGTCGCTGATGCCCAGCTCCTTCTTGGAGGGGACGATCTGCGCGGCGAACGCCTCGTTGATCTCGACGATGTCGATGTCCTCGATCTTCTTGCCGGTGGCGGCGAGGAGCTTCTGGATGGCCGGGATCGGGCCGACACCCATGTACTCGGGGTCGAGGCCGGCGACGGAGGTCGCGATGATGCGGGCGCGCGGCGTGAGGCCGAGCTTCTCGGCCTTGTCGGCGCTCATGATCAGCGTGGCGGCGGCGCCGTCGTTGAGCGGGCAGGCGTTGCCGGCGGTGACGGTGCCGTCCGGGCGGAATGCCGGGCGGAGCTTCGCGAGGCCTTCAGCGGTGGTGCCGGCGCGCGGGCCGTCGTCCTTCGTGATGACGGTCTCGGGCACGTCGATCGTGTTGCCCTCTTTGTCGACGTCCTGGTGGGCGGCGACGGTGACGCCGACGATCTCAGCGTCGAAGTGGCCGGACTCCTGAGCGGCGACGGCGCGCTGCTGGGAGATGGCGGCCCACTCGTCCTGCTCCTCGCGGGTGACGCCGTACTTGTCGGCGACGTTCTCGGCGGTGAGGCCCATCGGGATGTAGACGTTGGTGATCGCGCCCTCGGAGCCGTTCAGCTTCGAGTTGAACTCCCAGGCTCCGCCCTGCACGGTGCGCGAGACGGCCTCGACGCCGCCGGCGATGTACTGGTCGCCTTCGCCGGCCACGATCGCGTGGAAGGCGTTGCGGATCGTCTGGAGCGACGAGGCGCAGAAGCGGTTGGTGGTGGCGCCGGGGACCTCGAACGGGAGGCCGGCGAGGAGGGCGGCGTTGCGGGCGACGTTGTAGCCCTGCTCGGCTTCACCGAAGGCGGCGCCGTAGAGGACGTCTTCGGTCTGGCCGAAGTCGACGCCGGGGTTGCGCTCGATCAGCGCGCGGATCGGCAGCGAGGCGAGGTCGTCCGCGCGGACGGTCTTGAGCGAACCCTTGACGGCGCGGCCGATCGGGGTGCGGATTGCGTCAACAATGACGGCTTCAGGCATGTCGGATTTCTCCGTGTATTGCTTGGGTCCCGGCGGTCTCACTCCACGGGACATGACTTCCCCGGCCGTCTCACTCGACGGGGGCTGCGAAGCAGTCTACCCATGCGTAGCTAACTTGCGTCGGCTGGCGGCTGGCGCGTTGACAGCCCGTTGACATCGCCCCCCGGCAGGTTTGCAGCGCTCCGCCGCAACCCTGCCGGCCGCCCCCGTGGGTCCCCCGCCGACCGGTGCCGCGTCACGGCACGAGCACCACCTTGCCGGTGGTCGCGCGGGACTCCAGGGCGGCGTGGGCCGCGGCGGCGTCTGCAAGGGGGAACGTCGTGGTGAGCGGGGTGAGGCGGCCGTCGGCGAGGGCGGCGAGCGCCGCCGTCTCCAGGCTGCGCAGGCCGCCGGGACGGCTGAAGATCCGGGCGCCGATCGCGGCGGTCACGGTGAGGCCGCCGCCGACGATGTCGGCCGTTGTGACCTGCGTCGGCTGGCCGGCCGACCAGCCTGCGAGGACGAACCGCCCGCCGGGCCGCAGCAGCTCCAGCAGCGATCGGCCGACCGTTCCGCCGACGGTGTCGTAGACGAGCGTCGGCGGCAGATCGGCGGTCTCCTCGGCAAGGCGCTCCTGCCAGCCCGGCTGGGTGTAGTCGAGCGCGATCTGTGCGCCGAGCGCGCGGGCCTGGTCGACCTTGGCGGGCTGCCGCCGAGCCCGACGACGAGCGCGTCGGCATTGAGTGCGGCCTGCACGAGCAGCGCGCCGATGCCGCCCGCCGCGGCGGGTACGACCACCACATCGGTCGGCGCGATCGGCGCCGCTTCGAGGATCGCGAGGGTGGTGCGACCGGTGCCGATCATCGCGACGGCGTGCGCGGCGTCGACGTGGTCCGCGAGTTCGTGGACCGCCGTGACGTCGCGGACGGCGAGCTGCGCGTAGCCGCCGCTCGCCTGCCCGAGGTGGGCGACGGCGCGCTTGCCGATCCACGCCTCGTCGACACCCGCGCCGACCGCGTCGATGACGCCAGCGACCTCGCGGCCCGGCGTCATCGGCAGCTCGGGCAGCGGGAACGGCCCGCCCGTCTCGCCACGGCGGATGCCCGTGTCGAGCAGGTGCACGCCGGCCGCCTCGACGCGGATCCGGAGCTGTCCGGGTCCTGCGACTGGGTCGCTGGCCTCTTCCCACTGCAGGACCTCAGGGCCGCCGAACGCGTACTGCCGAATCGCAAGCATCGGCCGACCGTACGAGTTCAACCACGCTTGAAGTCAAGCGCGGCTGGGCGCGTGGGTGGCCGCCGCGGTTCTCGTCATGTTTGCCATGGCAAGACGGGTAAACGTGACGAGAATGCCCGGGCGCGCCGATCCTGCGGCGTTCTCGTCAGGTTTGGCATGGCGTAGGGCGGCAAACGTGACGAGAACCCCGCCCGCTGGGCCTGGGCTGCTCGGGGCGCGGCGTCCGGAGCTATTCCAGGCCGAGGTCTCGGACGCCGAGCTCGTCGGCGCCGAGGTGGTGCGCCAGCTCGTGGCGCACGGTGATGGTGATCTGCTCCTGGAGCAGCTCCGGGTCGTGGCCGAAGTCGCGGCGCAGGGAGTCTTTGAAGATCAAGACGCGGTCGGGGAAGTCGTCGCGGGCGATGGTGTCGCCCTCATAGAGGCCGTAGGCGCGCGCTTTGATGCCGCCGTCGGTGACGACGACGGCGAGGTTGCGCAGGGCGCCGCGGAGGATGTCCGGCAGGTCGTCGAGCGCGTCGGCGACGATCGTCTCGAAGTCGTGGTCGTCCCACGGGTCGAGCTCCAGCGAGAGGAACTCGTGCTCATCTGGATCGACCGAGAGGCCCTCGGCGGCGAGGCGCTCGGTGCGCTCGACCATGCGGTCGAAGTCGTCCTCGGAGACCGGGTCCCAGCCAGCGGCGCGCACGCCGAGCGCGGCGATGGTGCCGCCGACGACGAGGATCACGGCGGCCGCGGCAGCCATGCCGGCGATCAGGCTCGACATCGTCCGCGACACGAGCGCGACCGCGATGAGCAGCACGACGGCGATCAGGAGCTTCGCGAGCCCGGTTCCTCTGCGCTCCATGGTGGTGGTGGCCTCCTGGCGGGGCCCCACCCCACCGTGTGTGTGCTCAGCCCAGGAGGTCGCGCGAGATGACGACTCGCTGGATCTCGCTGGTGCCTTCGTAGATCTGAGTCAGCTTAGCGTCGCGCATCATGCGCTCGACGGGGTACTCGGTGACATATCCGTAACCGCCGAGGACCTGGACCGCTTCGGTGGTGACCGCCATCGCGGTGTCGGCGCAGATGAGTTTGGCCATCGAGCTGTAGCGCGACGCGTCAGGAGCGCCCGCCTCGATCTTGCAGCAGGCGGTGTAGAGCAGCTCGCGGGCCGCGGCCGTCTTGGCCTCCATGTCGGCGAGCTTCCACTGGATGCCCTGGAACTGGGAGAGCGACTTGCCGAACTGCTCGCGCTCCTTCGCGTACGCGACGGCGTAGTCGGTGGCGCCCTGCGCGATGCCGACGGCCTGGGCGGCGGCGCCGAGGCGCGAGACCTGCAGCGTGCCGAGCGCGACGCGCATACCCTTGCCGACCTCGCCGATCACGTTCTCGGCGGGAACGCGCACGTCGTCGAAGATCGGCTGGCCGGTCGGCGAGGAGCGCATACCCATCTTGTGCTCGAGCTTGCCGACGGAGACGCCAGGGCGGTCGGCTTCGACGAGGAACGCCGTGATCTGGCGCTTGGGCTCGCGGGCGGTGACCGCGAAGACGACGTAGAACGTCGCGATGCCGGTGTTCGTGATCCAGTTCTTGGTGCCGTTGATGACCCACTCGTCGCCGTCGAGCACCGCCGACGTGACCATGCCGCCGGCATCGGAGCCCGCGCCGGGCTCCGAGAGCCCGAACGCCGGGATGGCCTTGCCCGAGGCGCAGTCCGGAAGCACGCGGTTCTTCATCTCCTCGGAGCCGAAGAGCTTGATCGGGAGCGTGCCGAGCTCCTGCGTCATCAGCTGCAGGGCTGTCGACGCGTCGGCGTGCGCGAGCTCCTCGATCGCGATGTTGAGCATCAGTGTGCCGGTGCCCGTGCCGCCGTGCTCCTCGTCGAACGGCAGCCCGAAGATGTCGTTCTCCGCCAGGATCTTGCGCACGTCCCAGCCGTACTCGGACTTCTCGTCGAGCTCTGCGGCGCGCGGCGCGACCTGCTCGCGGGCCACCTGGCGGACGAGGTCGCGCAGCTGCGTGATCTCGTCAGGGAGCAGGTACGGCGCGAGGGTGGCGAGGTCCGACATGAACCAGACCCTAGAGAACTCTTCAGTACCGCGGCCGTGACCGGGGGACAACTCGAAGCGTTGCGTGCTGGCCCGCTGGCCAGCACGACGGGCGGTCCTACAGACCGCCACCCCTCAAGACGTAGGGGACGGTGCGCAGGAGGATCTTCACGTCGGTCCAGAAGGACCAGGTCGTGACATAGAGGTAGTCGATCTTGACCATCTCGTGGAGCGGGATCTTGGCGGAGCCGAGGATCTGCCACTGGCCGGTCATCCCCGGGGTCAGGGCGAGGCGGCGGCGGTGCCAGCCGACGACCTGGGAGTCCTCGTCGACGACCAGCGGCCGCGGGCCGACGAGCGACATGTCGCCCTTGAAGACGTTGATGAGCTGCGGCAGCTCGTCGAGCGACGTCTTGCGCAGGATCCGGCCGACGCGGGTGATGCGCGGGTCGTTGGCGATCTTGAAGAGGCCGTCGGTCTCGTTGTCGATCCGCAGCGCGTCCTTCTGCTTGTCGGCGTCGGTGACCATCGTGCGGAACTTCAGGATCTCGAAGCGCTCGCCGTCGCGGCCGACGCGGGTCTGCCGGAAGAAGACGCTGCCGCGGGTGTCGAGCTTGATCGCGATCGCGAAAGCCGCGAGGACGGGGGCGACGACGAGGAGGCCGGCGCCGGAGACGGCGAGGTCGAGGCCGCGCTTGAGCACGAGCGAGGAGCGCGACATGCGCAGGCGGCGCATGGCGAGCAGCTGCATGCCGGAGAGGTCGTCGAACACGACTGAGGAGCCGAGCACCTCGAAGATGCGCGGGACGAGGGTGACGTTGACGCCGACGGCCTTGATGGCGCGGACGACGTCGAGGATCTCGCTCTGGTCGACCTGCTCAGGGGCGATGATCACGCGCTCGATGCCACCCTCGGAGATCGCGCGCTCCAGCCGTGGGATCAGGCTCTCGACCTGGCCCGGGACGAAGGAGATGCGGTCGACGACGTCGGCGCTGACGGCGTGCGTGGCTTCGAGCTTGGCGGCGACCTCTTCGGCCGTGCCTTCGGAGCCGAGCACGAGGCAGCGCTCCACGGGCACACGGCGCGTGACGAGCGAGCGGGCGGCGTAGCGGAAGAGCAGCAGGCAAGTGAACGTCGCGACCCAGAGGGCGAAGACGTTGGCCTTGTCGATCTCCCCGTAGATGATCTTGTCGCCGAGGAAGTAGGCGGCGAGCGCGACGACCGTCGAGACGTGGAAGAGCTGCGGCGCCTCGTCGAGCGTGGTCTTGCGCAGGAGCAGCTCGTCGCGGTCGTACAGCCCGATCGTCTTGGCGACGAGGACGACGACGGGGATCGCGAGCAGCGCCGTGACCCGCGGCAGCTCCCCACCGAAGGAGCCGATGGCGATGAACAGCGCCAGACACATCGCGGCGGCGTCGGAGATGGCAAGCGCGCGGCGGTACGTGCGGTCGCGCCGGCCGCTCGTGCTCGAGTGCGAGCGCTCGATGATCGGGCGCTGGGCGACGGCCTCTTCGGTCGGGATCGTCGCGTGCGGCGGCGCGCCGGCGGAGGCGTCTGCGCGGTCGCTGAGACCGACGCCGTCAGGGCGGCGCGGTGAGAGACCCAGCCGAAGAGCACGGCGGCGGGCCCTTTCGACGATCTCCGGACTAGACAACGCTTCTCGATCGATGTGGACAACGATGCTCCCTGCGGAGCATCCAATCTGCAAGCTACGTCACAGATTCCGGAACTTCAACCGGCGGATCATGAACTCGGCTGCACCGCCTCGCTTTTGAGCAGGGCTAAAGAAGGCGTCCAGCGGACCGGACAAGACCGGTCGATAGACCGGATTTTGGCTAGCGGCCGGCGTGGGTGCGGCGCCGCGCGGCCGCATGGTGCCCGCGCGCCCTCGGCGACCTGGTGGCGCGGGGCTCCGGCAAACCCCTTCCCGACGCACCGTCAACCGGCCCGTCGAACCCCCGGAAAAGGCCTGTAGCCATACCGGCAGACGGAGCCCCCACAGCCACCTCGCAAGCGGCGCGGTCAGCCCGTCCGGCCGCGACGCACGAGGCGACGACAAGCGCCGCCACAGTGACCCAAGCCAGGGCCAACAAAAACACGAGGGACATCGTCGCCATCATCGGGTTCGAACCCTCAAAACGAGTCGACTACGTGCCGTAGCTAGACGCATGTATGAGATCGCGCACAAGGTTGCTTGCAGGTGCCGAATTGTCTGGTGTGGCCACTCGCGAGAGTGCCCCACGCGCGCATCCGCCCTCCATGTCTTCGATCGACACGTCACGCAGCCCAGCCAGCTCCGCCGCCGGCGCTTCGCCGTCGGACCGGCTTGAAGCGGCCGCGGCGCCCGCTGCCCGCCAGGTCAAGCAGCTGCGCGGCACCTTCGGGATGCTCGGCGTCCTCCCCGCTCCGCTGCTCGCGCTCGTCGACGCCCTCGCGCTCACCACAGCCTGCCTCCTCGTCCCGGCCGACGTCGACCTCGCCTGGCGGCTCGGCACGATCGCCGCGCTCTTCACCGGCCTGTCGGCCCGCCACACGCATCGCGGCGGCGCGGGGCGCATCCCCCCAGTCACGCTGCTGCTCGCGATCGTCACCGGCGGCATGAGCGCCACGGCCGGGCTGCTCGCGCTCCGCAGCCTGATGCCGAGCGGCCCTGACGCCCCCCAGCTCCTGCTGCTCGGCATCGCCGCCACCGCGACCACGCTCGGCCTTCGCAGCGCCTTGCAGCTCGCCGCCCGCCGCGCGCGCCGCCACGGCGCTGGCACCGTGCCGACGCTGATCGTCGGGGCCGGCATCGTCGGGCGCCAGCTGGAACGGCGCATGCGCCAGAACCCCGAGCTCGGCTTCACGCCCGTCGGGTTCCTCGACGACGACCCCTCACCCCTCGGCCAGCTCGACGCCGGCCGCCCCGCGATCGTCCTCGGCCCTACCGCGGCGCTCCCGGAGGTCGTGCAGCGCAGCGGCGCCCGCCACGTCGTCTTCTCCTTCACGCGCGCCCCCGACTCCGAGGTGCTGCCGCTCCTGCGCGAGTGCCAGCGTGAGGGCATCGACGTGTCGGTCATGCCGCGGCTCTTCGAGAACGTCAACGGGCGTGTCCGCGTCGAGCAGCTCGCCGGCCTCCCGCTGCTCGCGCTTCGGCAGACGAACCCGCGCAGCTGGCAGTTCCTCGTCAAGCACGGCAGCGACCGGCTGTTCGCGGCAGTGCTCCTGCTGCTCCTCGCCCCGGTGCTCGCCGCCGTAGCGCTCGCCGTGCGGCTCAGCTCGCCCGGCCCGGTGCTCTACGCGCAGGAGCGCGTCGGCCGCGACGGGCGCCCGTTCAAGCTTCTGAAGTTCCGGTCCATGCGGCCCTCTACGGAGGCCGTCGACTTCTCCGTCATCGAGCGGCTCGAGATCGCCGGACTCGGCCCGGGCGGCATCGAGGGCGAGGACCGCCGCACCCCCGTCGGCCGGTTCCTGCGCCGCAGCGGCCTCGATGAGCTGCCGCAGCTGGTCAATGTGCTCCGCGGCGAGATGTCGATCGTGGGCCCGCGCCCTGAGCGCCCGGAGTTCGCCGACCGGTTTGGCGAGCGCCTGCGCCGCTACGACGACCGCCATCTCGTGCGGGCCGGCATCACCGGCTGGGCGCAGGTCAACGGCCTGCGCGGCCAGACCTCGATCGCCGAGCGCATCGAGTGGGACAACTGGTACATCCAAAACTGGTCGCTTGGCCTCGATCTGCTCGCCGTCGCGCTGACGCCGCTGGCGATCCTCCGTACCCCCAGCGAAGAGGAGGCCGCCGGTGTCGCGTCCGCAGCCACAGCCGAGTAGCCTCGGCGGCGCTCCCCGCCGCGGTGCTCCACCGCTGCGCGACCCGCGTCCCGACGCCGTCC
>JAEYAL010000200.1 GCA_023404805.1 Actinomycetes bacterium | reverse complement strand
GGGGGGGGGTTGGGGCGGGCGGGGGGGGGGGCCCACGGCGGCGAGGTAGTCGTCGCGCAGCGCCTGGTTCGCCCAGCGTGCGACGCGCGTGCCAGACGGCAGCCCGGCGATCAGGCCCTGGAGCGTGTCGAGCGGCAGTGAGCGGCGCATCGCGCCGACGGCCTCGACCAGCGCGGGCACCGAGCCGCCGGTCCGCGCGGACACGCCAGCGAGGTACGGCGCGAACGGCAGCAGCCGGCAGCGGGCCACGGCGACGGCCAGGTCGTGCGGCACGCCGGCGGCCTCCCAGCTGTCGACCTCGGCGGTGGCAGCCGTGACGCGGTCCTCAGCGCGTTCCTCTTCGAGCTCCTTCTGCCCGAACTGCTTGGCGGAACCTTCGATCAGCGCCACGGCAGCAGCCCGGTGCGCCTGGATCGTCTCCCGCAGGTCGTCGTCGGCGGTGACGTCGTTGCGCAAGTACCAGCGGCTCACCTGGCGGACCGCGTCCTGCACCACCGCGGTGAGCTCCCAGCGCGTCTCGGGCTCGACCTCGAGCGCCTCGATCTGGGCGATCAGCGCTGGAGCCGCGCAGACGTCGCGGGCGATCAAGAACGACCGGACCACCGCCGATGCGCTCGAGCCGAACTCGGCGGCGCGGCGGAAGACGAAGCTCTCGCCCATCGAGTCGACCACGTCGTTGGCGGCGAGGGTGGCGAGCAGCTCGCGGCGCAGCGGGTGGTCCCACGCGAGGTGGCCGAACCGCTCGACGACGGGCCCCGGGAAGTACGCGAGCAGGTCGCCTTCGAGCGCGCGGTCGTCGACCAGCGAGGAGTCCAGCAGCTGCTCGGCGACCGCGATCTTGGCGAGCGACAGCAGCACCGACAGCTCCGGGCGCGTCATACCAGCGGCGTCGCCGCCGGCGTGGCGCTCGGCCATCTGGTCGGTCGTCGGCAGATCATGGTCGGCGCGGATCAGCCCGGCCTGCTCCTCGAGCGCGACCATCAGCTCCTCGTAGGCCGACATGCGCTTCGGCGAGCGGCGCTGCTCCTCGGTGAGGATGCGCGCCTGGCGGTAGCTCGTGGCGAGCACGTGGTCGCACACCTCGTCGGTCGCTTCGCGCATCAGCTCGTTGCGGCCCTCGAGGTCCAGCTCGCCGCGGCGGATCGCTTCGCCGAGCAGGATCTTGAGGTTGACCTCGTGGTCGGAGCAGTCGACGCCCGCGGAGTTGTCGATGAAGTCGGCGTTGATCGCGCCGCCGAGCTTGGCGTACTCGATGCGCGCGCGGTGTGTGAAGCCGAGGTTGCCGCCTTCGCCGACGACCGCGCAGCGCAGCTCGCTGGCGTTGACGCGGATCGCGTCGGACGAGCGGTCTTGGGCATCGGCGTCGGTCTCGGTGCTGGCCTTCACGACCGTGCCGATGCCGCCGTTCCAGAGCAGGTCGACCGGGGCGCGCAGGATCGCGCTGATCAGGTCGGCCGGCGCGAGCGCCTGCGCCTGCGTGCCGAGCGCTTCGCGCATCTGGTCGGTCAGCGGGATCGACTTCAGCGAACGCGGGAACACGCCACCGCCTTCGGAGACGAGCGACCGGTCGTAGTCGTCCCACGAGGAGCGCGGCGTGTCGAACAGGCGCTGGCGCTCGTTGAACGCGGCGAGCGCGTCGGCCGGGTGCGGGTCGATGAAGATGTGGCGGTGGTCGTAGGCGGCGATCAGCTTCGCCGTCTTGGACCGCAGCAGGCCGTTGCCGAACACGTCGCCGGACATGTCGCCGATGCCGACGATCGTGATCGGATCGGCTTCGGGGTCGACGCCGCGCTCGCGGAAGTGGCGCTTGACCGACTCCCACGCGCCGCGGGCGGTGATGCCCAGCGCCTTGTGGTCGTAGCCCTGCGAGCCGCCGGAGGCGAAGGCGTCGTCGAGCCAGAAGCCCGCCTGGCGGGCGACGGCGTTGGCGGTGTCGGAGAAGGTCGCGGTGCCCTTGTCGGCGGCGACCACGAGGTAGGGGTCGTCGCCGTCGCGGACCGTCACACCCGCCGGGTGGATCACGTCGCCGCCGTCGCGCGTGTCGGTGATCTCCAGCAGCGCGCCGACGTAGTCGACGTACGCCGCCTCAACGGCTGCGCGGAGCTCGGCCGGGTCCGACGGCGGCTGGCGCAGTCTGAAGCCGCCCTTGGCGCCGGACGGCACGATGACCGCGTTCTTGACCATCTGCGCGCGCATCAGGCCGAGGACCTCCGTGCGGAAGTCCTCGCGGTCGGACCAGCGCAAGCCGCCGCGGGCGATCATTCCGCCGCGCAGGTGGATGCCTTCCATGTGCGGCGCGTAGACGTAGACCTCCCACAGCGGCGCGGGCGCGGGCAGCGCAGGCACGTCGGCGGCGCGGACCTTCAGCGCGAGCGTGCGAGCCCCCGGGACGTAGTGGTTGGTGCGCACCGTCGCGTCGATCAGGCCGAGCTGGTTGCGCAGGATGCGGTCGTGGTCGAGCGACTCGACATCGTCGATGTAGGCGACGATCTCGTCGTGCAGGGCCGCTTCGGCGGCCGGATCCGAGGGGCGCGCCGGGTCGAACCGCTGCTCGAAGAGCCGGATGAGCGCGGCGGTCGTGTGCGGGTGGCTGACGATCACCTCGTTCTGGAAGCGCTCGGTGTAGCGCGAGCCGATGCGGCCGCGGTAGCGGCGGTAGGCGCGCAGCACTTCGAGGCGCTCGTGGTCGAGGTCGGTGGTGACGATCAACCGGTGCAGCGCGTCGGACTCCGCCTCGCCCCGCCAGACGGCGCTGACGCATGCCGCCACGCGGTCGCCGCACGCGTCGAGATCGAGCGGGCCGCCGCCAGGGCCGGTGACGCCGAAGTCCTGGATCCACAGCTCCTCGCCGCCGCCGCTCACGCGCGTCGGGCGCTCTTCGAGCACGGTGAGGCCGAGATCCTCGAGGATCATGATCACCCGCGAGAGCTCCGCCTTGGTGCGGCGTGACAGCAGCGCGACGCGGGTGATCGTGCCGACCGGGCCGTCCTCCTGCCGCAGCGCCACGAACGAGCTTTCGCCGCAGCGGTGCAGATGGTCGAGCGAGAGCACGTCGTCGACGGCCGATGCCGGGTCGACGATCGCCCGGTACTGCTCCGGGATCCGCGGGCCCCAGTGCGCGGCGAGCATCCGGCCGCGTTCGTCGCCTTCGCGGGCGACCAGCGCGTCGCGCAGCGACGTGAGCCACGTGCGGGCCATCGCCGAGACGGCGTTCTCGAGCTCGCGTTCGTCGACGGGCCGCAAGCCCTTGGGGTCGTGCACGACCACGTGGAGCTGGACGTGCGCTTCGTCGCCGATGACTTCGTGCGCGACGGTGTCGTCGGTGTCGTAGCGGGCCGCGACCAGCGCTTCGAGCCGTTCGCGGAGCGCCGGGACGTAGCGGTCTCGCGGAAGCGCGATGACGATCGAGGCGGTGCGCTGGTCGAGGTGCGTGCGCGAGCGGACGAGGACGTCTTCGGCGCCGATCGCCATGAGCGCGCGGAGCATCGAGACGAGCTCGGCGGTGCCGATCGCCAGCAGCTCCTCTTTGGGCATCGCGTCGTAGAGCGCGACCATGCGCTTGTGGTCGTGCGAGCCGGCGCGCAGGCCGGCGGCATCGAGCGCGTCGGTGAGGCGCTGGCGCAAAACGGGCACGGAGCTGGCCGGCTCGGCTTCGGCGCGGTGCGTGAGGAAGTAGATGACGCGGGTGACGGAGACCAGCACGCCTTCTTCGTCGCGCTCGGGCAGCAGGAGCTCTTGTGGCCGGGTGCCGCGGTGCACCGGCGAGCGGGAACCGACCGGGCCGACGGCGAGCGGCGCGCCGGACCGCAGCGGGTCGAGCGAGGCGATCGCGGGCGGGTCGACGGTGAGCGGCTCGCCGCCGTCGATCGGACCGGACCAGCTGCGGGCGCCGCCATCGCTCGCCGACGGCGAGAGCAGCCCGTAGCCGCTGGTGGCCGGCTGGTAGGTGCCATCGTCGCCGATGGGATGTTCGGCGACGCCGAGCAGGATCACCCGTTCGTCGGCGAGCCAGTACAGGAGCTGGCCGGCTTCGGGATCGACGCCGTCGTGCGCCGCAGCGGCGTTGACGGCGGCGAGCGTCTGCGGGAAGTCGTCGACGACGCTCGTGGCCGCGACGAGCCCGCGCCGCGCGTGGTCTTCGAGCTGCACCAGCGCCTCGGGGTCCAGCCGCGTATCGAGTTCGACGACGAGCGCTGCGACGGCCGCGGCCAGCGGCGAGACCGGGTCGCCGGGCTCGTGCGCGCCCCGGCCGTTGGGCGTCTGGCCGCGTTCGTAGAGGTCGCTGATGCCGTTGGCGTTGGCGTCGACGCCCAGCTCGCCGGCGCGCGGAATCACCGGATGGTCGACGGCGCGCGGGGTGTGTCCGGCGCGGCGGACGGCGACGAGCAGCGTGTCGAGCAGGAACGGGCGGTCGTCGATCACGGCCGCCAGCAGCGAACCGCGGTCCGGGTCGCGCGGCGTGCTGACCGAGGTGGCGACGAGCGCGTCGTCGCGGGACCGCAGGAGCGCTTCGAGCGCTTCCCGCCGGACCGGGTCGGTGGCGCCGAGCGCGTCAAGCCGGAGCGCCAGCGCGCTCATGTCCGCCGCGCCATTGCCATCGCCGGCGGCGACGGGGGCGTCCGAGACGGCATGGTCAGGTACTGGTGAATCGTCCATGGGAGCTCACGGTTCCTCTCGGCACCGCTGCTGCGGCACATGACCGTTGGTCGAACCTATCCGACGCGAATCCTGCCGCTGAGAAACTTCGCTGTCAGCCCCGTTCACCGATCCGTGACACACCGCCGCGCCGCTTTGGGAGCCCGACGCCTCGACGCAACGACGGCCGCCCGCGCCGCGTGCTGCTGTGCGGACATCGCGCGCCGCGGGCAGCTCGCGCGGACCCAGCGCGAGGTCGGTCTCGCCGCTCGCATGGCACGCGCCGCGCGCCGGAACCTCGACCAGGCCGCAGAGCCGTAGCCGATCACGCCGTCTGCAGGGCGTGACTCCGAGCGCAAATGCGCCGTTTCACACCCGGTAGAAGCTGTGGAAGCCCGCAACACCGGGGGCCGCTCACAGCCTCCAGCGGGCGTGATTGCGAGCGTCAGAGTGCCAATCCACGCCCTCTGGAGGGCGTAAACCGCTACGGCAGTGGGACCTTGTCGTGGCCCGAAGCCAGCGTCGGCGCTCGGG
>JAEYAL010000176.1 GCA_023404805.1 Actinomycetes bacterium | reverse complement strand
GCCCGGAGGCGCGCCGGGCCCGCGCCGTCGCCGCAGGGTTGATCGACGAGCCGCCGCTCACCGCGGCGCCGTCGGGCGACGCAGCCCCAGCCGCTACCCGAGACGGGTGCGGCCGGCCGCGTAGCCGATCTTCAGCAGCTGTTCGCGGAGCAGGCCGACGAGCTGCTCATACTCCGGCTCCGAGTCGAGCACCGGCAGCCGCAGCGTGAGGCTGCCTGGGCGCGGCGGCTCGGCGGGCCGCGCCTGAAGCAGCTGCACCGCGCCTGGGCCCTCGACCACGCCGAGGCCGCTCCACTCGTGGCAGACGCCGGCCAGCTGCACGGCGGTCCGCGAGTGCGGCACCACGGCGACCAGCTCGCCGTCGACGTTGAGCCCGCTCATCGTCGCGCCGAGGTCGACGCCAGAGACGATCTGCGCGAGCGCGTCGCCATGGGAGCCGCAGCCCCAGGAGAGCAGCGCCGTCTCGAGGCGCTCGGCGGCGTCGACCGCGTGCGTGACGGCGCTGGCGACCTTGTCGGCCTCGTGGTCCATCGGGCTCAGGAGAGGTCCCCGGCCAGGTAGGCCGTGCGGGTCGCCTTGCGCGCGATCTTGCCGGAGCTCGTCCGGGCGATCGTGTCAGGCTCGATCAGGACGAAGTCGTGAAGCGCGACCGCGTGCTCCTGCGACACCGCAGCCCGAGCCGCCGCCGTGATCTCGGCGAGCTGGCCGGTGACGTCGCCAGCGTGGCGGTAGCGCTCGGCCACGACCACCAGCGCCTCGCCGCCGTCGGTCGGCACGGAGAACGCCGCCAGGCGCCGCTGCGCGATCGCGTCGTGCGACTCCTCGACCGTGTACTCGACGTCGTGCGGGTAGATGTTCCGGCCGTCGATGATCACGAGGTCCTTGATCCGGCCGGTCACGTAGAAGCGGCCGTCGACGACCACGCCGAGGTCCTCGGTCCGCAGCCAGTGGTCGACCGGCCGATCGCTGCCGCCGCCGAGAAGCTTGGCGTTGAACAGGGCCTCGGTGTCGTCGGGCCGCTGCCAGTAGCCAGCGCCGATGTTGGTGCCGTGCAGCCAGATCTCGCCGACGCTGCCGTCTGGCAGGAGCTCGCGCGTCTCAGGGTCGACGATCGCCAGCTGCTGGCCGACCGGGCGGCCGCACGACACGAGCGTCGTCGGCCGCATCGCCGACGTGACCGTGGTGTTCGCGATGCCCTGCTGGAGCTGCTCCGAGTCGACCTCGATCACGCGTGAGGGCTCGTCCAGCGGCGAGGTCGCCACGAACACGGTCGCCTCGGCCAGGCCGTAGGTCGCCTTGACGGCGGTGTCGGTGACGCCGCAGGCCGCGAACGTCTCGGCGAACCGCTCCAGTGTCGACGCGAGTACCGGCTCGGCGCCGTTGATCCAGCCCGTCACGCCGGACAGGTCGAGGCCCTCTCGGTCTTCGGGGCGCACGCGCTTGGCGACGAAGTCGAACGCGAAGTTCGGGGCGGCCGTCATCACGTTGCGCCGGCCGTTGATCGCCTGCAGCCAGCGCAGCGGCTTGAGGATGAACGCGACCGGGTCCAGCAGGACGCTCTCGAGCCCGCCGACCATCGGCGACGCGACGCCCAGCACGAGGCCCATGTCGTGGAACAGCGGCAGCCAGCTGACCGTGGTCGCATCAGCGAACGTGATGTCGAACGCCCGGCGGATCTGCAGGACGTTGTCGACCAGGTTGCGGTGCGTGAGCGCCACGCCCACCGGGATGCGGGTCGACCCCGACGTGTACTGCAAGTAGGCGATGTCGTCGAGCGTGCGATCGGCCGGGAACGCGTACTGGGCGACGAGCGCCTCGCTCGCGTCGCGGTAGTCGTCGATCGCGAGGATGTGGTCGTCGCCGATGCCGTGTTCGGCGCCGAACGCGCGGACGAGGTCGAGCTTGGCGCGCGTGGTGAGCAGGACGGCGGGGTCGCAGTCGGCCACGACGGACTGCAGGCGGTCGCCTTGGCCGAGCAGGTCGGGAGCGAACAGCGGAACGCCGACCGCCTGCGACGACACCGACGCCGCGAAGCCCGCGCCGTACTCGATGCCCTGCGGCGCCACCAGCGCGACGCGGTCGCCGGGCGCGGTCAGCTCGTCGATCCGCGCGGCGAGCGCGCGGACCCAGCGGTCGAGCGTCGCGTAGTCGACGCTGCGCTCCACGCCGCGGCGGTCGGCGTCGTAGTCGATGTAGGTGATCGCCGTCTGCGAAGGCGTCTCGCTGCCCCAGTACTGCAGGTACGACGCGAGGAACGTCGACTCGCCCGGCTGCTCGAGCGGCGGTGCAGCCGCGAGTCCTTGCACCTTCATCGCCACTCCCAGCGCAGCCCGGAGCGCGCATCGAGGAAGGCGTAGAAGTTTGCCGAGGCCACCTGTAGGGACGCTGAGGTGCTCATTGCGCAGGTCATCCTAGCTTTTTGAACCACCGCTCAATAGTTCTTGACGAGTTGCGCCCCAAAACGCCGGAAAGTGCGGGCGATCACAGGCACTGAACGCCGCTCATAAGTGCGCGCTGCGGCGGCCGACCGGGGGACACCACCCGGTGGCGGCGGCGGTCAACGGCCTCACAGGCGGGCGCTGTCGACGGCATGTGAGCGCCGTGTGAGCGATGTGAGCGCGGCATGGGCCGGCGGTGAGCGGCGCCGCCGATGCTGACGCCATGACCACTTCAGCTCACGGAACCGCCGCCGAGCTGGCCATCGATGCCAGCGGCCTCACCAAGCGGTTCGGAACGACACAGGCGCTGGCCGGCGTCGACCTGCAGGCGCCCGCCGGGACGATCCTCGGCGTGCTCGGCCCCAACGGCGCCGGCAAGACCACCGCGGTGCGCGTCCTCGCGACGCTGCTGCAGCCCGACGGCGGCTCGGCCCGGATCGGCGGCTACGACGTCGTCCGAGATGCCGCCAAGGTGCGGCAGACGATCGGCCTCACCGGCCAGTACGCGTCGGTCGACGAGACCCTCACCGGCACGCAGAACCTCGTGATGATCGGGCGTCTGCTCGATCTCTCTGGCCGCAGCGCGAAGGCGCGCGCCAAGGAGCTGCTCGAGTGGTTCGATCTGACCGAGGCCGCTGAGCGGCCCGCCCGCACCTACTCCGGCGGCATGCGGCGCCGGCTCGACCTCGCCGCGAGCCTCGTCGGCCGCCCGTCGGTCGTGTTCCTCGACGAGCCGACCACCGGCCTGGACCCCGCCAAGCGCGACGACATGTGGGGCGTCGTGCGCACGATCGTCGACGAGGGCGCCACGGTGCTCCTCACGACGCAGTACCTCGAGGAGGCCGACGCGCTCGCCGACCGCATCACCGTGATCGACCGCGGCCGCGTGATCGCCGACGACACCCCGAACGCGCTCAAGACGGTGGTCGGCGGCCAGACGCTGGTCGTCCGCCCGGCCGACCCGGCGCAGCTCTTCGACGTGCGCCAGCTGCTGGCGGGCGCGACCGGCGCGGCCGTCGAGTCGCCCGGCAACGGCGTGCTCAGCGTGCCGGTGACCGGCGGCGACACCCAGTTCTGGGAGATCTCGGGGCGCCTGGCGGCCTCGGGGATCCGCGTGATGGAGCTGTCGCTGCGGCTCCCGAGCCTCGACGAGGTCTTCCTCACCCTCACCGGCAAGTCCGGCACACCGGCCGAGACGGTCCCCGCCGGCGTGCCGGCCGGGACCGGCGCTGCGGCAGCTGGCATCAGCGCCACGCCAGCCACCGATGACGACGCGCGGCTGGAGGTCGCAGCATGAGCACCCAGACCCTCACCACCACCCCGGGCCGCCCCGCGGCGGCTGCCGCGTTGGCGACACCCGAGCTGGCCAAGCACCGGGTCCCGGCGCTCGCCCGGCACAGCCTTGTGCTGGCGAAGCGCAACCTCGTCAAGACGATGCGCACGCCCGAGGCGCTGATCGACGTGACGATCCAGCCGGTCATCTTCCTCGTGCTGTTCACCTACGTGTTCGGCGGGGCGATCTCCGGCGGCACACCCCAGGACTACCTGCAGTTCCTGCTGCCCGGCATCCTCGCCCAGACGATCGCGATGGCGGGCGTCGCGATCGGCGTGAACCTCAACGACGACGTCGGCAAGGGCGTGTTCGACCGCTTCCGCTCGTTGCCGATCGGCCGCTCCGCGCCGCTCATCGGCGCCGTTCTCGCCGATGTCGTCCGCTACGGGCTGCTGTTCACGATGACGCTCGGCTTCGGCTACATCCTCGGTTTCCGCCCCGACGCCACGGTGCTCGAGATCGGGCTGGCTGGCCTGATCTCCGTCGGCTTCGCGCTGGCGCTCAGCTGGGCGTCGGTCTGGATCGGCATGCTGGCCCGAACAGCCGGCGCGGTGCAGGGGATCATGATGATGATCCTGTTCCCGCTGAGCTTCGCGTCGAGCGCGTTCGTCGACACGAGCACGATGCCGGACTGGCTGCAGACGGTCAGCGAGAACAACCCGCTGACGCACCTGGTGAACACGGTCCGCGCGCTGCTGCTCAACCAGCCGATGGGCGACGCGCTGGCGTGGACCCTCGCCTGGATCGTCGGCCTCGTCGCGGTGTTCTTCCCGCTGGCGCTGCGCGCCTACCGGCGCAAGGTCTGACGGGGCGGGACGCCGCTGCTGGGAAACGGACCGCGGTCCAGGGTCGTTTCGCGACCTCGATCTTGAGTCTGTTTCCCGGTGCGGCGTCCCATGGAGTGCGGACAGAGATGTGCACTTCCTGGGAATCCGTTTGCGCCAGCGTTGTTCGCGCGGTACGGTCCTCGGCGGATGTGCACGTTCCGTGACACCAAACTCCTCGTCGTAGTCGGCTGCTAGCGGGCTCGTCGGCAGGCCTTTCGCCTGCGGCCAGCCCACGACCAACGTCCTTCGCACGCGCTGCTCCACGCCCCGCCGGGCCGGAGCGGCTGATCCATGGAGCACATCCGTGTCCAACAACACCGCCGGCGCAAGCCGGCATCTCGTCCGGCGGGCCGAGCTCATCCAGCTCGGGAGCCCGCAAACCATCCACCGCAGTCAGCGGATCGCCGAGCAAGCGGCCCGCGACGCCGTCGCCCACTGGAAGGCCGGCAACGCACTCGCGCTGCTGCTCTCCGACTCGCGACAGACGATGACGCTGACCCCGGCGCCCGAGGCCACCTCGGGCGCCGGCTAGGCGCTCCCGCCCGCTCGACCCGAGTGGTTGGACCCACGCAGCCAGCAAACCGAGCGGACCCGGTGGGTCCAACCGGCAGGCGCAGCGCTGCAGCCGCACCCGCGGAGTGTGGTCGGTAGCGGCTAGACCGTTGCGGGGTCGATGAGCGCGAGGGCCGCGTCGCGGTCCAGCGCCTGGCCCGTTGCGAAGGCCGCGTCGAACGCGGCGTCGCCGAGCCGCTTACGCAGCGCCGAAGTGAGGCGGGCGATGTCGCCGTTGGTCGGGTCGACGGCGCCGCGCAGCCCGGCAGCCGCCCCCAGCACTTCGGCCGCCCGCTGCTCCTGTCCGTCGTGGAGGGCGAACGCCGAGACAGAGACGCCGACGAGCGCCGCGATCGGCTGGTCCTCGCTGATGACCGACGCCGGGTACGCGCGCTGCAGCAGCCCGCGGGCGAGGTCCGGGTCGCCGTCTTCGAGCTCGATCATCGCTGCCGCGCCGAAGACGATCGCTTGGAGGTGCCCGCCGCCCGGCTGCCGCTCGCCGCCGATGCGCTCGGCGATCTCCTGGACGCTCGCGATCAGCTCCTTGGCTTCTTCGCGCTCGCCAACCTGCCAGAGGATCCGCGCGAGGCCGGCGCCGGCGATCGCCCACTCGGCGCTCGCGAGATCGGCGCCTTCGCGAGCGCGCCGCGCGTGCCGCAGCGCCTCGTCGGCCTTGCCTCGGCGGAGCGTCACGTCGGCGAGCCGCAGCTGCAGCATCGCGCGCTCGCCGAGCGCGTCGAAATCCTCCAGCAGCGTGCCCGCATCCTCGAGCGCGGCTTCCGCTGCTTCGAGATCGGAGTCGAGCATCGCAAGGCCGCCGAGCCCGATGAGCGTGGCCGTGATGCCCCACCGCTCGCCGATCTCCCGGAACGCCGGCAGCGCCTCGGCGAAGTACTGGCGCATGCCGTCGACGTTGCCCTCGTTCTCTGCCCACTGCGCTTTGGCGAGCGGCACGCACGCGCGCACCCACGGGTCGTCGTGTGCGCGCGCTTGCTCGAACAGCGCGTCGGCCCGCGGGGCGTCCCCGGCGAGCCACGCCAGCATCGGCAGCGAGATCACGACGAGCGGCCACCGCGACGGCTGCAGCGCTTCGGCCTCGTCGAGCAGCCCGCCCGCCATCGCTTTGAGGTCGGCGCTCGACTCCAGCTCCTCCGACAGCGTCACCACCGTGGTGGCGATGAGGCGGTCGAGGGGGTCGGCCTCGCCCTCAGCGGCAAGCGCCTGCCGCATCACCGTCACGGCGTCGTTCGGGCTGCCCGCCAGGAGCCAGAACCACACCATGCTGACGGCAAGCCGCAGCGCCGTCGCGGCGTCCTGCGTCTCGACGAGCCACCGGAGCCCAGCGAGGACGTTCTCGCGCTCGGCGCGCAGGAGGCGGAACCACTCGAGCTGGTCGGCTTGGCGCAGGTGCAGGTCGGCCTCGTCGACGAGCGCGGCGAAGTAGCGGGCGTGGGCGGTCCGCACTTCCGCGAGCTCGCCGGCCTCATCGAGCTGCTCGGTCCCGTACTCGCGGATGGTCTCGAGCATCCGGTAGCGCGGCGGGCCTTCGCGGTCGAAGCCGGCCGCTCCGCCGCCGACGAGTACGAGCAGCGACTTGTCGGCCAGCGCCGCGAGGAGGTCAGCGACGTCGAACGCGTCGACGGGACCACCCGCGCAGACGGCCTCGGCGCTCTCGAGCGTCACGCCCGCTGGGAAGATCGCGATGCGCCGGGCGAGCGCGCGCTCGGCGTCGTCGAGCAGCTCCCAGCTCCAGTCGACCACCGCCCGCAGCGTGCGCTGGCGCGGCAAGGCGGCGCGGCTGCCGCCGGTGAGCAGCCGGAAGCGGTCGTCGAGGCGCTCGGCCACCTGGGCGACCGACATCGAGCGCAGCCGTGCCGCGGCCAGTTCAAGCGCGAGCGGCTGGCCGTCGAGGCGGCGGCAGATCTCGATCACGTGCGGCGCGGTGGCTTCGTCGACGGCGAACCCCGGGCTGGCGGCGGCAGCGCGGTCGGCGAAGAGCCGGACGGCGGCGTGCTCGAGCGCGACCTCGGGCGTCGCATCAGGCGGCGGCATCCGCAGCGGCGGGACCTGCACGAGATGCTCGCCCGCGATGCCGAGCGGCTCGCGGCTGGTCGCGATGATCCGCAGGTCGGCGCAGCGCGCCAGGAGCTCGTCGGCGAGCACGGCGGCCGCGCCGATCAGGTGCTCGCAGTTGTCGAGCACGAGCACGGCATCGCGGCCCGCGAGCACATCGACGAGGTGGTCGACCGGATCGCCGCTCGACTCGGCCGGCGCGCCCGTCACCGGCGAGGGCCCCGGGACGAGCCGCGCTTCGCGCATCCCGAGCGCGCCGAGGACGCCGGCGCCGAGGTCGGCGGGATCGGAGATGCTGGCCAGCTCGGCCATCCACACGCCGCCGGTCGCGCGGTCGGCCTGCGCGGCGGCGACCTCGCCGGCCAGGCGGGTCTTGCCCGCGCCGCCGGGCCCGATGAGCGTGACGAGGCGCTGCTCGGCCAGCAGCTCGTCGAGCTGGTGCAGCTCCTCGTCGCGGCCGACGAAGCTCGTCACCCCGTACCGCAGGTTCGTGCGCCGGGGCGCCGGTGCCGGGGTCGGTGTCGGCGGGGCCCCTGCGCCGCGGGCGGCACCCGCGGCGCCGTTGGCGCGCGGAGCCGAGGCAGTGCCGTCGACCACCGCCAGCTGAGCGGCCACCAGCTCGGCCGACGGCTTCCAGCAGACGGCCGATCAAAACCAGTACGAACGATGAGCCGAGCCAGGCGAACACCGAGCCGAGCGTGAACACCGCCATCGACGCGATCACGATCTGGCGGGT
>JAEYAL010000152.1 GCA_023404805.1 Actinomycetes bacterium | reverse complement strand
GCACGATGGCCGGCGCGCCTGCCGACCCAGGAGCGCTGATCATCTCCGGCGTGAGCGGGCGCGCGGCGTCGGCGTCGCTGCTGCGCCGCGCGCGCGAGGGGGAGATCGCCGGCGTGATGCTGATGGGCTACTCGATCGGCACGAAGACGCAGGTGCGCCGGCTTACCGGCGCGCTGCTGGACGCGGCCAAGGCGGGAGGCCAGCCGCCGCTGCTCGTGATGACCGCCCAGGAGGGCGGCACCGTGCGGCGGGTGCGATCGGCGCGGCCTGGGCGCTCGGCGCGGAGCCTCGCGTCCTTGGGCGTCGACGGCGTGCGGCGCCAGGGCGCCGGCAGCGGCCAGGACCTGCTCGGCTACGGCATCAACGTGAACCTCGCGCCCGTCGCCGACGTCCCGACCAGCCCGGCCAACTTCCTCGGCACGCGCACCTTCGGCACGACCCCGTCGGCAGTCGCGCGCAACGCCTGCGCGTTCGCCGACGGGCTCAGCGAAGCCGGCGTCGTCCCAGCGCTCAAGCACTTCCCCGGACTCGGAGCCGCCGGGCGGACCAACACCGACGACGCGCCGACCACCATCCGCCAGTCGCGGGCTGCGCTTGAGGCGGGCTGGGCGGCCTACCGCCAATGCGGCGGCGCGGCGCCCGGGCCCGGAACGACGCCCGCGCCCGCCACGACACCGACCCGCCTCGGCCCGCTCACGATGATCGCGAGCGCGGGCTACCCGGCGCTCACCGGCGACGCGACCCCCGCCGTCCTGAGCAAGGAGGCCTATGACGCCGCCCGGGCGGCAGGCGCCGCTGGGCCGTTCATCACCGACGCGATGGAAGGCGGCGCGCTCAGGGGCCGTGCCCGGGTCGCGCCGCGCGCCGTCGACGCCGGCGCCAACCTCGTGCTCTACACCGGTGAGCCCGCCTCGGCGCTCGGACGGCGGCAGCTGAAGGCGCACCTCCCGCAAGAGGTGATCGACGCCCGCGCGGCACCCGTCCGCGCCCTGCGCGTCAGCCTCGCGGACTAGCTGCGCGCGCCCCGTCGCTCAACGCGACGCAGTTTGTGCCGTCTCGGAGACCAAGCTCCGCCGCGCCGACCCAGCTAGCAGCGCTCAGATTCCGCGAGGAAGCTAACCTCGGACGCATGGAAGGCTTCAACCTGTTCGGCGACCCAGACGAGTTCCAGAAGCGGCTGGCCGAGATGGCCGAGCAGCTCCAGGGCCAGCAGAGCCTGGCCTGGGCCGACAACGCGATCCAGCTCGCGGTCCAGATGACGGTCGCCGCGGTGAACCGCGTCAACGTGCAGGGCACCGCCGACCAGCAGGCGGAGCAGATCCGCGCCGTGATCGCCCGCGTCTTCCCCGAGTCCGTCACGCTGGTGCGCGAAGCCCGCCAGGGCCTCAAGTAGCGCGGACGGCGCCGGCCGCACGTCGCGCCGGCCCGCTGCTCAACCCCGCTTAGCTGCGCTGGCGCCGCCAGCGCGCGCGGGCGTCCTGCCGCTCCTTGCGGGCGCGGCCCTGCTCGAGCTCTTCTTCGAGCCAGTCGTCCGCCTCGGGTCCTTCCTCGGCGGTCGCGGCAACGGCGTGCACGTCGGCCGCCGCCTCGGCCTTCGCGGCGGCTCGCTCTGCTTCGCGGTCAGCCTTGCCGCGGTCGATGACCTCGCGGAACGACCGGATGTCGAAGACCCACACGAGCGCGCCGAACCCGACCGCGAGCGAGATGATCGCGATCGACGCCTGCTGGCCGACGCCGTAGGCCGCGATGGTCGCCCCGGCGGCCGTCCCCTTGAAAAGCTCCAGCAGCAGCGCCTGGACCACGCCCGCCCCGCCCGGCGTGAACGGGAAGATCGCCGCGACCGCGTTCGCGCAGAGCACGAACAACACCGCCTCGACCGTCGCCGGCATCCCGAACGCCCGGAGCAGGAAGAAGAACGCGGTGCCGCGCACGAGCCAGCCGAGGCCCTGCATGCCCCACACGCGCCGCAGGTAGCGCCGGCGGTCGTGCAGCACGGCGAAGCCCTGCTGCACGCGGGCCCAGAACGAGCGCACGCGCAGGGCCACCATCGAGAAGAGCACGAGCAGACCGACGACGAGCGCCGTCATCAGGAAGAGCGCGCGGCGGCCGTCGGCGACGACGAAGCTGAGGTCGACCGCATCGAACGACACCCAGGACGGCGGCTTGGGAAACACGCCGACGGCGATCGCGAAGACCACCGCCAAGAAGCCGGCGCAGAGGTCGAAAATCGCCTCGACGAGCAGTGCGGCGCCGATCGTCGGATACGTCGAGCCCGGGATCGACGTCTTGACGAGGTAGACCTTCAGCACGTCGCCACCCCGCGCCGGGATCACGTTGTTGAAGCCGTACGCGGCGAGGTACGCGCCCCAGATCTGGCGGTACGGCACGACCTCGTCCGGGTACGCGTCGACCAGGATGTTGCGGAACGCGAGCGCGCGCAGCGACAGGTACGCCACGAACAACGCCATCCCGATGAGCAGCGGGACGAGGTCGACGTCCGACAGGCTCGAGAAGAAGCTCGAGAGATCGGAGAAGATGCTGCCGGCGATCACGCCGGCTCGCGCCACATCAGGTAGACGACGGGCGCGCTCTGGAGGCGGACCTCGCCGCGCAACTCGAAGCCCAGGCGCGCATAGAACGCTGCGGCCTCTTCGCTGCCCGCTTCGACGTAGGCGGGCAAGCCGCGCTCGTCGGCCTGCACCAGCGCCGGCGCCAAGACGGCGCCACCGATGCCTTCGCGGCGTCGGCGCGCGTCGACGCCCAGCAGCGCCAGGTACAGGTGCGGGATTCCGGGGTGGCGGCGGTCGAGCTCGCGCTGCACGGCGCCGATGCGCTCCTGGTTGAGCATCACGCGCCACATCGCAGGGATCGCCCGCAGCTGTCCGCGCGTGTGGCCCTTCCAGTGGCCGGGTGCAGCCCACACGCAGGCGCCGGCGTAGTCGTCGGTCGCGAACGAGAGCCGGTCGGGGCCGTGCTGGGCGAGCCGCAGCCGGAAGTCGGCCTCGACCCAGCGCAGGCGCGAGGCGTGGTCGTCGTAGATCCAGCGGCTGAGCGCGTCTTCGCGGAACGCCTGCGCGAGCATCGCCGCGGCCTGCGGGCGCTCGCGCCGCTCGATGCGGATCACGCGGTGGGTCCGGTAGCCGGCGTCCGGGAACTCGGAGTCTGCGGTGTCGCGCGTCGCCACGGACCCCATCGTAGGCCGCAGGCGGCGAGGCGGGACGCCGCCGCGCCCGGTCTTGCTTCAGCACTGCCCGCAGCCACGCGCGAAGGCCGGCCTGTAATCCATTGGATGAATGTCCAGGAAAGTTGTGCGGCTGTGCCAGTTTCGGCATAGTGGCGGCACAGGAGAGCGCGGGGCGCCTCCCCCAGCGCCTCGCCCCCTCTCCCACTGCCGCGACGCACCCGCGTCGCGCCACGGGCCTCCGGTACTCCGACCGGGCGGTCAGGCGCGACGCGCGCGGTCGAGCTCGATGTCTTCCTGCGACACCGGGTCGTCGAGCGGTTCCAAGTGGGTGAAGATGTTCGTCAGCCCGTCGAGCGCGTCATCCAGCGCCGCTTCGACGAGCTCGGCGAGGTCATGCCCGCGCTGCACGCTCCACGAGCCCGGCACGAGCAGGTGCAGCGACACGAACGCGCGGCGTCCGGCGCGGCGCGTGCGCAGCGCGTGGAACTGCACCTCGTCGCAGGCGAAGCCAGCGAGGACGTCCTCGATGCGCGTGAGCTCCTCTGGCTCCAGGGCGCGGTCCATCAGGCCGTCCGCCGAGCGGCGCACGAGCCGCCAGCCCGTCCGCAGGATGTTCGCCGCGACGACGAGCGCGATCACCGGGTCGAGCCAGTCCCAGCCGGTTAGGACCACGGCCGTGACGCCGACCGCCACGCCGACCGACGTCCACACGTCGGTCATGAGGTGCTGCCCGTCGGCCTCGAGCACGACGGAGCCGTGGCGGCGCCCGACGCTCATGAGGCGGCGCGCCATCACGAGGTTGAGCAGCGTCGCGACGCCTGTCACCGCGAGGCCGACCGCGATCGCTTCGACGGGCTGCGGGTTGAGCAGGCGCTCGACCGCCGCGATCGCGATGGTGCCCGCCGCCAGCAGGATCAGGCCGCCCTCAAAACCGGCCGAGAAGTAGTCGGCCTTGTCGTGGCCGAAGGCGTGGTCTTCGTCGGGCGGCCGCGAGGCCCAGTGCACGACACCGAGGGCGACGACCGCCGCGACGAGGTTCACCACCGACTCGGCCGCGTCCGACAGCAGGCCGACCGAGCCGGTCACGGCCCACGCGCCCGTCTTCAGCGCGATCGTGGCGACCGCCGCCGCCACCGAGAACCGCAGGACGACGATCAGATCGCGGCGCCGCTGGGCATCGGCCGACAGGCCGTGATCGGTGCCCACCGCAGCGCCCATCCGTGCAGTGTGGCACCTCGCGGTGCGGGCAGCCGCCGGCTTGGACGCACCAAACTCGTCGTCCGTCTTACCAGCCGGGTCGTCGGCCGACGTCCAGCGCGTCCTCGCGGCGAACCGCCCGCCGAGGCCGCAGCGCCCGACGGCCCAAACCGCGCTCCGCTGCGGTACGGGTCGGATTTCCCGTCTCCACGCCGGGTAATCCATCCCGTACGCGCACCCCGCTGCGGTACGGGTCGGATTTCCCGTCCCCACGCCGGGTAATCCATCCCGTACGTGGCGGCGGGGGCCGTGCGTAGCGGCGACTGCGCTGGCTGGCGCCGCTGGCTTCTCGTCAGCTTTCGTCTGGCATAGAGGACCAACCATGACGAGAAGCTGGCCGACGGCCCGCCGCCGCTAACCGCCATCGGCCGGCAGGAAGGGCGGCCCGACCTTCAGCGCGTGGACGACGCCTGCGGTGTCAGTGCGGGATGGTCGCGCCGAGCGCGTGCGCGGCCAGCCCCGCTGCGGCGGCGGCGGCGATCACGGCGAGCAGCGGCGCCTTGCGCGAAAGCAGCGCGGGGATCGCGGCGGCGAGCACCGCCCACTGCCAGGGCTCGTGGAGCCCCATCGCCAGCGGGATCGCCGAGCCGAGGATCGCGCCGAGCGCCGCGGGGCCGCTGCCGAGCAGGAACGCCTGGGCGCCCGCGCTCTGGCGGACCAGCTCAAAATGGCGGCCGGCCGCGGCGATGCCGATCACCGACGGCCCGAAGGCGAAGAGCCCGCCGACGATCGCGCCGGGGATTCGTGCGGCCGCCCAGCCGACCGCAGCCACGGTGTTGGTGACCGGTCCCGGCGTGATCTGCCCGATCGCGACGGCCGTCAGGAACTGGGCCTCCGAGAGCCAGCCGTGCACGTCGACGGCGTCGGCCTGCATCATCGGGATGATCACGAACCCGCCGCCGTAGGACAGCGCGCCGACCTTGAACGCCGTCCAGGCGACGGCCGCGAGGGTGCCGGTCGTGACGGCGCCGGCCGCGGCAGCCAGCACCCACGGCGACGAGAAGCTCGTGAGGCGGTCGCTGCCCCGGCCGCGACGCGGGCCGTCGCGGCCGTCAGCGTCCGCCCCGCGCCGCTTCCACGCCCACCAGGCCAGTTCGATCGCACCGCTGCCGAGCAGGACCAGCACCACGGCGGGGCCGACGAACGCGGCGCCCAGCACACCCGCGGCCACCCAGGCGAACCAGCGCGCGTGTGCCGCTCCGGCCGCTTGCTGGGCGCGCTTCCGGCTGTCGGGCAGCAGCTGGCTGCCCGCGAAGATGGCGATCGCAGGGACGGCGGCGCCGGCACCGGCGCCGATCGCGACCACCCACATCGGCGCGCCGTCCTGCAGCAGCACGGCCGACAGCGCGACGACGGCGACGAGCCCCGGCAGGATGAAGCCCGCCCCGCCGATGAAGGCGCCGCGCCAGCCGCCGAGGGCGCCCGCGCAGAAGATGGCGAGCTGCGTCGACGCCGGGCCCGGCAGCAGGCCGGTCGCCGCGACGGCGTCTTCGAACCGCGCCGCGTCGATCCACCGCTCCCGCCGGACGACCAGGTCGCGCAGCATCACGATGTGCGCGGGCGGCCCGCCGAACCCGAGCACGCCGATGCGGGTCCACTCGCGGGCGATCCTCCCAAGCGTGGGCGGTGGCGCAAGCGGCTCGGCAGCAGCGGGGGTGGTCGCCGACACGACCGCCCACCTTACGCGGGCGCGCCCACGCGACCCGAGCCGCGGCCCAGATGGGTCACGGTTCGTTCACACGGCGCGCGGCGTTGCGCGGCGACTGCGCCGCGAAGCGGACACGATGCCCCAACGCCGTGGCGCCGGCCAAGCGCAACGCCGTGGCGCTTGCCAAGCGCAACGCCGTGGCGCCGACCAAGCGCAACGCCGTGGCGTCCAGTCCGAACGTTGGTGCTGGGTGCGGGCGTGGTCTGCCACGACGAAGGGCTGCAGACGGCGGCGCTGGCCCCGGGCCGCTCGGACCGTCCGACAGCCGCGCGGCGGCGTTCTCGTCAGGCCTCGTCCGGCAGAGAGCACCAACCATGACGAGAACACTGACGCGCGGCCCCCGGCGCCGTTCTCGTCAGGCCTCGTCGGGCATAGAGCACCAACCATGACGAGAACACCGCGCAACGGCCCGACGGCGCGACGGCCCCTACAGCGCAATGGCCCGACGGCGCGACGGCCCCTACAGCGCAACGGCGCCGTCGGCGCAACCGGCGCGCGGCGTCAGCCCTTGGGCGTCTTCGCCGTCACCCAGATCGTGATGGTGGCGGCGCACACCTCGGTGCCGTGCTCGTCGCGGATCGAGATGTCGACCGGGAGCTCCTGCCGGTCGCCGAGGCCGCCTTCCGGCAGGGCCAGCGTCGTCGTCGCGGTCATGCGCCCGCGAGCGCGCGCGAGGTACGACACGTTCATGCCGCGCGGGATCCAGCGGTGCGTGGCAGCGGGGACGGTCGCTTCGGCGGTGGCGCCCATCGCGTACTCGGCGAGGTTGCAGAGCGCGATCGCGTGCACGCCGCCGAGGTGGTTGCGCACCCACGGCACCTGCCGCATCGTCGCCACGGCCCGGCCGGGTTCGACGTCCTGCAGGTGCATCGGCGCCGTGAGGAAGTACGGGGCCGCTGCCCGGTACCCGACGGAGACCAGCGTCCGGCCGAGCGGCACGCGGCGTGCGGTGCGGAAGGTGCCGTAGAGATCGAGCGCCATGGCGAGACCGTACCTTCGAAGACCTGGACATCACTGTCCGGGCGGCAGCAGCCGCACGCGCCGCCGCCGCGACCACTCGTGCACGGCATCAATGCTTACAAACCTTGGACATATGTCCAGCCTTGGGCTAGGCTGGCACGGATGGCCCGTCGGCTGCTCCCGCGCCGAGCCATGATCGAACTCGCGTGACCAACTCCACCGCTCAAGCCAACCCAACCTGGTCGAACTGGGCTGGGCAGCAGCACTGCTCGCCCGCCGAAGTGGCGACGCCCTACAGCGAACGCCAACTGACGGAGGCCATCGCGCGCGCCGGCGACGCCGGGCAGACCGTCCGCGCCGTCGGCTCCGGCCACTCGTTCACCGACACCTGCCTGACCGACGGCATGCACGTCGATCTGCGGCACATGGCCCAGCTCGTCGACGTCGACGCCGGCAGCGGCCTCGTGCGCGTGCAGGCCGGCATGCCGCTGCACCGGCTCGGCCCCGCGCTCCATGAGCACGGGCTCGCGCTCGAGAACCAGGGCGACATCGACCGCCAGACCCTCGCCGGCGCCCTGGCGACCGGCACGCACGGGACCGGCGCGCGCTTCCGCAACCTGTCGGCCAACGTGGTCGGCTGCCGGATCGCGCTGGCCGACGGCACCATCCGCGAGCTGACCGCCGACTCGGGCCTCAGCGGCGAGCTCCTGCGCGCGGCGCGCGTGAGCGTCGGCGCGCTCGGCGTGATCACCGAGTTCACCCTCCAGACCGTGCCCGCGTTCCGCCTGCGCAAGGTCGAAGAGCCGCGCCCGCTGCAGGAGCTGCTCGACGGCTATGCCGAGCTGTCGGCCGCCCACGACCACTACGAGTTCTACGCCTTCCCGTACTCGCAGACGGCCCTGTCGTTTGCGAGCGACCGGACCGACGAACCCCCGGCGCCGCTGCCGGGCTGGCGCAAGTGGCTCGTCGACGACCTCCTCGCCAACCGCGGACTGGCCGCGTTCTCGCACGCGGGCCGCCTCGCCCCCAGCCGCGCGCCGCAGCTGTCGCGCACGATGACGCGCCTGCTCTCGCGCGACGTGCGCACCGACCACAGCCACCGCGTCTTCGCCAGCGAGCGCCGCGTCCGCTTCACCGAGATGGAATACGCGATCCCGCGCGCACAGGTCACGGCCGCGCTGCGCGAGGTCCTCGCGCTGATCGAGGAGCAGCAGATCGCGGTGACGTTCCCGATCGAGGTGCGCACGACGGCCGCTGACGACGCGCTGCTGTCGACGGCCTCGGGGCAGGACACCGCCTACATCGCCGTGCACCAGTTCGCGCCGATGCCGTACGAGCCGTACTTCCGCGCGGTCGAGGCGATCATGGACCGCCATGACGGCCGCCCGCACTGGGGCAAGCGCCACTTCCAGACTGCCAAGACGCTCGCGCCGCGCTACCCCGGCTGGGACGCGTTCCAGGCGGCCCGCGGCGAGCTCGACCCGCACGGGCTCTTCACCAACGACTACGTGCGACGCGTCCTCGGCCCGCCGCCGGCCGAGCGCGCATGAGCAGCCCGCTCGCCAGCCTGCCGGCCCGCTGCAGCGACCACCTCACGGCCCTCGCCGACAAGACGGCGCCGCTCGCCTACGTCGACCTCGACGCGTTCGAGGCCAACGGCGCGATGCTGCTGCAGCAAGCCGGCGACCTGCCGATCCGGGTCGCGTCGAAGTCGGTGCGCTGCACGGCGATGATCGACCACGCCTTCGGCCTCGATCCGCGGATCCGGGGCGCGATGGCGTTCACCGTGCGCGAAGCGCTGCACCTCGCCTCGCACGGCGTCACCGACGTGCTGATCGCCTACCCCAGCGTCGACGCCCCCGCGTTCGCCGACCTGGCGGCGTTCCTCCGCGAGCACCCCAGCCACACGGTGCGGCCGATGGTCGACAGCCTCGACCAGGTCGCGATCATCGCCGCAGCAGCCAGCGCGGCCGGCACCGAGATCCCGCTCTGCATCGACGTCGACACGTCGTGGCGCCCGTTCGGCGGCCGCGGCCCGTCGATCGGAGCGCGGCGCTCGCCGCTCCGCGAGCCTGCAGAGGTCGCGGCGTTCGCCCGCGCCGCCACCGCCACGCCGGGCGTGCGGGTCGACGCGCTGATGGCCTATGACGCGCAGATCGCCGGCGTCGGCGACGCGCCGCCCGGCCGCCGCGCGCGCGGCCGCGCGATCCAGCTGATGCAGGCGCGCTCCCTGGGCGAGCTCGAAGCCCGCGTTCCGCGGATCGTCGACGCCGTCCGCACCGGGCTCGAGCAGGCCGGCGGATCGCTGGAGCTGGTGAACGTCGGCGGGACCGGCAGCCTCGCGCGCTCGCGAGAGATCGTGGGCGCCACCGAATTGACCGCCGGCTCGGGCTTTTTCGCGCCGACGCTGTTCGACGCCTACCGCCACCTGTCGCTGCAGCCTGCCGCGTTCTTCGTGCTGCCCGTCGTGCGGCGTCCGAGCGCGTCGGTCGCCACGGTCCTCGGCGGCGGCTACATCGCCTCCGGACCGGTCGGCGCCGACCGCCTGCCTACGCCCGTCTGGCCGCCTGGCCTGCGGTACGACCCGAACGAAGGCCCCGGCGAGGTCCAGACGCCGCTGCTCGGCGAGCTCGCGCCGGAGCTGTCGGTCGGCGACCGCGTCGTGTTCCGGCACACGAAGGCCGGGGAGCTGTGCGAGCGGTTCGACCGGCTCCACCTCGTGCGCGGAACGACCTATGAGCGGTCAGTGCCGACCTACCGCGGCGAGGGCCTGACCTTCCTCTAGGTCGCGCGCGGGCGCCACCGCCCCTGGCAAGCGTGCAGCTCAGCCGCCGCCTCCGCCGCAGCCGCCCCCACCGCCGCAGCTCGAACCGCCGCTGCAGCTGGAGCTCGATGACGAACAGCCTGAGCTGCTGCTGCCCGAACAGCCGGAATTGCCCGACGACGAGCAGCCCGACGATGAATGCCCAGCGTCGTCGGAGTCCACGCCGCCGCCGTAGTAGCCGGTGGCCCCGCCGGCCGCGCGGCGCCCGCGTTGCCCGCTGCCGCTGCTCCCGCCCCAGCGAGCGCGGCGATCCCGGCGCTTGGCGCTGGTGCGCGCGATCACCAGCACGGCGATCATGGCGACGGCGGCGATCTGAAGCACCTCGGTGAGCACGCGCCGGACGGTACCGGCCGCCACGTGCGCCCGGCAACCCAGTGGCCTACGCTGCGAGGCATGCTCGCCAGCCGCCAAGCCCGTCTCGACCGCGTCGATGCGGCAGTGGCGCAGCTCGGCCTGCCGCCGGCGATTTGGAAGACGTGCCCGTGGGAGCCGCGCGAGCCGATCGAGCTCGGGCTGCGGCAGTGGCTGCGCTGCGCCGGCGCGGCGCTGCTCGACGGCCAGGTGATCGGCATGCCATCACGGGCCGTCGACGAGATCTGGCACGGGCTCATCCTCTGCACGGGACGCTACGCGCGCTTCTGCGACGACGCCTATGGCCAGTTCCTGCACCACCACCCCGAGGGCGACCACATCGAGGGCGAGGTGAAACCCGCGCCGCGCGGCAACCGCCGCCGCAAGACGAACCCCGCGGGCTCGATGATCGAGCAGCTCGCCCGCACCGTGGCCGCCTGGGAGATGGTGCGCCACCCCGGCGAGGAGTGCGTGCTGTGGGACCTCGACGCGACACTCGGGCTCGAGGATCCGTGGGGCGTCGACCCGGGGCTCGTGGCTGACGTGCGCGCGAGCGTCGGCGCAGCCTGAGCTGACCGCGTACTCCGGTCATCTGCGGAGGTCAGGCGACCGCAGATGACGGGAGTTGCGCGATGGGCCGAACCGTTTGCCACCGGGTGGACCGTCGGCCGACACGAGCCGGCGAGCGGACACGACCGCTGCGTCCCCGTTTCGGGCGCGCGCGCACCAGACCAGCGCGCGCTTGCGCCATCCCGCAAACGCCTGTCACCCGACAATGGGTCAAACAGTCCGCGGGACGGGTTGCGTACGCTCGTACCGATATTCCGCGGTTCTAGGCTCCGCAGATCGTGACGTCGGTGTCCCCCGAACAAGACGCCCGGGTCTCGCTGAGCCCGCGGGCCGCTGAGATCGCAGCGGTGGCTCGAGAGCTGCTCGAAGCCGAAGGCCAGACTGCGCTGTCGATGCGCAACATCGCCGCTCGGCTGGGCATTCGCGCGGCGTCGCTCTATGAGCATTTCGCCGACAAGCGCGCCGTCGAGAACGCGATCATCGCCTCCGGCCTCTACGACCAGGGCGACTACATCCGCGCGCAGCTGGCCCTGTCGACCGACGAGCCGATCACGGTCATCGCGCGCACGTTCCGCGAGTGGGCGCTCGCCCATCCGGCGCTGTACCGGCTGCTGATGTCGCGGGGCCTCGACCGCGCCGCCCCCGACGTCGCCGCCGCCGAGGACTACGCCGCCGGGCCGATCCGCGAGCACGCCGGCCCGTGCCCGAAGCTGAGCGTCTCGCTGTGGGCGTTCTCGCATGGCATGGTCGACCTCGAGCTCAATGAGCGCTTCCCGCCGGAGTTCGACCTCGACGCCGTCTGGGTCGCCGGCATCCAGGCGCTGGTCACCGGGCTCGACACGGGCGACCGCCCAGGCTGACCAGCGGGCGGCGGGCGCCTGCTCGCCTTCGCTTACGCCACGGCGTTTTCGCCATCGCGGACGGATTCGGGTGCCGCCGGCCGCACCACGGCGAGCGCGTCGCCGCCGTCAGGCGTGTGGCGCTCGCCGCTGGGGTGCGGGCCCGCGGTATCGCGGGCGGGGCCGCTCGACTGGTCCTCGGCGGCTGCCGCCATCATCGAGAACGCCGCAGCGAGCGGGAGGAACCGGCGCCGCATGCTGCTCAGGCGGCCGGGGCCCCGGCCAGCTCGTCGAGCTTGGCGAGCACGTCGTCGTCGTGGGTCTTCGGACTGACCTTGGGGATCACGTAGCGGACGACCCCTTCCGGGTCGACGAGGAACGTCGCGCGCTGCGCGCCCCAGTACGTCTTGCCGTACATCGACTTCTCGACCCACACGCCGTACGCGTCGCAGACCGCGTGGTCCTCGTCGGCGAGCAGGGTGAAGTTCAGCGACTGCTTGTCGTGGAACTTCTTGACCTTGCTGACCGGGTCCGGCGAGATGCCGTAGACGACCGCGCCGCGCGACTCGTAGTCGGCGCGGTGGTCGCGGATGCCGCAGGCCTGCGTCGTGCAGCCCGGGGTGTCGGCCTTGGGGTAGAAGTAGACGACCCGCCACGACCCCGCCGAGTCCGCCAGCGTGACCGGCGTGCCATCGGCGTCCGGGAGCGTGAAGGCGGGTGCGGCCTGGCCTGCGTCGATCATGGCTTCGGAGGCTAGCGGCAGTGCGCCGCCGGGCGCTGCAGTTCACCCTGCGGGCCACCGCTGGCCCGTTTGGCGCCCATGCGCTCGGAACTGCGTGCCGAGCTTCCTATCGTTGCGCAAGCAACGACTTTCGGGACCCGCCCGACGAAGGACCTTCATGCCGTACGACGCCCTCTTCCAGCCCTACACCCATGGCGCCCTCACGCTGCCGCACCGGATCGCGCTCGCGCCGCTGACGCGCAACCGCGCCGTGGGCACCGTGCCCGGCGAGCTGAACGCCGAGTACTACGCGCAGCGGGCCAGCGCGGCGTTCGTCATCACCGAGGGCACCCAGCCCTCCGCCGATGGCCAGGGCTACCTCGACACGCCGGGGCTCCACACCGATGCGCAGCAGGCCGGCTGGGCGAAGGTCGCCGAGGCGGTCGCCGCGGCGGGCGACGGCAAGCTCGTCGTGCAGCTGATGCACACCGGCCGCGTCGCGCACTCGTACTACACGGGTGAGCAGCCGCTGGCCCCGTCGGCGGTGACCGCCGAGGGATCGGTCTTCACCCCGGACGGCCAGCAGCCGTACGAGCTGCCGCGCGAGATCGCGACGGCTGAGCTCGAGACCGTCAAGGGCTACTACGTGGACGCCGCCCGCCGCGCCGTCGCGGCCGGGGCGTACGGCGTGGAGCTGCACGCGGCCAACGGCTACCTGCTGCACCAGTTCCTCGCCGACAACACCAATACCCGCACCGACGGCTACGGCACCGACGTCGCTGGCCGCATCCGGTTCGTGGTCGAGGTCGTCGACGCCGTCGCGGCGGCGATCGGCGCCGAGCGCACCGGCATCCGCATCTCGCCCGGCCACCCGTTCAACGACATCTCCGAGTCGGACCCGCGCGCCACGTACGACGCGCTGCTGGCGGAGCTCGCCCGCTACGACCTGCTCTACGTGCACGTGCTCGAGACGCAGACGTACACGGGCTACTCCGCCGTCGAGCAGGCCCGCGCGCACTTCGCCGGGACGATCGTCGCCAACGAGGGCTTCTCGGAGGAGTTCGATGTCGACGGCGCCGCCGCGCTCGTCGAGAGCGGCACCGCCGACGTGATCGCCTACGGCCGCCGGTTCATCGCCAACCCCGACCTGCCGCGCCGCCTCCAGGAGGGCGCCGAGCTGAACGCCCCCGACCAAGCGACGTTCTACCAGGGCGGCGCGAAGGGCTACACGGACTACCCCGCGCTGGAGCCCGTCACCGCCGGCTGAGCCTGCGCACCCGGGCCCTGCGCGGCGGCGCCACCCTGGCCGCGCAGGGCCGCACGGCTGCGTTCAGAAGTAGCGGGAACGTGCCAGTTCTGGCGCGTTCGCTCTCTATCGGGCGGCGGTGTCCGACCTCTTTCGCAGAGACACCCGAACGGTGCGCTGGGCAACGCCTCCAGCGCCCCGGGGCCCTACGAACGATTGAAGTCGATGTACCGACAGACCTTGGCCCGCGCGCTGTGGGCCACCGGCCTTGCCGCCCTCTCCACCGCGTTCGTCGCTCCGCCTGCGTCGGCGGCCCGGAACACGAACCTGCTGAAGCAGGTGAGCACGGCTACGCGCGACGGCATCACCCAGCAGGCCGACATCACCACGGCCGGCGGCAAGACGTACTTCAACGCCGAGGACGGCGAGTCGGTTTCAGGGCCGTGGGCAGTCACCGAGTCCGGTGCGACCAGGCTGATCGCCGACCCCTCCGACGCTGACGGCGGCCACGAATGGGCCACCTTTGGTGACGTGACGTACTTCCGCCAGGGCGGCAAGCTGTGGCTGACCGACGGCACGGGGGCGGGCACGCACGAGTTCCCGGGCGTCGACTCCAACCCGCGCAACCTGCTTGCGGTGGGCCCCGACCTCTACTTCTCGGCGGGCCCGTGGTCGCACGCCTACAAGTACGACTCGCTGGACGGCGTCGTCGAACCGGTCGCGCTCGACGGCGACAAGCCCGAGCTCTACATCGAGGACTTCCGGCTGCTGGGCAACGGCGCGCTGCTGGCCTCGACGTTCGACTTCACCGCGGGCAGCGACCAGCGCCGCCTCGTCTCCAACGCCGAGGGCAGCTCCCACATCCTGCAGTACGCCGGCGAGCCGCTGATCCTGGACTACGACGCGTTCGAAGTGACCGTCGTGGACGATCTCGCCTACTTCGTCGCCAAGGCCGGCTCCGGCGGCGCTCGCCGCCTCTTCTCAACCGACGGCACCGACGGAGGCACGCACGAGATCACGGAGGTGGGCGGCGCCCCGATCACGCCGCCGCAGTACCCGGTCTTCGCTCGGACCACCGGCAACAACGCCGCGTTCCTCGCCGGCGGCAAGATCTGGGAGTCGGACGGCTCGACGGCGGCGGTGCTCGCTGACGGCCCAGCCGACAACCAGTGGCGCTCGCCGCGCTACCACGACGGCTTCCTCCTCTACGGCGCCGAGGCCTCCGGCGACCAGCAGCTCTGGTCGCTCGAAGTCGCCGGGAGCAACCCGCAACCGCTGTCGCTGCGCGAAGGCGTCGTCAACGGGATCGTCGTGAGCGACGACGTCGTCTACGCGGCCCTGTCGCTCGACAACGCCGGCGCGCTCGTGACGACCGACGGCACCGCGCAGAACACGGTCTCCCTCGCGGGCGCGCCAGCGTTCACCTCGTTCGGCGAACTCGCCCCGAAGCCGGGCGGCGGCGTCTACTTCGACGGCGAGAGCGTCGAATACGGCCGTGAGCTGTTCTCCGTCGCCGACGACGATGCTCCGCCCGCGCTGGTCACCGATGCCAACACCACGCTCACCGGCGCGAAGATGGACGAGTACCGCACGGTCACCGCCCGGTTCGCTGGCAAGACGCTGTTCTTCGCCGGGCCGAACGTCGATGGCCAGTCGCCGCAGCCGTGGATCACCGACGGCACGAAGGACGGGACGCACCAGCTCGACGCCACCCGCCGGTTCCCGAGCGTCAACGAGGCCGTCGCCTTCGGCAACCGGGCCATCTTCGAGGGCTCCGCCAACGAGGGCGCGGTCTACATCACCGACGGCACGGGCGTGGGCACCGACCGGCTCTCGGCCGGCATCGGCGCGCAGGGCGGCGACGCCTCGAACGCCGTGGTCGCCGGCGGCGCCGTCTACTACATCGCGCGCGCGGCCGTGAGCAGCAGCGCCTACGGCCTCTTCAAGACCGACGGCAACGGGCCGGGCGTGCTGCAGACGCCTCCGGCGGGCTGGTCGGCCGACGCGACGATCGGCAACCTCAAGGCCGTCGGCACCGATCTCTACTACAGCCTCTACGACACCGTCGACAGCACGAAGAGCGAGCTCTGGTGGCTCGACACCACCACCGGCACCTCGACCAAGCTGGCCGACACCTACGCCTCGTACGACGTCTACAACGCCGTCGCGGCGGGCGGCAAGCTCTACGTGCCGGTCGTGCCCCAGAGCGGCACGCAGGAGAACCAGGTCTGGATCACCGACGGCACGGTGAGCGGGACCAAGGACCTCGCCGTCGAACCCGGCCAGCGCCCGAACAGCTCGATGCAGACGCTGCTCAGCACCGACGGCACGGTCGTGTACGCCGTGACCGCCATCGTCGGCGGCAACGGCTCGACGCTGCGCCTCTCGCGCATCACCGGCGAGACCGTCCAGGCGATCCCGAACGCCGGCCCCATCACCGGCAACGCGTTCTACGGCTCGCGGGCTGTCATCGGAGGCGCGATCTACGGCCTGGTGCCGAACAGCCTCGTGAAGGTCGGCGCGGGCGCCGCGACCTCGTCGACCGTCAAGACGTTCTCGGGCAACATCAGCCAGCCCGTCGCGATCGACGGCAAGGTCCTCTTCCTCGGCCGCGACGCAGAGCACGGCCGCGAGCCGTGGATCTCAGACGGCACCGAGGCAGGCACGGAGCTCCTCGCCGACGCGCTCGCCGGCACAGCGAGCAGCGACGCGTACGGGTTCTTCCCGGCAGGCGACAGGATCGCCTACATCGGCTGGACCAAGACGCTGAGCTCCCAGCTGCTGTCGACGGGCGAGACGCCCGTGCCGCCGACCACGCCCGAGCCGACCCCGACCCCAACGCCGACCCCGACGCCGACGCCGGAGCCGGAGCCGGAGCCGACCACGCCCGAGCCGACGACGCCGCCGGTCATCGCGCCAGCGCCGACGACGCCAGCAGCGCCGTCCGGCACCGACAAGCCAGCCACGCCGGCGCCGCCCGCCGACACGCGCCCCGAGATCACGAAGCTCGGCGCCAAGGTCGCCGAGGTGGCCGAGACGAAGAAGACCTACGCGGTCGACCTGTCCGGCACGGTGCTCGGCGCCAAGGGCCTGCAGACCAAGGAGGCCTGCTCCGGCCAGGTCGAGATCCTCGTGACGGCGACCACGAAAAAGGGCCGCGGCAAGAAGGCCAAGACCACGGTCAAGACCCTCGCCAAGAAAGAGTCGACGCTGAAGTGGTCGAAGGGCAAGTGCGCCTACGCGAAGACGGTCACCATCGCCAAGAAGGACATCCCCGCCGGGGCCAAGGTCGAAGCGACGGTGACCTTCCTGGGCACGGGCGCGCAGAAGCCCAAGACGGGCGACCCGATCACCATCGACCTGGACTGACACCGGCGCGCGGTGAAGGCTGGCGGACGGCGGTCCGCCGGCTCTCCCGCCGGGAAAGCGCGCGGCGCGCTCAGTCCTCGTCGTCCAGCGTGTCTTCGATCCCCAGGCGCGAGAGGCGGCGGTCCTTGAGGACGCGGCCTCCGGTCTGCTCCTTGGGGCAGTACGCGATCGTGTGCGACTCAAAGAAGACGCCGCGCAACCTGGTGCCGCAGCTCGGGCACGGTTCGCCCTCCTTGCCGTGCACCTTCACCGGCTTGGCAAGCTTCTCGGCCGGGATCTCGGGGACCTTGGCCTCGTAGTGCTGCAGCGCGGCGTCGAGGACGTCGCGGGTCGTCCGGACGAACGCCGCGCGCTCATCGGCTGAGAGGTCGCTGCCACGCTGGTAGGGCGAGCGCTGCGCGGTCCAGAGGATCTCGTCGGACCAGGTGCGGCCGACGCCGGCCAGCACACGCTGGTCGCGCAGGAGCGAGTGCAGCGGCCGCGGCGCGTCGAGCGCAGCGGCGAGGACCTCGACGTGGGCTGGGTCTTCGTCGCCGTGCGGCCACCACGCCTCGGGGCCGAGCTTCGCGAGCTCGGGCACCTCGTCGGCGTCGAGGTCGGCGTGGCGGATCGCGCGCACCCACATCGCCTGGCGCGTGCCGCGCTCGCGGATCCGCACGGGCTCGCCGTCGTCGGCAAAGCGGATCACGACGCGCATCGCGCGGTCGCGGGGGTTCACCTTGCCCGGCTTCCAGGTCATCCCGCCGCCGGTCATGAGGTGGATGAGCAGCAGGAACTCGCTGTCGGTGTCGAGGAGCAGCAGCTTGCCGCGCCGCTCCACACCGGTGACCGTCTGGCCCTCCAGCTCGGACGGCGGCGGGTCGAGCGAACGCAGCGCGTTGAAGCCCACGACCGACAGCGAATCGATGGTGCGGCCGGCCATGGCGGCACTCGCGCGGCGGGCGACGATCTCGACCTCGGGCAGCTCCGGCACCGCCTCAGCGTAGGGGGCATTACCAGCCGGTTGGCGCAGGGACGCATGCAAGCGGTCAGATCTGCAGCCGAGCGGGTCGTTTCGACTGTGCGATGTGCCACGATACGCGCCTCATGAGCCATGTCCCCGTACCCGTGACGCCCGGCACGCCCCCAGCCGTCGGCGGCGGTGCAGCGGTCAGCTCGGCCCCTGACGCCGTCAAGGTCGTCCGGAAGCTGATCTGGCTGCCGATCCTGCTGGCCATCCTCGGCGCCGTCGCCGCGTACCTCGTCACCGGTGGCCGCGGCTACTCCGCACAGGCGCTCCTCAAGCTCGGTGCCCAGAACATCGACCAGCAGATCCTCGGCCTCGCCCAGGAAGGCGCGACCAACGGCAACCTCGTTATCGCGGAGACGGTCGCCAACATCGACCAGCTCGACACGGCCCGCGCGACGCGCGGCCTGCTCGCCGGCTCGCCCGATCTGACGCCGACCGAGATCGACGACAAGGTCGACGTCTCCGTCGACACGAAGACCTTCCTGATCTCGGTCGCCGCGAAGGACAAGTCGCCGTTCATCGCGGCGAAGCTCGCCAACTACTACGTGCAGGCGTACATCGACATCGTCGAGACGCGCGACCTGAACCGCCTCAACGAGATCGAGGCCCAGCTCCGCAAGCGCCTCGCCGAGCTGCGCCGCACCGAGACCGAGACGCTCAACGGCCTCTCTGAAGAGCAGAAGGACCTCGTGCGCCGCACGCTCGCGATCCAGCCTGCCGCGGAGACCGCGCAGGTCCGGCAGAAGCTCGAGCAGCTCGCCGTCCTCAAGCGCCTCAAGACGCAGAGCGTGAGCTTCGCCCGCAAGGCCGACATCCCGACGAGCCCGTCGGGTCTCCCGCCGCTGCTGTTCATGATCGCCGGCGCCTTCGCCGGCGGCGTGATCGGCACCGCGCTGGCGTTCCTGATCGCTGGACGCGACCCGAAGGTCCGCGCGGAGGAGACGGTCGAGGGCATGCTCGGCGCGCCGATCCTCGTGCGCGCGCCCGCGTCGACTGCTGGCAAGGAGCGGATCACGACGCCGTTCTCCGCCCTCAGACCGGTCGAAGCAGAGTCCGCGAAGGTGGCAGCGGCACAGCTGCGCCTGAACCCGGCCAGCCGCGACGCCCGCGCGATCGCCGTGGTCGCGTCCGACGACGACACGCAGGGCGAGCCCGTCGCGCTGCAGATCGCCGGCGCGCTGGCCCGCACGCCGTTCACCGTCCTGCTGGTGACGACCGGCGGCGACGACAACTGGGACAAGGTCGAGCGGCTGCTCGGCGGCGCCCCGGACGGCGCTGGCGCGCTCGAAGAGGAGGACGGTGGCGACGGCACGCTGCACCGCCTCGCGCTCAGCTCCGACGAGCTCCGCGACGACCGCGTCGCCGCGCTGCGCTCGTGGGCGCTCCAGCGCTACGACCGCCTCGTGATCTCCAGCCCCACGCCCGACCGCCACGCCGCCGGCGTCGTGCTGATGCGCGCCGCCGATACCGCCGTCGCCGTCGTCTCGTCGGGCCATACGGCCCGCGGGTCGCTCACCCGTCTACGCGACCTCGCGTCTCAGATCGGCGTGCCGATCGCAGGGACGTTCGCCACCGGCTTCGGTGGCGCCGAGGACTGACGGCCGAGAGCCTCTAGAGTCCACGGCTGAGCCTCCCCGGCTCGGACCCTTCCCCACCTTGGAGCCTGCGTAGATGACTCGGACGATGCCCGCCAGCGATGTCACCGCGGTCATTGGCAACAACCGCAAGGAATGGTTCCTCGGGAGCATCGTCAACCGCATCCCGTTCGTGAAGCTCCGGGCCCGCCTCTATGAGCGGATCGGGCAGGTGCAGTTCGAGTCGGTCGACGACTCCCTGATCCTGCGCGGCGTCGAGATCCTCGATCCCGACAAGCTGCAGATCGGCAAGGGCAGCATCATCAACCGCCACGTGCTGCTCGATGCGCGCGGCGGCCTGGAGATCGGCCGCGACGTCGGTATCGCGGAGCGCTCCGTGATCCTGACCGGCGCGCACGGCTTTGAAGGCGGCATCACCGACCACTGCTGGCGGACCCGCATCGAAGACAAGGTCTTCATCAACCTCGGCGCGATGATCATGGGCGGCGTCTGCATCGGCGAGGGCGCCGTGGTCGCTGCTGGCACGCTCGTGACCAAGGACGTCGAGCCGTGGACGATCGTGGCTGGCGTCCCGGCGAAGAAGATCGGCGAGCGCACGCCCTGCGACTACGAGCTGTACCGCGGCGGCGTCAAGGGCGGCTACCGGGCCGACTGGCGCTAGGCGCCGGGAAGAAGCGAGGCAGAGGCATGGCACAGCTCGACGAGAAGCAGAAGGCCGAGCGCGACCTCGCCCGGATCGCGGCGACGCCCGAAGGCCTCAAGAAGGTCCTGCGGCCGGTCAAGAAGCTGATCTTCGACATGCCGCGCGACAAGGCCGCGCTGTGGGTCCTCGAGAAGCCCGAGGGCGACGACGACTCCCCCTACCTCGACGTGCTGCGCTTCGGCGCCTGCGACTTCCGCGAGACCAAGCACGCGCACACGATGGCCGCCGATGTGGGCTGGCCGCGCTACATGGCCGACGAGTTCGCCCGCCAGGGCATCACGCTCGCGTTTCAGAACCTGTTCGTGTGGCACTTCGGCGACTTCCCGGACGAGGCCACGATGGTCAAGCGCCGCCGCAAGCGCCGCGGCCGCCCAGACGTGATCATCGTGCAGACCGGCGGCTACCCCGCGGTGCGGCACGTCTTCGGCTTCAACCTGTGGTCGTTCCTCGCGCGCGAGAACTTCGGGCGCCGGCTCGGCTACCTGATGTACCCGATCTGGCGGGTCATGGACCTCCTGCTGCGCGTCTTCGGCCGCCCGGCGCCATGGCACGGCCCGGAGGAGGGCTTGGAGGAGTTCATCCTCCAGGTGCAGCGCGTGTGGCCCGGCGTGCCGATCGAGTTCTGGCACCAGAACGATCCCGTGCTCGAAGGGTTCTGGGTGCGCGGCGTCGCCGACCGGCTGATCGAGGAGGCCGGCCCGGTGCTCGAGGAGCTCGAGATCCCCGTCGTCGACGCCGCTCCGATCCCGCAGGTGATGTCGCTGCGCGGCGCCAACGGACTGAACTTCAACGAGGCTGGGTCCCGCGCTGTCGGGTTCCATTACGCGAACCACCTGCTGGCCCGCTATCGCCACCTGGCGCTGCGTCCGTCTGAGCGCGCAGCTGCCGCTGCGGCCGCCGCCGAGGCCGTTGCACCTGAAGCAAGCGTCTCGGAACTTCAGACCGGCGCGGCCTAGCCGACTGAACAACTGGAGGCCGAGTTACCCGCCGACGCGCCGCGGCTCACCGCGGTACGCCGTGAGGTCTGGCTCAGCGCGTCCAGCGGGTGACGACCCGGAAACAGTCGCCCGGTAGATTCCCCGAAATGTCCCGTCGCTCGTTGTCAATTTCTCCCACAGAGGCGGTGTCGGCTGCCAAGCGCGGCTACCACGCTGCCCGCTCCGATTACACGTCTCGGCGCGGCCGCGCCGACCACATCGGGATGGCCGTCGCGCTGCGCGCGGGCCTCAGCCCAGGAGACGATGCGATCGATGTCGGCGCCCACCTCGGCGACGTCACCCGCCAGATCCTGCAGTCCACGGTCAACGGCCGCGTGCTCGCCGTCGAGCCGCTGCCCCACCTCGCGGCCGGCCTGCGCCGCACGCTCGTCGATTCGGTGATCGTCGAGGAGTGCGCCCTCACCGACGGCGACCCGGGCGAGGTCGAGTTCCTCCACGTGAAGAACAACCCGGGCTACAGCGGCCTCAAGGAGCGCGACTACCCCGAAGATCCCGAGTTCGAGAAGCTCACCGTCAAGACGCAGCGCCTGGACGAGCTCGTCGCCAAGCACGGCCTGAAGCCGCGCCTGATCAAGATCGACGTCGAAGGCGCCGAGCTGCTCGTCCTCCGCGGCGCCAAGCAGACGATCACGGAGTTCAAGCCGATGGTGCTCGTGGAGCACGGCAGCGCCGCCGCCGGCTACGGCGAGAGCCCGGCCACGTTCTACGACTGCGTGACCGAGCTCGGGCTGCGCATCTTCAACTTCGACGGCGACGCGCCCTACGAGCGCGGCGCGTTCATCAACGCCGTCGGCCCGAACCACTACTTCAACTTCCTGCTGCGCCCGTAGGGGCGCGGCGGCGTACGGGATGGACTACCCGGCCGTTCGCCGGGAAATCCATCCCGTCCAACGTTGGCTGAGCGGTACGGGTTGGATTCCCCGGCCGCTCGCCGGGTAATCCATCCCGTGCGCGCCGACGCCGCGCCGCGCACGCTCTGTCCTTGCGTAGGCGGCGCGGCGTCGAGCCACGCAGCGGTCCGGCGTCACGGAGAGACGCGGGACCGGCGACTGGCGGCCCGGCGGGTGGGTGCCGGGCCGCGAGGTTCACAGCGGCCCGGTCGCCCGGGCCGCGAGGGTTGCAGCACCCTCCGGGCCGCCACTGGAGTGGCGGCCCGGGAGCGCTACGTCGCTACAGGCCCAGGGCGTAGCAGTTGGTGCCGCCCGCCTTGCCGATCAGGCGGTCGTACAGCCAGGTCTGGGCGGAGTCCAGGTTGGTGAGCATCGGCCCGAGGTGGTTGAGCGAGCTGCCCCCGCTGCTGAGCGGCTGGTTGACCGGAGCGAAGCGGACCTGCGCGCCGAGGCGGCACCAGTCCTCGGCAAGCCGGCGAGCCTGCACGTGGCCGACGATGTCGTCCTTGGTGCCCGTGACGATCTGGACCGGCACGGTCGGCTTGATGCGGCCGATGCGCTGCTTGTCGACGATCGCCAGCGCTTCCGGGATACCTGACACGACGGTGTGCGCCGAGAGCTTCGAGATCGTCCACTCGTTCGTCTTCTTGAACGCGAACGAGGTGAGCGTCTCACCGATGCACTGGTTCGAGACCTTGGCGAGCGCAGCCTTGCCGGCGTTGTTCGTGGTGGCGTCGAGGATCGACTTGAGCTCGGGGTTGTTGGCGATGAGGCCGTTGATCGCATAGCCGAGGACGCCGGTCAGCGACGTGCCGTCGGCGGTCCGCAGGACCTCCAGCAGGTTGGCCGGAGGAGCGCCCGCGTAGCCGGCCTTGATGTTCACGTCCGGCGCGTAGGAGCCAGCCAGCTCGAGGGCCGAGGCGGACGCGCCGCCACCCTGCGAGTAGCCGTACGTGCCGACCGGCGACTCAGCGGTCACCGAGGCGCCCTGCACCTGGAGCGCAGCGCGCGCTGCGTCGAGGACCGCGTGGCCCATGTCGAGGCGGTCGACGTAGGTGTGGATGCGGGTCGGGTCGCCGAGACCGATGTAGTCGGTGACGACCACGGCGAGGCCGCGGTTGAGGAGGCCGTAGATGCTCGGCACCTCATAGCCGACGCCGATCGAGCCGCCCTGGTAGTTGAGGGTGTTCTCGAGCGTCTTGGACGGCGCACACGCGTCGCCCTGGCCCTGCGTGCCCTCGGCGTACGCCACGAGCGGGCGCTTGCCTGGGCCGCCCCACGCCTTGGTCGGCTCGATGTAGAGGCCGGTCACCGCGACGGGCGAGCCGTTGGCGTTCGTCGACTTGTACATGATCCGGGTCGCCTTGCCCGGCAGGTACGTCGGGCTGCCCGGCAGGCCGAAGCTCACGCCGAGCTTCTGGGCGTACGTCCTGATGAGCTTGCCGTTCTCTGACGGCAGCGTCGACGGCGGGATGTAGAACGCGTTGTTGGTGGCGGCCTGCGCGGGCGCTGCGGCGAGGGTGCCAGCAACGGCGACGCCGGCGGCGAGCGCCAGGCCTCGAATGGACGGACTCATGGGATTCCTCAAGTGGGACACAGCGACCGTGATGGTCGTCACGCCAGAGGCTTCCATACACCGACCGGCAACGAAATGAACTCGCGCTCAATCTCGAGCGCCGCACTGGGGCTGCCCGACCAAGTGTTCAAGCAAACACGGGCGATTTCGCGGCGCGGGGCGCGCATAGGGGTCAAGCGCCGTCCACATGAAACGAGACAGGCTCGTCAGTTCGCCTGCATCTCAGGCGGAGCCGGGTTTACCAGGATCCGGGCGCCCCTCGCCAGACAGCGAGCAGGCGGCCGGATCGGCCGCCGCCCGCTAGGGCGTGGTCCGCACCGGCGTCGTGCGGGGAAGCAGCCGCTTGGCGCGCTTGGTGACGGCGCGCGTGATCAGCGTTGCGGGTGCAGTGAAGAGGATGTAGCCGAGGCTCGGCAGCGCGGTTGGGAAGAGCATTGAAGCCCAACGTAAGCGCGCCACAACCACCCGTCCACGACACGCGTCACTCAACCTGTGTGCTTCTTGTCCGCCCGGGGGACGGCACTGCACGGCGGCGTGCACGCGGCCGCCGAAGCGGCCGGCGCTGGCCGGTTTACTCGGGGTCGGGGATGCCCCAGCGGATCATGCCGCCGCCCCACACCACGCCGGCGCCGAACGCCGCCGTGAGGACGAGGTCGCCCTGATGCAGGAGGCCGTCCTCGCGGGCACGGGTGAACGCCATGGGAATGGTCGCCGCCGAGATGTTGCCGGTGTCGCCGAGGTACGTGACCGACTTCTCGGGATCGATGTCGAGGCGCGCGCCGACGGCCTGCAGGATGCGGCCGTTGGCCTGGTGGAACACGAAGAGGTCGATGTCCTCCTTGGTCTTCTCACCGAGCGCGAGGACTTCCTTGGTCACGTTCACCAGCTCCGACACGGCGACCATGTAGGTCTCCTGGCCGCGCATCCAGGTGCGCTCGGTGTTCTTGAAGCCGCCGATCATCTCGGCGTAGGTGCCGTCGGCCTTGAGGATCAGCTCGCCGATCGCGCCGGTCTTTTGGGCCGACTGGCGGGTGAGCACGCCCGCGCCTGCGCCGTCGGCCATCACCGCGACGCCGGCCTTCTGGTCCTCGGAGCCCAGCGGCGAGATCACGTCCGACGCGACCACGAGGACGTTGTTCGCGCGGCCCGTCTCGATCATCGACGCGGCGTACTTCACGCCGGCCAGCCATCCGGTGCAGGCGGCTGACACGTCGATCGCGGCCGCGTTGCCCATGCCCATCGCCTTCGTGAGGAACGGGCCGGCGTTCGGCGTGATCCACGGGAAGGTGTACGTCGCGACGATCACGTGGTCGATGTCGGAGTTCTCCAGGCCCGCCATGTCGATCGCATCCTGCGACGCCTTTTGCGCGAGCGTGAGGACGGTCTCGTCGGTGTCGGCCCAGCGGCGCTCCTTGATGCCGGTGCGCGACTCGAGCCAGTCGGGCTTGACCCCGATCATCTGCTCGACCGTCGAGTTCGGGTAGGAGGTGCGCGGCAGCGCGTAGCCGATACCCGCGATCGTCGCGCGGAACGGAAGGCCGGCGGGGATGCCGAGGAGGTCGGCGTCTTGGTCGCTCATCGTGCGGCCTCCAGGTCGTCGAGGTTGTGGGCTGGGATGTCGGGCACGGTCTTGCGGGCGAGGTTCGCGAGGACCTTGCCCGGGCCGATGTCGAGGAAGCGCGTCGGGGCTGGGTCCTGCGCCGCGATCGCCTGCAGCGTCTCACGCCAGCGGACGGTGCCGGGGATGATCGACGCAAGCTCGCCGACGTAGTCGTCGAACGGCGCCGCGGTGCAGCCCGAGTAGACCGCGAAGGCCGGCTCGGCGAACGCGGCCCCGGCGAGGTGCTCGCGGAACGTCTCCCCGACCGGCTCCATGAACGAGGAGTGCGTCGGGCCGGTCGTCTCCAGGTGCACGGCGCGCAGCCCGAGCTCCTTCGCTTCGGCGGCGACGCCGTCGAGCGCCGTGCGCAGCCCCGTCGCGACGACCTGGTCTGGGGCGTTGTCGTTGCCGTACTCGGCGCCGTGCTTCTGGAGCAGCCCATCGATCACGTCGTGCACCGACGCGCCGCGGACGGCGAGCATGCCGGCCTCGTCCCACACCGGCAGGCGGTGCTGCTGGAAGGCCTCGCCGCGGTCGGCCGCCAGGCGGACGGCAGCAGCGGGCTCGAGCACGCCGGCGAGCGCCAGCGCGACGAGCTCGCCGAGCGAGTGCCCGGCGGTCGCGACGACCGGGCCGTACTCGGCGGCGAGATCGTCTTCGGCGAGCAGCGCGAGCGCGCGGCGGCCCCGGCCGATGCCGATCGTGACGAGCGCGGCCTGCTGGCGGCCGAAGTCGGCGAGCGGGTCGTCCCACGCGTCAGCGCCGAGCCGTTCCGCGTAGGCGGCCGCGAGGTCGTCGCCGCTCGCGCGGATGAGGTCGGGCAGGTCGCGCGGGATCGCACCCTGGCCGGGACAGAGCAGGACGACGCCCATGCGGGGGACCGGGGCTCGCCGGGCGGGCGGCTAGAGGCCGGCCTTGCGGAACACCGTCTCCAGCGCGTCGCCGTACGTCTCGACGCCCTGGAAGTCCTGGGGCTTGATGTCGAGGCCGTAGTCGTCGTGCAGGATCTGGCTCAGCTCGACGATGTCGAGCGAATCGATGTCGAGATCCTCCAGCACAGCGTCGGGCGCGAGCTTGGTCGTGTCGACGTCGAACGCGGCAAGGGCGCGCTCGATTCGAGCTTCGAGGGTTTCACGGGTGAGATCGGCCACGGGCGGCTGGCTCCTGAGATCGAGACGGACCAGGCCGCGCAGTCTACTGGCGAAGTGTGCGCTGCCGCACGGCCTCTGCCCAGGGTGCGAGAATGCAGGGCAGTGTCCACGCCAGACGCGCAGGCTCGCCCGTTCTTCACCGCCCTGCGTGACCGCTGGTGGATCGTCGCGCTGTGCGCGGTCACGGCCGCGAGCCTCACGTTCCTGACGGTCAAGCGGCAGCCCGGCCAGTACGAGGCGAGCACCCTGCTGGGCCTCAAGAACCAGTACCTGGACCGCGACATCTTCAACCTCTCCGGCGCGATCAAGACGACCGAGGAGACGCTCGCGCAGCAGCCGGGCCAGCTCGACACGCCTGAGGCGGTCATCAAGCTGACCCAGAAGCTGGGCCTCCAGCCGGCCACCGACGCGCGCGACATCAGCGCTGCGACGAGCGTCGGGCTCGACAAGAAGTTCTTCCTGCCGGTCGTCAACGGCCGCGATGCCGACCCCCAGCGCGCCAAGCTGCTCGCTGACGAGTTCGCGAAGGCGATCGTCGAGCTGCGCGCGAAGCGCGACCACCGCCGCATCACGCAGACGCTGCGCGCCACCGAGGACCGCCTGAACGAGGTCACGAAGGAGCGGATCGCGCTCGCCGACAAGGACCAGCTCCTGCAGCGGGAGACCCAGGCCGAGATGGCCCGGCTCACCAGCCGCGTGCTGCGCCTGAAGCTGATGCTGCAGTTCCGGCCCAAGACGGTGTCGATCGTGCGCTGGGCGCCGGTGCCGACGACGCGCACCCGCCCGCCGGCGCTGAACCTGTCGATCTTCGCTGGCCTGTTCGGCGTGATGATGGGCTGCGCGCTGCTGGCATGGCGCGAGCAGCGCGACCGCCGGCCGCGGCCGTCCGAGGTCGCCCAGGACCTGCGCGCCGCGATCATCACCGACCTGCCCCGCACGTCGCTGCTGCCAGGCGCCCGGCCGAACGGGCCGCACTCCGGCGAGATCGCGGCGCTCGAAGCGGTCCAGCGGGTGATCCAGGCCGACCACGGGCCGAGCGTCGTCGGCGTGACCGAGGCGATCACGCTCGGGCGCGCGGCTGCGGTGGCCCGGCTGCTGGCGGAGACGGCTGCGCTCGGCGGCTCGCGGGTGCTGCTCGCGACCAATGACGCGAACACCGCACCCAGCAAGATCGACGGGTTGGAGATCGACGGCTACCCGATCGAGATCGGCGACACCGCACGCGCATGGCTGGAGTCGCGCCGCTCGCAGTTCGACCTCGTCGTCGTCAACCTCCCTTCGCCTGTTGGCAGCGCGGCTGCGCTCGAGCTGGCGAGCCTCGCCGACCGCGTGATCGCCGTCTGGCTGCCTGACAGCATCGACCGGCGCCAGCTGCTGCGCTTCGGCCGCACGCTCACCCGTGCCGACGTGCGCCTCGCTGGCGTCGTCCGCGTCGGAGGGCAGGCCGCATGACCGCGGTGCGCGGCAAGGGGCGCGGCGGGTGGCGCGAGCGCCTGCCGGTCCCGACGCTGGTCCCGCGGGCCCGCGACATCGTGCAGCGCCCGGCGCCGCTCCAGCGCCTGCGCGCGCTGCGGATGAGCGACGCGTGGTTCTCCGTGTTCGTCGTCGGCTGGGGCATCGCGATCGCTGGCCTGGCGATCGGCGAGCAGTGGCAGGCGCTGGCGACCGTCGTGTGGGTCCCGGGCTTCGCGATGCTCTGGCTGCAGTGGCCCAAGCTCGGCACCGGGCTGCTCTTCGCGCTCTGGGTGTTCGCGCCGTTCCTGCGGCGGATCCTCGACATCACGACCCCGTCGTTCGGCCCCGACATCCTGTCGCTGACGCCGTTCATGGCGACGGGGGCGATGGCGGTCGTCGCCTACCGCAAGTTCAAGCCCTCGCGGGCGGTGATCCTGCTCGTGGGCGCCGTCATCCTCGGATTCGCGATCGGGATCCCGACCGGGTTCGCGGCGCCGCTGGCGTTGATCTTCGGCGTGTTCGCGTACATGTCGGCCGTGCTCGGGGTGTTCATCGGCTACGCCAACGGGCGTGAGCGGCTCTTCACGCTGGAGCAGCTGCTGATGCCGCTGATCCTGGTTTCGTCGCTGTACGCGGTCTACCAGGGCATCACGCCGCGGCTGCCGATCTGGGACCAGACCTGGATCGTGACGTCGGGCTTCGTGAGCGTCGGCTCCAAGGAGCTCGGCACGTTCCGCGTGTTCTCGTTCCTCAACAGCCCGTACACGTACGCCTCGCTCGTGGCGATCTACCTGGCGATCCTGTTCGTGTCGCGCACGATGACGCTGACGCGGCTCCTGACCGCGATCGTGGCGCTGATGGGGATCTTCCTCACGCAGTCCCGCGGCGCGTGGGTGTCCGTCGTCGGCGGCCTCGTGATCATCACGTTCTTCACCGGCGGCAAGGCGCTGCCGCGGCTGATCGGCCTCGCCCTCACGCTCGTCGGCATGTACCTCGCGCTCGGCAGCACGCCCGCCGGCCAGGCGGTCGCAGCGCGTGCCGGGTCGATCAGCGCCGGCGCCGACGACAAGTCCGGCGGCGATCGCCTCACCGCCATCACCACCTATGGGCCTCCTGCCCTCTCACGACCGCTGGGGGCCGGCCTGGGGTCGGTCGGCGCCGCCAGCGACCTCAACCCCGCCCCCGTGGCCTCCCTCGTCGACAACGGCTTCCTGATCATGCTCGTGCAGGTCGGCCCGCTCGGCTTCCTCCTCGTCGGGTTCGGCATCGGCGGGATGATCTGGATCGTGGTCAGGGGGTCGACCGTTGAGGAGCGAAAGGCGCTGCTGCCACTGCTGGCGCCCGTCGGCGTGTTCGTGCCGCTGAGCTTCTTCAGCGAGACGCTCTACGGCCTCACCGGCTTCATCCTCTTCTACTCGCTCGGCGAAGCCATGGGCCGGCGCTATCAAGGCCCCGCCGTCTACGACGCCCGCGCGGCTGCGGCGCAGCTCGACGCCGCGCCGACGCAGCACAAGAGATAGGGGGTCTCCGGTCCGGGGCGGGGTGTCCCTCCCCTGGCTGCGATCGCGCGGTCCGGTTTCGCCTAGCGGCGAAGCCCGTACAGCGCGCCGCCGATCCGCCCGGGAAGGGACACCCCACCCCGGACCCGGCATTTAGCTGCCGCTGGCGTCTTCTGAACGGCGACTTCGCTGGCTCGCGGCGGCGGGACTGCGATGGCGCGCGGTTCTCGTCAGGTCTCGTCCGGCATAGGGCACCAAACATGACGAGAACAGCAG
>JAEYAL010000126.1 GCA_023404805.1 Actinomycetes bacterium | reverse complement strand
GTGCTCGTGGAGCCGTGCGCGTCGGCGGCGGCCGCGGTCGGCGTCTCGGGGGCGAGCCGGCGCGGCGCGACCGTCGGGGCGAGCACGGGCAGGGTGAGGCCGACGGGCTCGACCGGCATGAAGGCGGCGGCGTCGCCGGCCTTCGTCTCGGCGGCAGCCAGCCGCAGGCCGCGCGCGAGCCAGATCGCCACGACGATGCAGATCACGGCGCGCGCCTCCCAGATCGCGGCGCCGCCGGTCTGGGCCCCGGTCAGGTCGGTGATCGCGGCTGCGGTCGTCGGCGCGCTCGTCCAGTAGAAGAGCACGAGCGCCGCGGCGCCCCAGACGGCCGTGAGCCGCCCGCGCCCGAGCCGGGTGAAGCTGTCGGCGATCGTCAGCAGGCCGAGGCTGAACAGCGCCCAGGCGACCAGGAACCAGACCGTGCGGTCGTAGGCGGTTCCGGCCGGGATGAGGCTGAAGCCGAAGATGAAGCCGGGCAGCAAGCCGGCGAAGACCCAGCGTGACTCCCCGCGCCCGTCGCCAGCAGCGAGGTCGGCGAGGAACGACCGCTTGGGCAGCAGGTCCTGGCAGTTGGTCGTGCAGCCCACGCACGGCCGGCAGTGCGCGTGCTCGACGGTGCTGCTGGGCGCGCGGCTGTAGACGGACTGCGTCGCGCGCAGCGGGCAGACGCTTCCGCAGAAGCCGCTCTTGCCGCGGTAGATGGCGCCGCCGGCGAAGGCCACTCCGAGCGCGACGACGAGCATGACGCCGGCGGCCGCGCCACTGGTCTCCAGCAGCGACGGCCGCAGCGAGACGGTGATGAAGAAGAGCGATGCGCCGATCGTGTAGCCGTGGCGCTCAAGCCACGGCGGCAGCGTGCGGCCGCGCGTGAACTTCGCGAGGCGCGGCACCTGGTTGACGGACGCCATCGGGCAGACGTTGCGCCAGACCCCAGGGGCGAGCACCCAGACCAGCGGCAGCGCCGGGACGACCAGGCCCCAGAGGATCGGCAGGCCCAGCGACGGATCGGTCCAGCAGAGGACGGCCAGCGTCAGCATCGCGCCCACCGTGAGCAGGCGCAGGAATGGCCACGGCTCCCGCAAGAGGCGGGGCACGTGCGGGCGCGGGGCGGCGCGGTTCATGGGGCCGTGCGCCGCTTAGGCGCTGGCGGGGAGCGGCTCGGCGTCTTCGTCGGGCACGATGACCTGACCGGACACGACGAGATCGATCATCGCGTCGGCGACGACCGGATCGACCTGCGTGCCGCGCATGCGGTACAGCTCGTCGATGGCAGCTTGGGTGGAGAGCCGCGGGCGGTAGACCCGCGACGAGGTCATCGCCTCGAGCATGTCGGCGACATGCAGGATGCGGCTCTGCAGCGGGATCTCCTCCCCCGCCAGTCCAGCCGGGTAGCCGCGGCCGTCGTACCGCTCATGCAGATGCAGCACGTACGTGGCGATCCGGTCCATACCGGCGCCGGCGATGATGTCGCGGCCCAGCTCGGAGTGGCGGCGCATGATGTCCCACTCTTCGCTCGTGAGCTTGCCCGGCTTCTGCAGGACGGAGTCGGAGATGCCGATCTTGCCGACGTCGTGCAGGACGCCAGCGGCGCGGATCGCTTCGAGTTCTTCGCCCGTGTACCCGATGCGCTCAGCGAGCGCGGCGGCGTAGAGGCCCACCCGCTCGGAGTGGAGGCTGGTGTAGCCGTCCTTGGCATCGACGGCGGTAGCGAGCGCGTGGACGGTGTTGACCAGGCCCTGCGCGGCGACCCGTGCGGCCTGCTCCTCCGGCGACATGGCGACGGCGCTGTCGGGCGTGTAGATGCAGGTGCGGTTGCGGCCGGACGTCTTGGCCCAGTACATCGCGCCGTCGGCGTAGTTGAGGATCTCGTCGCGGCCCAGGCCGTGGACGGGGAACTGCGCGATGCCGGCGCTGATCGTGAAGCGCGTGCGGGCCGGGCCGGCCTCGGTCTGCATGATGTGCTGGCGCAGGCGCTCGATCACGCGCTCGGCTTCGAGCGCGTCGGCGTCGGTCAGGGCGAGGCAGAACTCGTCGCCGCCGACGCGGCCGCAGAGGTCGCCGGGGCGCAGGTGCTCGCGCATGACGTCGGCGAGCTGGCGGAGCCCTTCGTCGCCCGCGGCGTGGCCGTAGGCGTCGTTGACTTCTTTGAACTTGTCGACGTCGAGCGCGACGACGGACACGTTGCCCTGCTGGCGCTCGGCGCGGCGCAGCTCCTGCTCCAGGCGCTCGTTGAACGCGCGGTGGTTGAGCAGCCCCGTGAGCGGGTCGGTCAGCGCGAGCGTTTCGAGGTGCCCTTGGGCTGCGTCGAGCTGGTCGGCCATGCGGTCGAAGTCGTCGGCGAGGGCGCCGATCTCGTCGCGGCGCTTCCAGTTCAGGCGGAAGCTGCGGTCGCCGGAGCCGAGGCGGCGGGTGGCGGCGCCGAGGCGGGCCATCGGCTGGACCAGCGCGCGGTTGATGAGGAGGAGCAGCAGCGCGGTGAGCGTGATCGCCGCGAGGACCGAGGCGCCGATGACGGTGCGCTTGTCGCGGGCGAGCGCGGCGTCGAGCTCTTTGAGGTCGTAGTGGAGTTCGACCATGGCCTTCGTCGCGCCGCGGCGGAGGATCGGCTCGTCGATCTCCGCGTAGTGCGCGCCGTCGGCGGCCCGGACCTCGTGGTAGGACTTCGGCCCTTCCTGGAACGGCGTCAGGGTGCCGCGCTTCGCGAGCTGGGCCCCCTTGGTGGAGACGTCGCGCTTCGCGCCGTCCGGGTCATGCGCGTGGCCGCTCTGCAGGTAGCGGTAGCGGCCGTCCGCGCCCTTCCACGAGACGTTGATCTTGTGGAGCGTCGGGTTGTTCTCGCGGATCGCGTCGAGGCGGCGCTGCACGCGGGCCGGCTCGGTGTCGAGTCCGTTGAGGCGGAAGGTCTGCTTCCAGGTTTCGGCGATGCCGCGGAGCTGCGCTTCGCCGGCCTGCCGGTACGACGCTTCGAGGCGGCGGGTGAACACGACGCTCGCCACCAGCGCGAGGCTGATCATCGCGACGACGGTGAGCAGCGCGATCTTGAACCCGATGCCGAGGGCCGGGTGGAACCGGCGCGGCCCGTCGTCGTCAGCGGTTGGCGGAAGCGGTGCGTCCTGTTCCCAGTCGGCGGGCGGCTCGACCGGGTGGCCGACCGGCGCCAGTGGTTCGACTGGCGCAGGTTGCGGGTAGCTGATCGGGTGCTCGGACATGACGGCGCTTGGGGTGGAGCCCAGTCAGGTTCTCGGTAGAACCCGATGCCGCTTTAGGGCGGCGTGGACGCCTCTGGACCTTGGAAAACGCCGATTTCCTGGGAGGTTGCGCCAATGAACCGCGCTTTGGCAAACCCGCTGACTACGGACCGCTGAACACACCAGCAACGACTTGGCGCCACGCCAAAGCCGGTCACGCCTGCTCGGGCGGGAGACCCTGGCACGGCGTGTGGCGGGGGCGCCTCATCGGGGGCTGCGGCCTGGCGCGTGCCGCTAGCCGAGCCCGAGGCGCTCGAGCACCTCGGGGAGCGCCGCGGCCGCCCGGCCCCGGTGGCTGATCGCGCCCTTCTCGGCGTCGGTCAGCTCAGCCATCGTGCGCCCGCGCGGGTCGTCGTCCGCGACGAAGACCGGGTCGTAGCCGAAACCACCGTCACCGCGCGGCGCGTCAGCCATCACGCCAGTGCACCGGCCTTCGACCGTGGCCTCACGCCCGTCGGGGAGCACGACCGCGATCGCGCAGACGTACGCCAGCGCCGACCCGGCCGGCGCCTCGTCGATGAGCTTTTGGAGGTTGTCGCCATCGGTGGCGTTCTCCCCCGCGTACCTGGCAGAGCGCACGCCTGGGGCGCCGCCGAGGGCTTCGGCTTCGAGGCCGGAGTCGTCGGCGATCGCTGGGATCCCCAGTGCGGCGCTCGCGGCGCGGGCCTTGCCGAGGGCATTGCCCACGAAGTCCGGGGCGTCCTCTGGCGGGAGTTCGACGTCGTCCGGCAGGGCGATCAGCTCGTGGCGGTCGAGCAGCGCTGCCAGCTCGCGGACCTTGTGCGCGTTGCGCGTCGAAAGCACGAACTTCATGGCGGCTCAGGCTGACGCGTTGGCGGCGCCGACTGCAGCCCCGGGCACCAGCACCTGCTCGACCTCGCCGATCGGCAGCTGCAGAAAACGCGTTCCGAGCGACGAGAACGCCGCAGGATCGCCCGTCGCGAGGAAGCGGTACTGGCCCTCCCCCGCGCGCTCACGGCGCAACCCGCGCAGCGAGAGCAGGTGCTCGACGCGCCGCACGATCGCCACCCCGCTGGTGATGATCCGCGTCTCGCGCCCGAGCACGCGCTGGAACATCGGCTGGAGCAACGGGTAGTGCGTGCAGCCGAGCACGACCGTGTCGACGCCGGCTTCGATCAGCGGGGCGCACGATTCCCGGACGATGCCAAGCACCTCGTCGGTGATCGGCTCCTCCGACTGGATCAGGCCCGCCAGCTCGGGACAGGCGACGCTCGTCAGCTCGATCATGTCGTCGATCCGGCGGATCGCGCGGCCGTACGCGTCGCTGGAGACCGTCGCCTGCGTCGCCAACAGGCCGACGCGGCCGTTGCGCGTCGCCTCGACCGCCTGGATCGCCTCCGGGGTGACCACCCCGAGCACCGACACGGGCGAGCCCTTGGCCGCCAGGTGCGCGCGGAGCGCATCGAGCCCGGCAGCCGTCGCCGAGTTGCAGGCGATCACGAGGAGCTTGGCGCCACGGTCCAGCAGCTGCTCGGCGTTCTCGATCGAGAGCGCGGCGAGCTCCGCGCTCGTGCGCGAGCCGTACGGGAAGCGCGCCGTGTCTCCGAGGTACAGGTAGTCCTCACCAGGAAGGTCGACGAGCAGCTCGTGGAGCACGGTGAGCCCGCCAACCCCGGAATCGAAGACACCGATGGGCTGGTCTGCCGAAGGTTCGAACGCCACGGCACCATCGTGGCAGGTCCGCCCGGCGACGTTCGCAGCCGCCGGGGCTGGCGCTTGGCAGACCAGCGCCGCGGTCATTTCGAGGAGCCGCCCTCTCCGGCCTTGTCGATCGACTTGCCGACCTGCTGGACCACCTTCTTGCCGATCTGGTCTTCGCCGCCGAGCCCCTTCGAGGCAGCGACCACGGCTGCGAGCACCGACGCCATCAGCAGCAACAGGCCGACGTACTCGACCGTGCCCTGGCCGACGTCGCTCGCCAAGGCGCGGAGCGCGCGGCGTTCAGGGCGCACGAACACCGGCGGGGCGTACGGCTGCGGTGCTCCGTCGCTTGGCGGTGCGGCGACGGCTGGGGAACCGTGGAGGATGGGCGGATCGGTGGCCTGCATGGGCGACTCCTGCGTCGGGTCAACTGACGCCCTTCACGCTGGCGATCGAATCGCTGCACGGGTGCGGAGTTCGTTCCAACTTCGCGCAGGAACTGCCACGGAACAGACCTCGCGGCCGGCCGGCGCTCCGCAGGCCCGCTTTCTAGACTCTGCGCACCGTGCGCGCGCTCATCGTCAGCAACATGTGGCCGACCCCGGAGCGCCCCGCCCTCGGCACCTTCGTCGTCGACCAGGTCGAGGCGCTGCGGCGCGCCGGGACCGTCGAAGTCGACGTCGCCACCTTCTCGCCGGGCGGCCGCCATTACCTGTCTGCGGTCCCCGCGCTCGCGCGCCGCCGCGGCTACGACGTGGTCCACGCGCACTTCGGGCTCACCGCCGTCCCCGCGCTGGCCGCTGGCGGCGCCTTTCGCGGCGTCACGCTCCACGGCACCGACCTGATCGCGCCGCGGTCGCGCCGGGCGACGCTCGCCATCTTGCCCCGCTACGACCTCGTCGCAGTGCCGTCCTCGTGGGCGCGCGACGAGCTGCTCCCCCCCGCGCACGCGTCACGCGCGCGCGTGCTGCCTTGCGGCGTCGACCTCCACACCTTCACGCGGGCCGACCGGCGCGAGGCGCGTCGAACCCTCGGCCTCGATCCCGAGGCCCCGTTCGCGCTCTTCCCGTACGACCCGGCCCGTCCGGTGAAACGCCACGACCGGGCCCTCGAAGCGGCCGGCCCGCACCAGCTCCACACGCTCGGCCACGAGCCGCGCGACCGGATGCGGCTCTGGCTCTGCGCGGCGTCGGTCGTGCTGTGTCCCGCCGACTGGGAGACGTTTGGCATGGCCGCCGTCGAGGCGGTGGCCTGCGGCACGCCGGTCGTGGCCACTCGCACGGGGGTACACGCGGAGGTCCTCGACCCGCTGCCCTGGGCGACCTGCACTGCCTTCGACGCCAACCGCTGGCGTGCCGCGGTCGACGAGGCCATCGCCGCCGACGTCCAGCACCCGGATGGGTACGCCCATGTGAGCCCGTGGTCGTCCGACGCGATGGCCGCGGCGCTCGTCGAGGCGTGGCAGGACGGGAGCGGATCGCGCCGCCAGCCCCAGGGGTAGACTGGCCGCTTGGCGCCTGGCGCCACCTCCCTCATGGCTCGAGCATCCAGCCCCCTCTCCAAGCGACTCAAGGCGCTCGCGGTGCGCGCCGGCCTCCCCGTCGACGCCGGAACCACGCCGCCGACCAGCACGGCGGCTGTCGGCCAAGCCGCCGACGACGAGCAGCCGACCGGCGAGTTCCCCGCCGTCACGGCGACCGATACGCCAGATGACGACCGTCCGACCGGGGAGTTCCCCGCCGTCGAGCCGGCCGCCGAGGACCCAGCGTCGGTGACCGACGCGAGCGAGTCTGGCGATGCGGCTTCGCACGGCGACCATGTCGACGCGGCGCAGGCGGTGTCCGTCGACGCCAGCGACGAGCCGGGCGCCACGGCCACAGCTGACGCGGCCGAGGGCGGCAGCAGCTCCGAGCCCCTGCCGCACGTTCCGGATCCGATCTGGGAGACCCCGCAGGTCGCCGTGCCCCCGGTGCGCGACGAGTCGCCGGTCCCGCCACCGATCTGGACCGATTCTCCGCCGGAGACCCAGAGTCCGCTGACCGCGAGCGTGCCCGGCACGCCTGCGGTGGCGGACAGCGCCGACGCAGCTGCCGACGCCACACCCGACGGACCGACCCTGGCCCCGCCGACGCTGAGCAAACCGGCCCAGCTCGACGAAGCGCTCGCGCTGCCTGACGATCCCGCGCCGACCGACGAGCAGCCTGTCGGCGCCGCAGCGGCGCCCGCGCCGGAAGCCGACGAGCAGCCGACCATCGTGCAGGGCCCCGTCTCCGACCCGACGTCGGCGACGAGCGTGCTCAACGCCGTCGACCCGCCAAGCGGTAGCGTAGGCGCGCCGGAGCCGGAGACCGCCGACTCCGCCGAGACCCCCAGCTCCGATGCTGCACACCGCGAGACCGCAACCGCCGAGGCCGCAGCTCCAGACGCCGACGCCACCGCTCCTGCGGACGACGCCGACGCCCCCGATCCAGCGGACGGCGCCACTGCTCCTGCGGACGACGCCGACGCGCCGGCGGACAAGGCCGACAACGCCAAGACCGCCAAGGAGCGGCTGTCGCTCACCGGCCGGTTCACCGCGCTGAAGCGGCGCGTCGCTCCGCGCGACGACCAAGCCACGGTCGCGTCCGACGCGCTGCCAGCGTCGAGCGCCACTCCCGAGCCGGAGGCGGCAGCCTCAGCGCCGGCGGAACCGGCCGGGGCACCGGCCGAGCCGACGTCCACGACCACCGCCGCCACCCCCGTCGACGCGCCTGCGGCGCACGACGACGCGCAGCACAAGCCGTCGTTCTCCGAGCGAGCCGCCCTGCGCCGACGCGTCAAGACGCTCCGCGCCCGCCGCGACACCGGCCTCCTCGAGCTCGGCGCCATCGTGCTCGACCAGCGCCGCTTCGGCGACCCGACGGGCGGCGCGCTGCTTCGGCGCCGCACCGACGAGCTCGGCGACCTCGACAACGAGATCGCCGCCATCGAGCGCGCCCTCGACGACCACGCCTCTGCCGCAGCGGTCGCCGCGCTCGGAGCCGCGCGCTGCGTCGGCTGCAACTCCCTCGTCGGCCCCACCGACCGCTACTGCGCGCATTGCGGCACTCCGCGCCCCGTCGGGCCGTCCGCCGCGGACCACACTCCGTGAACCTCACCTTCAGGCGCGCCGACGTCGTCGTCGTCGGCGCGGGCGCAGCCGGGCTCTATTGCGCCTTGCGTGCCGCGTCCGCTGGCGCTGACGTCGCCCTGGTGTCCGCGACGCCGCTCGCGCAGACCGCGAGCTACTGGGCCCAGGGCGGCGTCGCCGCCGCGCTGGCGGTCGATGATTCGGTCGCCGCGCACCTCGCCGACACCGAGACCGCTGGCCGAGGGCTCACCCGCCGCTCCGCCGCCGAGGTGCTCGTCAACGAAGCCGCCGAACACGTCCTGGCACTTGAAGCCCTCGGGGTCCGGTTCGACGCCGATCGGGCCGGGCACCTCTCCCTCGGCCTCGAAGGCGGCCACAGCCACCGTCGCGTCGTCCACGCGGGCGGCAGCGCGACCGGCCGCCGCATCGTGCGCGATCTCTCGGCGCTCGTGGCGGAGCATCCCCGCATCGCGGTCCTCGAAGGCCGCCGCGCTGCGCAGGTCTGGACGCACAAAGCGCAAGCGGTCGGCGTGATCCTCGAGGACGGCGAGTCGGTCTACGCGCGCGCGACCGTGCTCGCGACCGGCGGCGCCGCCGCGCTCTGGCGCCGGACCACCAACCCGCCGGGCTCGCAAGGCATCGGCATGGCGCTCGCTGCCGCGGCTGGCGCCGAGCTCGCCGACCTCGAATTCCTCCAGTTCCACCCCACCGCGCTGGCGGGCGTCCCGGGACGCGAAGGGTTCCTCGTGACCGAAGCGATCCGCGGCGAAGGTGCGACGCTGCACGGCCCAGACGGCGAGCGGTTCGTCGACGAGCTCTCGCCACGTGACGAGGTGGCCCGCGCGATCACGCTGCTCCTCGAAGAGTCGGGGGCGTCGTCGGTGATGCTCGACATGCGGATGGTCGAGCCGACACGGTTCCCGAACGTCGTATCGGCGCTCCGCGAGGCGGGCGTCGAACCGACCCGCGACCTCGTGCCGGTCAGCCCCGCCGCCCACTACATGATGGGCGGCGTCGTCGTCGACCTGCATGGCGGCACCACGGTTCCAGGCCTCTATGCCATCGGCGAGACCTCGTGCACCGGGCTCCACGGAGCGAACCGCCTCGCGTCCAACTCGCTCAGCGAATGCCTCGTCTGGGGCGCCCGTGCCGCGACGGCAGCCACCGGGTTGCCCGCCCTGCCCACGCTGCCCGGTCCACGCGAAGGCACCCCCGAGCCGCTCCGCATCCCCGACCGCGCCACCCGTGATGACGTCTGGCGGCAGGCCGGCGTGCTGCGCCGTGCCGAGGATCTCGCCGCCCTGGCCGAGAACGCGCACCCCATGGCCCGCTGGGTCGCCAAGTGCGCCCTCCACCGCGCTGAGTCGCGCGGGGCCCACTGGCGGCGCGACGCGACCGGTCAGGACGCCGCGCTCGACGGCCTCCACACGGTGCTCAATCCGGTCACTGAAGTCGCGCGTTACGAGCGCTGGGCGTAGCGCCCCAGGAATCGCAGTAGCCCCAGATTTTGGGGTTTCGGGGTCTTAACGCGGCCCTAACGAAGCGACCACGGCCCGCTCACAACCCGGCCGCAGGATGAGTCGTGCCCCAAGAGGACACTATGCACCAGCTCAGCCGCGCCATCTATCGAGAACTCGCCCCGCTCATCCGTGATGACGGGACGCACCGGACCGTCGAGGCGCGGGAAGCCGTCCTCCACGCATGCGAGGCGGCCACAGAGCGGCTGATCACCGACCGCTACTACTTCAAGAACCCTTCACGGTGGCTCTTCCAAGAGGTGCGCGCGCACTTCCCGATCGACAACCAGGCCCAGGCCTGGAACACGATTTCGGCCTACGTGCGCGCGATCACCCGCTGGATCGACGAGCACCCCGAGCAGGCGAGCGCCGGCCGGCACATCCAGTGCCGCGCGTTCACCCGCCGCGGAGCACCGTGTGCACGACCTGGTCTCCCCCGCAACGGCTACTGCCCGTCGCACCAGCACCTCGCGGAGACCGACGAACTCGCGGCGATCGCGGCCTGACGGCCACATAGCGATCGCTACCCCTCGGTCGGGACACCGAGGGCTCAGCGGGACGACGCGGCAATTCAATGGCCGGAGCAACCATGGGTGGGACTGCTCCGGCCAGCCGCCGTTCTAAGACCTCGACAACCTCGTGGACGGCACGCGCGGTCGCGGAGCGCCGCCAAGCCCTCTGTGCGAGGACGCACAGGACGCCTGGCACTCGTCGCACGCGAATGCCAGCGCGAGCCCGGCCAACACCTGGACGCACCCCCGCGGCTACCTCTGGCGCGCCGCATTGCAGAGCCTCGAAACTCTCGAATTCGGACCGCGACGCACGCGCCACACCGGCCGCTCAGCGCCCGCTTGCCTAGCGGTGACCATGGCGGCGAGGCGCCCGACTTTCCCGCAATCACGGGGCTTCGCGTGCGAATTTCGGCGCAACCCTGGCGTTCCGCCGCTCCAACTGGCACACTGAGCGCCGCTCCGGCACAACGACGGGACGGACGTACGACAAACCATCGGACGGACGTCCAGTCTGGGCGCCTTGTGTGCGAGTTGTCCCCCACTCGCCTCTTGGAAAGTTGTGACCGAATCGTTAGTGTCGCAGGCCTGCTGTGCCCGCTCTCTGCGCACGGCTCCCGCACCTCCACATCCCCCGCTCGTTATGCCGATTGCTTTTAAGGAATGGGCGGTTACCGTCCGCGCGCTCGCCGAAGGTGAGCAGCTACTCACCCTCCGGAAGGGTGGCGCAGGCGCTGCCGACCGCTTCAAACTCGACCACTCGCGGTTCTTCCTGTACCCGAGTTTTGACCACCAGCGTGCCGACCTCGTCCGCGAGTCGCACCAGCCCGAACTGCGCCGCGCGCTCGAAGAGGGCGTCTGGCCTGACGGCGAGCCGTCCGACCAGCACGTCCTCCACGGCGGCATCGTCCAGCCGGAGCGCGTCCGCATCCGCGCCTGGGCTGAGGTCACGGCCAGCTTCACGATCAGCGACCCGCGCATCGTCGATGCCCTGTCGCCGTTCTACGTCTGGACGCCGGCCTACGCCGTCCGCCGCCTGCAGTGGAAGCCGCGCGAGCCGCTCCACGTCATGCTGCTCCGCGCGTACCGCATCCCGCGCCCGGTCACCGTGCGCGTGAAGGACGAGTTCGGTTCGACCCGCTCCTGGCTCGAGATCCAGCGCGACCTCCCGTTCGAAGGCACCCCGGTGCTCTGCGACGACGAGTTCGAGCGCGCTGCGAGCGAGATCGAGGCGGTCTGCCGCGGCGCTGCCATTCCGGCACTCGCGTAGCTCACGCCACCTGCTTGCACGGGGTCGCTCCGCTTCGGCGGAGCGGCCCCGTTCTGCGTTCTAGGGGCGCTCGGCGCTGCGTGTTGACGCGCCCCGCCGGCTGCACCGCTCCCCGTCTCGTTTTACGCTTCTCTCAGGCAACGGCTATGGGTACTTGGACCGAATCCAACTCGACGCGCTTCCGCGTGCGGTTCGACGATGAGTCGCGCACCGAGGTCGAAGAGGTCGTGCACTACCTCGAGACGCTCGCAGCCCGGCTCGAAGCCCACGGCCTCGAGCTGCCCGACCACCCCGCGATCGTGGTGCACCCCACCGCGTTCTCGCTCGGGCTCGCGCAGCCGGCGTTTCTCGCCGCCCAGTCGTTCACCGAAAGCAACGGCCGCAAGTACCTCGCCTCGTGGACAGCAGGGTCCACCCTCCATCTGATCGCCCCTGGGCGCCTCATGCGCGGCACCGAGGGCCACATCACCGCGCGCGACGCGCTGGAGCGCGCACCCGCGGTCGGGCTCGCGCACCTCGCGCTCGGCAACGTGAACCCGCAGCTCTCGCTGCACCGGGCTGTCCGCAAGCGCGCGTGGTTCTGGCTGGCGTGGGGCGCCGGGCAGACCTTGGCTGGACAGGTGCCCGCGCTGGCCTCCACGATCGCGGCGCGCCGCCGGGAGCGCCGGGCGCTTCAGCTGCCTCCGCCGGCTCGCGACGCGGTCGCGCTCGGCGGTTCCGTCGTGGAGCTCGTGCGCCGGGACCGCGGCCTGACGGCGCTCGTCAAGCTCCTGCTCGCTCCCCTCCCGACCCGCCCGGAAGACTGGCTGCACCATGCGCTCCCCGGCGCCGGGACAACCGAGCGCGACGTCCACTGGCGGATGCTGCTCGACGAGCTCAACGACGCGCGAAGCGCCGTGCTCGCCGAGCGGACTGCCGCCGAGCTTGCGGCCGCGGAGGCCGAGCGCGCGGAGCAGGAGGCGACCGAGCAAGCGATTCTCGAAACGCGTGCGGCGAAGGAAGCGGCCGAGGCCGCCGAGCGCCGGGCCTTGGAGGTCGCCGAGCTCGATGCGGCAGCGGAACGCGCGGCGGCCCGCTCGGCGGCGCGGCGCGACCGCGGCTAGCGGGCTGCGGCCTTACCGCGCCGCGTCGGCGTCGAGGTCGTCGAGCACCGGTTGGAGCACGGCGCGCGCGTCTGGCTCCAGGTGCGCCGGCACGAGGATGTCGCGCGGTCCCGCGGCCAGCATGTCGGGGACGTCAAAGCCACGCGTGCGGCCGAAGCACGCCGGGATCTCGGCATCGCGCAGCAGCATCAGGAGCAGTTCGCTCTCCGGCTGGTTGCGCGCGACGGCGACCCGGACGAAGTTCGGCTGGTCCTCTGATGGGCCGAAGAGGCGTTGCCAGAGTCCCACGGCGCCGTCCGCTCGCCGCTGCGGCTCAGGCGACGATCGCGACGGGCACGTCGGTGACCTCGCCGCCGTCGATCAGATAGCTCTTGACCTCGGGCTGCTCGCCCTTCGTGCCGACGATGATCCACTCGATGCCGGGCCAGCCCGCCGCGAAGTTGATGTCGGTCTGCGACGGGTACGGGGCGCTGCGCGTGTGCGAATGGTAGATCGCCCCCAGCTCCTCGCCCGCGTCTTCGATGTCGGTGACGAGGTCGAACAGCGCTTTGCCCGAGATCTCGAACCGCAGCGGGCTGTGAGCCTCGTTCACGGCTTCGAGGACCCGGGTCGCGACGCCGCCTTTGACGGCGACGAAGCCGCAGCACTCGTTGGGAGCGTCACGCAGCGCGTGCTCCGTCATCACTTCGACCAGCTCAGCTGAGATGTTCACGAGGGGATCAGCCCTTGGAGATCGGGTCGTGCGGGTGGCGGCCGACCTGGTCTTCGTCGTCCGTCTTGCCGGCGATGCCGTCCTTGAACTCGCGCAGGCCGCGGCCGATCGAGCGGCCGGCTTCAGGGAGCTTCTGCGGGCCGAGGACGAGGAGCGCGATCACGAGGACCACGACCAGTTCCATGGGGCCGACGTTCGGGAGCATGCGCGGTTACCACCAGACGGTCGAGTCGAGGTTCTCGACCTCGTCGACCGGGAGCGTGTAGACGCCGCTGGAGAGGTACTTCCAGCCGTCGTCGCAGACGACGAACACGACGTTGCCTTCATCCATCTCGCCGGCGATCCGCACGGCGATGCGGGCGATCGCGCCGGAGGAGACGCCGACGAAGAGGCCCTCCTCGTCAAGCAGCTTGCGCGTCCAGACGACGGCGTCGCGGTTGGTCACGAAGATCTTGCGGTCGAGCAGCGAGAGGTCGATGATCGGCGGGATGTAGCCGTCGTCGAGGCTGCGCAGCCCCTGGACCGGCTCGCCCTGCATCGGCTCGGCGGCGACGATGGTGACGCGGTCGCCGAGCTCTTCCTTGAAGCGGCGGGCGTGGCCCATCAGGGTCCCTCCCGTGCCAAGGCCTGCGACGAACGCGTCGACGCGGCCGTCGAGCTCGTCGAGGATCTCGACGGCGGTGCCGTGGTAGTGGGCGCCGGGGTTCGCCGGGTTGCCGTACTGGTACGGCATGTAATAGGACGAGTCCTCGGCGGCCATCTTCTCGGCCAGCGCGACCGCGCCGTTGCTGCCCTGGTTGCCGGGCGAGTAGACGATCTCTGCGCCGTACATCGTGAGGAGCTGCGTGCGCTCCTGCGTGACGTTGTCGGGCATGACGACCTTGAGCTTGTAGCCCTTGCGCTTGCAGATCATCGCGAGCGCGATGCCGGTGTTGCCGGAGGTCGGCTCGAGGATCGTGGTGCCGGGGCCGATGGCGCCCTTGGCTTCGGCGTCCTCGATCAGCGCCTTGGCGACGCGGTCCTTCACCGAACCGGTCGGGTTAAACGACTCCATCTTCGCCCAGATCCGCACGCCCGGCTTGGGCGAGAGGCGCTTGAGCTCGATCAGCGGCGTGTTGCCGATGGCCTCGACGATGTCGCCGTAGCGGCCACCACACGGCTTGTTCTGCAGCGGAGGAACGCTCATCGAGAACAGAGTCTAGAGGGTGCGGGGATCCAGCTTGCCGACGCGACGCTCAGATCAGCCGGTCCGCTTCTGAGCGAGCCATCGTGGATGAGATTCGGCCTGGGCGGAAGCGACTAAGTACTCCGTACATGTTGCTTTCGCCCAGGCCGAAGATCGCCGCGAGGGCTGCTCAGCCTCCGGCCATTGCGGGCAGGATGACGAGCTCGTCGGAGCCGCCGACGCCGGTGTCGAGGCCGTCGAGGACGCGGACGTCTTCGTCGTTGAGGTAGACGTTCACGAAGCGGTTCAGGTCGCCGTCGGCGCCGAACAGCTGCGAGGAGGTGTCCGGGTACTGGTCGACGAGCGCGCGGAGCACTTCGCCGACGTTCGCGCCGTCGGCGGTGACTTCACGTTCGCCGCCGACTGACGGGCGCAGGACCGGGGGGATGCGGATCGTAGCCATGGGTGTGTTCTCACTCCTGGGGCGGGGTTTCGCTCAGCCGGCGGCTGCGCAGAACGCCTCGTAGTCGGGGAAGACGCCCATTTCGTCGTCGGAGATGCTCTCCGGCGGGCGCGAGCAGATCGGGCATTCGGGGTCGCGGCGGACCTTGAGCTGCGTGAACGTCGCCGAGAGGGCTTCGTAGAGCAGCAGGCGGCCGATGAGCGGCTCGCCGATGCCGACGATCAGCTTGATGACCTCGGTGGCCTGCAGCAGGCCGACCGTGCCCGGCAGGACGCCGAGAACGCCGTTCGCACCGCAGGACGGAGCGAGCTCGGCCGGCGGCGGGACCGGGTAGAGGCAGCGGTAGCACGGGCCGTCGTACGGCTTGAAGACCGAGATCTGGCCGTCGAAGCCGAGGATCGAGGCCGACACGACCGGGATCTGCAGGCGCACGGTGGCGTCGTTGAGCAGGTAGCGCGTCGGGAAGTTGTCGACGCCATCGACGATGACGTCGTACCCGCTGATGATCTCCATGATGTTGGAGGCATCAAGCCGGGTCTCGTACTTTTTGACCTCGACGCCCGGGTTGAGGTCGTGGATGGCCTGCTCGGCAGAGTCGACCTTCGAGACGCCGACGCGGTCGGTCGTGTGGATGACCTGGCGCTGGAGGTTCGAGACGTCGACGGTGTCGTCGTCGACGATGCCGAGCGTGCCGACGCCGGCCGCGGCGAGGTACAGGGCGATCGGCGAACCGAGCCCGCCCGCGCCGAGGAGCAGCACCTTGGACTCAAGCAGCTTGCGCTGCCCTTCCTGGCCGATCTCGTTGAGCAGGAAGTGCCGCGAGAACCGGTCGCGCTGGTCGGCGGTGAAGGTGAACGGCTTCTCGACGTCGTATCCGCGGTCCTTCCAGAGCGTGAAGCCGCCGGTGACTGAGGAGACGTCGCTGAAGCCAAGGTCCTCAAGCGTTTTCGCGGCGAGCGCGGAACGCACGCCGGAGGCGCAGTTGATGATGACCTTCGAGTCGCGGTCCGGGACGAACCCGTCGATACGGGACTCCAGGAAACCGCGGGCGATGTGGACCGCGCCGGGGATCTTGCCCTGGGCGACCTCGTCGGCCTCGCGGACGTCGACGATCGTGACGTTCGCGTTGCCGCGAAGCTCGTCGACCTCCTTGGGGTCGATCTCAGTGATCTGCGACTTGATTTGCCGGATGTACTCGGCGCCCGATGGGGCCATCTCGCCCTCCTTCCCGGACGAATGCCTCAAACCCCCGGGGGTTTGACGCTTAAGGTGCCCCTGGCACGATAGCGCCACGGCGGTGTGAGGCTCGTCTCCCCTGTCGCCGTAGGCGTTTCCGACCGGGCTTCACACCCCTCGGGCCCCGAAAGAGGCGCGGCCGGTGATTCCTCACCGGCCGCATCCATCTGAATCCCGGCGAACCCTCCCCGGAGAAGGGTCGGTTCGCCATGCACGGCGGTTCTGCTTCCCGGCGTCCCGTTCGTGCGTGTCCCTGGTCCGAACCGCGAGAGGCAGTTCGTATCCGCGGCCGCTCCGGTCCCCCCGGATCGAAGTGCTTGGCCGCTGACCCAAGTATCGGCATGCACCGGATCTCGTTCTATCGGGTCGAGACCCCATCCTCGCCAACGTCGGCCAATCCGCCCTCTACGTCGACGCGGGTGCGGCCGATACCTGGGGGGAGAGAAGCATGTACCTGCCGACCGATTCCACCGCTCAGACGCCAGCCGGCTCCGGCGACGGCGCCGCCACATCCCCTGGTACGGACTGGCGCAGCGACCCGTCGATCGCGCGCCCGCGCGCGCCTGGACCGTCGCTGTTCTCGCAGGTGCTCGCCGTCAACACGGCGATCATCGTCGCGACCGTCTTCACCGCGAGCGTCGCCGCGCGGCTCGACATCGACACGTCGGACGGCCTCAAGAGCTTCCTCGTCGCGATCCTCGCGATCCTCGTGACCGCGCTCGTGAACGGGTGGATCCTGCGCCGCCGCTTCGCCCCGCTGGAGAACCTCATCCACGCTCTCGAAGACGTCGATCTCGAAAGCCCCACGCTCGACACGCACGCCGAGAAGGGCGAGCCGGCCGACGTCGAACTGCTGCGCACTGCCGTCGTCGGCATGCTCGAGCGCCTCGACCTGGAGCGCCGCCGCCGCGCCGGTGCCGTCCTCGCCGCACAGGAGGCCGAGCGCGCGCGCCTGGCCCGCGACCTGCACGACGAGGTCAACCAGTCGCTCACCGGCATCATGCTGCGGCTCTCCGCGATCGCGATGGACACGGACGACCCGGCCGCGCGCGAGCGCCTGCGCGAGGTCCGCGACCTCACCGAGGAGGCGATGGCCGAGCTGCTGCGCCTCTCCCACGACCTGCGCCCGACGGCCCTCGACGACCTTGGGCTGTCTGCGGCCCTCGAAGCGCAGCTGCAGCGGCTGAAGGCCGACACGACCCTCCGCGTCCGCTCCGAGATCGCCAGCGAGCTCCCCGAGCTCGATGCCGACCAGCAGACCGTGCTGTTCCGCGTCGCACAGGAAGCGCTGTCGAACGTCGTCCAACACGCCCGGGCGCGCAGCGTGACGCTGTCGCTCGCCCCGCGCGGTGAGGGCGTGCTGCTGCGCGTGGCCGACGACGGCTGCGGCATCGGCAACCGCCGCGACCCCACTCTCTCTCCTGGTGAGCGCGACCGCGCCGGCCTCACCGGGATGCGCGAACGCGCCCTCCTTGTCGGCGGCAATCTCGACCTGCGCTCATCGTCGCGCGGAACCACCGTGGAGCTCTCCCTCTGATGCACAGCCGCGCCTCTGTCTCCGACCACGCCACCACCCTGCCTGCGCTCGGCTCCACCGCCGACCTGCGCGTGATGATCGCCGACGACCACGGGGTCGTCCGCAGCGGCATCCGGCTGCTGCTCGAGCGTGAACACGGCATCACCGTCGTCGCTGAAGCCTGTGACGGCGCCGAAGCCGTCGAGGTGGCGCTGCGCGAGCGGCCTCAGCTCTGCGTGCTCGACGTCGCGATGCCCAAGCTCACGGGCATCCAGGCGACGCGGACGATCCGCCAGCACCTCCCCGATACCGCCGTGCTGATCCTCTCGATGCACGAGGACGAGCGCTACCTCTTTGAAGCGCTCAAGGCCGGCGCGTCCGGCTACGTGCTCAAACGCGAAGCCGACAAGGTCCTGGTCGACGCTGTCCGCGCCGTCGCTGGCGGCGAGTCGTTCCTCACGAACGCCGCCGAGGCGTCGCTGATCCGCAGCTGGCGCGACGAACCCGGCCGCCAGGCGCCCGACGAGCCCCTCACGGCGCGTGAGCAGGAGGTCCTCAAGCTCATCGCCGAGGCGCACACCAACAAGGAGATCGCCGAGATCCTCCACCTCTCCGAGAAGACCGTCGAGTCGCACCGCGGCAACCTCCTCCGCAAACTCGGCATGCGCGACCGCGTCGAGCTGGTGCGCTACGCGATCCGGCGTGGCCTGATCGAGCCTTAGGCCCGCGCTTTCTGGGTTGTCGCGGCGGGCCAGGGAGTCCCCCGTTCAGACACCCTGACGTTCGCCTAGCGGCTCACTGCGCTCGCCACGGTCTGCCCGGGGGACCTCCCTGGCCCGCCTTATGGCATTTGGGGTTGTTTGCGCGGGCTGGGTCGATCAGTCCACGCCGGATCGCTTCGCGACCAGCTCGTGCGGCGCCGCTGCGGCGCTTGCGCGCCTCGGCGCCTCGGTGGCCCGTCGGGTTCTCGTCGAGGTGGCGGACTCTGCGACACCTTGTCGGTGGGCGGGGCTGCCGCCCATGTCATCTCTGAACGTCGCCGAGGCCGACTGTGCGGGCGGCCTACGAAGGTTCGGCGCGGAGCTTCTCCACGTCCGCGACCAAGGCCTCGGGGGTGAGCTTGTCGATCGGGAAGCCGATGCGCTGTTTGCCCGTGCGGTCGAGCAGGACGACGGACGCCGAGTGTTCGCTGTCCTTGAGCTGCGGCTGGATGCCGTAGATCGTCCACTGGCGCTGCAGGGCGACCGGCGGGCCGAGGAGGTATTGCATGCGGCCCTTGAGCCCCTGGTCGGCGAGGAACGACTTCGCGCTCTTGGCGGTGTCGCCAGTCGGGTCGACACTGATCGCGATCGCCGGCGGGGCGTTGTCGCCGAGGCGGTCCAGCGCGCCGCGGATCTGCTGGGCCGTCGTCGGGCAAGTGTCCTCGCAGGAGGTGTAGAGGAAGGTCACGATCGTGACGTCTCGCGGCAGCGCCGCTGGTTTGCCGTTCTCGTCGGACAAGCCGTCGAGCGGCTGCGCCGGGATGCTCGGGCGGATCGCGCCGGCCCAGCCGGTCGAGTCGACCGACGACGATCGGGCCGTCCCCGGCGCGCCGACAAACAACCAGACGGTGAGGGCGAGGAGGAAGGCCGTGCCGAAGCCGATGACGGTGAGGCGGACGCGGGCGCTCATGCGTCGCGGTCGGCCTCGTCGTCGTTCCACTGCGCGTCGTCCTGGCCGTCCCAGTACTCCTCCTCCGGCGGGCCGCCGGCGAGGCGCTCCTTGCGGGACGTCCACCAGAGCACGCCGCCGATGATCGCCATCGGCGCCGCGTACAGCAGGTTGACGGCCCAGTGGCCGGCGTGGGCGAAGACAAGCATCAGGTCAGACGGAGGAGAGCAGCCACAGGCCGGTGCAGGTGAAGATCACGGCCACCACCAGCATGGCACGCTGCGAGCGCGCGGCCCGGCGTTTGGGGAAGCGCTCAAGCGCCCGGTCGTGAGACAGCACGAGCGAGAGCACGTGCCCGATGAGCAGCGCGCCGACTTGCAGGTACCAGATGGCGTTCGAAGACAGCCAGCCGTAGTCGATGGTCCACGCGGCCCCCCCGAGCCAGCCGCCCTCGCCGGGTGCGAGCTGGTCGCCGAGCGGGTTCGAGAGCAGCGGCACGATGGCCTGGCCTTGGAACGCGAGCAGCGAGACGTAGTGGCCGATCGCGTAGGCGACGCCGATCGGCACGAGCGCCGGGGCGAAGTCGCGCATCAGGCTGGCGACGCTCGGCGGGCCTGAGCGGGAAGCCGAGCTGTCGGGGCCGTCAGCGGCCGCGGCCTGCGCCTTCGCCGCCGCCACACGGGCGGAGTGCGGCACCATGCCGCGCACGCCGCCATAGATCAGGCCGGTCACGAGGCCGATAACGATGAACATGCCGACCGTCGACACCAGCGCGTTGGACCACGTGACCGAAAGCCCGATGCCGGCGATGTCGTTGGCGATGTCGGCCAGCGTGGTGCCGAGGATCGCGCCGCCCGAGAGGCCGTCCCATGTCGTGGTGCCGATCGCGACGATCACGAGCGCCACATCGCCGGCGATCGCGGGCCGTTTGGCGGTGCCGACGCCGGGCGGACGCAGGTAGACGGCGCCGTCCTCCCAGCGCAGCGGCGAGAGCGTCGCGATCCAGCTGAACCAGGCGCCGAACGGATCGGCGCGGTCGACCCAGCGCTCGGTGCCGTACAGGCTCATCCCGACGCCCTGGAGCAAACAGAAGAGCACGATGAGCACGGCGAGCTGCGACGGGTCGCTGCGGCCAGGGAACACCAGCTCGACCCACGCGAACGCGAGCAGGCCGATGGCCGCGGGCCAGCGGCCGAACCGCTCCGGGAACTCAAGCGGCTCGGGGAGCGCGTCGCCAGCGAAGCGCTGCGCGATCCAGCCGGTGCCCCGTCCCAGCGCGCGGATCGGGTTGAGGACGCGGTAGAGGTCGCCGACGAAGAGCGACACGAACGGGACCCCGACCCAGAGGCCGACGAAGATCGCGGTGGGCGTGAAGTTCGCGGTGTCGATCTGGACGCCGAACAGGCCGGCGACGATGGCGAGCGCCAGCAGCGCGACACCGAGCGCGCCGACCGGGATCTCGAGCCACGCGGGCACCGCGAACAGCCGCCGCTCTTCGACGCGGCGCAGCCGCGGCGTGCGCCAGAGCGCGCCGAGGCCGACGAACGAGACGACGAGCACGACCGTGGCGGCCCAGGCGAACAGCCACGCCGGGACGGGCAGGTCGCGCCGGCCGACCAGGCCGTGGGCGTCCGCGAGCGCGGGCAGAGCCAGCAGCAGCGCGGCGGTGAGGGGGGCGATCCGCCGGAGCACGAAGTCGATGTTACGCATGTGTAAGTAGTGCGTGCGCCGAGCCCGCCCGGACCCGGAAACGCAGCGGGGCGGCCCCAAGGCCGCCCCCCAAAGTTATAAAAAGAGC
>JAEYAL010000111.1 GCA_023404805.1 Actinomycetes bacterium | reverse complement strand
GCCGGCGACCCCGCAGGGCCGAAACTGGCCGACGGCGAGCGCCGCGCGCACCCGCGCCTCGTCGGCGCCGGTCCCGCTCGCCGCGCCGACCGACAGAACGATCAGTCCACCGCGAGCGGCGACGCCGACCTCGCTGCCCTTCGGACCCACGGCGACCGGCTCGTGCGCCCGGGCGACGCCGACCACGCGGTCAACGTCGTCGCACAGGGTCCGCCCTCGTGGCTCACCGACGCGCTCGCGGGCGTGCTGCTCGAACGCGGCCTGACCCGCTACCCCGACGAGAGCGCGGCCGAGCACGCCCTCGCGCCGTTGTACGGACGCACGCCCGCCGAGGTCGTCGCCACCAACGGCGCCGCGCAAGCGCTCTGGCTGCTCCCCGCCGCACTGCGTCCCCGGCTCGCGGCCTGCGTGCACCCGCTGTTCACCGAAGCCGAGGCCGCCCTGCACGCGCACGGCGTGCCGGTGGTCCGCGTGCATCGCGACCCGTCAGACGATTTCGCGCTCGACCCAGAGTCCGTCCCAGAGGCCGCCGACCTCGTCGTGCTCGGGAACCCCGCGGCTGCAAGCGGCACGATCGCCAGCCGCGACGCGGTCCTCGCGCTCCTCAAGCCCGGCCGGACCCTCGTGGTCGACGAGGCCTTCATGGACCTGGTCCCCGGCGAAGCGGCATCGCTCACGAGCTCGACGCATGACGGCCTGATCGTGGTGCGCAGCTATACGAAGTCGCTCAGTGTTCCCGGCGTGCGCTGCGGCGCTGCGCTCGCCGCGCCCGCGCTGGCGCAGCGCCTGCGCGACGTCCGCCCGCCGTGGTCGGTCAACGCGTTCGCCGTCGCGGCGATGACCGCGCTCGCGCAGCACCCGCAAGAGCTGGCCGACCGCGCCGAGCGCTCCGCCACCGAGCGGTCCGACCTCGTGGCCCGGCTCAGCCAGATCGGCGCCGTGCGCGTCTGGCCATCGGTCGCCAACCATGTGCTCGTGGCCGTTCCCGCCGGGCTCGGCCAGTCGGTCACCTCGGCGCTGCGTTCGGCGCAGATCGCGGTTCGCCCGTGCGGCAGCTTCCCGGGCCTCACCGATGACCACCTCCGGATCACGGCGCGCGACCCAGACGCCAACGGCGCGCTCGCGGCCGCGCTGGGAACCGCGCTGGCCGAGGCGGCTGCGCAGCGCCGGGGACGGCGGCCGTGACGTCGTCGGCCAAGTCGGCCACGGCCGCGAACACCCGGCTGCCGGTGATCGGCATCGGCGAGGACGGCTGGGCTGGGCTCGGCGACGCCGCCCGCGCAGCGCTCCTCGCGGCTCCGACCATCCTCGGCAGCAGCCGCCAGCTCGCGCTCCTCCCTGCCGAGGTGGCCGGCGAGCGTGAACCATGGCCTAGTCCCATGGCGCCGCGGCTGGACGCCCTCGCCAGCGCGCTCGCGGCAGGCGAGGATCCCGCCCGGTGGGCGGTGCTCGCCTCGGGCGACCCGATGCTGCACGGGGTCGGGGCGTCGCTGGTCGCGCGCGGAGTCGATGCCGCCGTGCTCGATGTCAAGCCCGCTCCGTCGGCGTTCGCGCTGGCCTGTGCTCGGCTGGGATGGGCTCAGCACATGACGGTGCTCGTCAGCCGCGTCGCCGACGCCGGCACTCCGGTCGACGCGCTGATCGCGGGCGGCGGCCGGGCCGTCGTCTTCGTGCCTGGGAGCAACGGCGCCGACGAGCTGGCCGACCACCTGCGCGGCGCCGGCCTGGGGGCCACGCGGTTCATCGTCATGGAGCGGCTCGGCGGGCCGGCCGAGCGCATCACCGAGACGACTGCTGACGGCTGGACCGGCGGCGCCGACGCGCTCCATCTGGTCGCCCTCGAGCCCGCCGCCGATGCTGAACCGACCGATCGTTCTTCCACGAGCGGCCGCCTCGCCAGCCGCGTCCCCGGTCTTCCCGATGAGCTCTTCGGCGGCGACGGGCAGCTCACCCGCGCCGAGGTGCGGGCCGTCGCCCTCGCCGCGCTCGCGCCTCGTGCCCGCGAGCTGCTCTGGGATGTCGGAGCAGGCTCGGGCACGATCGCGATCGAGTGGTGTCGCGCGGCACCCGGCGCCCGCGCCGAGGCGATCGAGCAGCGCACCGACCGCGCCGCGACGATCGCGGCCAACGCCGCCACCCTCGGCGCCGCTGGGCTGGTCCGCGTCACGACCGGGGAGGCCCCGGCGGCGCTGGAGGGTCTGCCGACGCCCGACGCGATCTTCATCGGCGGCGGCCTGACCGCCGGCGTCCTCGACCAGTGCTGGGACGCGCTCGTTCCTGGCGGGCGCCTCGTCGCCAACGTCGTGACGCTCGAGGGCGAGCGCGTGCTCGCCGACGCAGCTGCGGCGCACGGCGGGCGGCTGGTCCGGCTCGAGCTGTCGCATGCCGAGCCGATCGGCCGCTTTACGGGCTGGAAGCCGCAGCGCCCGATCACGCAGTGGAGCGCGACCAAATCCCCCGACAAAACCATCGCCCCCTGAACCCATGACTTCGGCCCAGACCCCTGAAAATACGGGCGCTTCCGGCACCGTCCACTTCATCGGCGCAGGGCCCGGCGCCGCCGACCTGCTGACGCTGCGCGCCGCTGCGCTGCTTGCCCGCTGCCCGGTCTGCGTCTACGCCGGCGCCCTCGTGCCACCCGCCGTCCTGGAGCACTGCGCCGACGGCACGACGCTGATCGACACCCAGCATCTCGACCTCGACGAGATCACCGACGCGCTCGTCGCGGCCTCGCGCGCAGGCCAGGACGTTGCCCGTCTGCAGTCCGGCGACCTCTCGATCTACAGCGCGCTCACCGAGCAGATCCGCCGGCTCGACACAGCGGGCGTCGCCTGGGACATGACTCCCGGTGTCCCTGCGTTCGCCGCCGCCGCAGCAGCGATCGGCCGCGAGCTGACCGTTCCCGGCGTGGCGCAGTCGCTGATCCTCACCCGCCACTCGCGCCAGGCGACCGCGATGCCGCCCGGCGAGGAGCTCGCGTCACTCGCCGAACACGGCACGACCCTCGCGCTCCACCTCGCCACCCAGGCGCTCGACGAGCTCGCGCCGCTGCTCGCGGAGCATTACGGCGCCGATTGCCCGGCCTACGTCGTCGCCCGCGCGAGCTGGCCAGACGAGCTGGTCCTGCGCGGCACCCTCGCCACGATCGCCGGGCAAGTCGAGGCCGCTGGCCTGCGCCGCACGTCGACGATCCTGGTCGGCCCTGCCTTGGCTGGCTCCGGCGCCGACGGCGCGTGCGTGAGCCACCTCTACTCGCCCGAGCGCGACCGCACGATCGGCGCCGCTTGACTTCAAGCTGACTTGAAGTGGCAACGTGGGCGGCGCTCACGTTGCCGATCGAGGGAGCCGCCGATGGCCCAGCACGCCAAGCACAACACCGCCGCCCAGTGGCAGAGCACCGGCGGCAACGCCTGGGTCGCTCTGCAGGGCCTGCTCGACGACATGTTCCGGCCGATCGAGCACCAGCTCGAAGCCGCCGTCGCCGCTCACCCCGGTGCACGGGTCCTCGATGTGGGGTGCGGCAGCGGCGCGACGACCGTCGCAGCGGCCCGCGCAGCCGTCGTCGACACCCCGAGCCAGAACGCTGCAGGCGCCGACGCCGGGCCAGTCGCAGTCGGCGTCGACGTGTCGCAGGCGATGATCGACGCGGCCCGGGAACGCGCGGCTGAGCAGGGGATTCCTGCCGAGTTCCTCGTGGCAGACGCCCAGACTCATGCGTTCAGCCCCCGTTCGTTCGACGTGGTGATCTCGCGTTTTGGCGTGATGTTCTTCAACGACCCGGTCGCGGCCTTCGCGAATCTTCGCGGGGCTGCGGCGCCAGGCGGCCGGCTCGAAGCCGTCACGTGGCGCGGACCAGACGAGAACCCCTTCATGACCGCGGCGGAGCGGGCGACGGCGTCGCTCCTGCCCGAGCTCCCCGAGCGGCGCTCGAGCGAACCCGGCCAGTTCGGGCTCGCCGAACCAGACCATGTGCGCGCCGTGCTCACCGCAGCCGGCTGGCAGAGTCCCACCCTCGAGCCGCTCGACTTCACCTGCGAGATGACCACGGAGCAGCTTGCCGCCTACGCATCGCAGCTCGGGCCGGTCGGCAGCCACCTGCAGACGGCGCCCCCTGAGACGCGCGCTGCGGTCTTGCCGGTCGCGCTCGACGCGTTCGCGCCCTACACGGACGGCGACACCGTGCGGTTCACCGCCGCCTGCTGGACGGTCCGCGCGTTCAACGCCTGACCGGCGAGGGCGCCCTTAGGCCGTCTCGGGCTCGGGCGTGCCGCCGGGCATCGGCGGGTAGTCCGTGATGACATGTTTGGTGGCGCGGCGGTCGTGGCCGCTGCGGCGCTCGATCTCACCGGCACGGCGCTCGATCTGCCGCACGCGCCGCTCGCTGACCGACTGGCGCCGGTCGGTGGTGGTGCGCCGCAGCAGGTAGGTGTCGAAGATCCAGCCCTTGCGCTCCTTGGCCTCCGCTCGCACGCGCACGATCTCGTCGCGCACGTCCTCCAGCGGGCCGGAGATCAGGAGCTCGTCGGCCGTGCCGAGGTACGCGCCCCAGAAGATCTCGATGCCGTGCGGGTCGAGCCGCGCGAAGGTGGTCGACGGATCGAGCATCACGACGACGTCGTTCGCGTTCGCCGGGATGCCTCCGCCGAGCAGGCGGGCCGGCGTGATGTGGACCGAGCCGCCCTGGCGGTTGAGCGGGATGCGGTGGCGGGCGGTGAGCGCGTGGATGCTGCTGACGCCAGGCAGCACCTCGTAGTCGAACTGCGCTTTCCCGCGCTCCTGCACCTCCTGCACGATCGCGAGGGTGCTCTCGTAGAGCGACGGGTCGCCCCAGACGAGGAAGCCGCCCGTCTCGCCTGGGGCGAGGTGCTCAGCGATCGCCGACTCCCACAGCTCCACCCGCTGGTGGCGCCAGTGCGCGACCGCCTCGGTGTAGTGGGGGGTGTCCTTCCACGGCCGCTCCGGGTCCTGCAGCTCGACGGTGCGGTAGTCATCGTCGTCGCGGTAGCGGTCGACGACCTCGCGGCGCGCTGCCACCAGCTCGGCCTTCTCCTCCTCCTTCGTGACGATGAAGAGGACGTCGAGCTCGCGAATCGCCAGCGCCGCCTGGTTGGTGACGTAGTCCGGGTCGCCAGCGCCGATGCCGATCAGCAAGACCTGCGCCTGTGCGTCGGGGGCCTGCGGTGCGTCGTCGGCGCTCATCTCCCACATCATGACGCGAGCACCGGCCGCCATGCGACGATCGACAGGTGTCGGACACCCCTTCGCGAACGGTGCTGATCCTCGGCGGAACCGCCGAGGCCCGCGCGCTCGCCGAGGCGCTCGACGGCCTCGGCGGCGTGCGCGTGCTGTCGTCGCTGGCGGGTCGCGTGGCTCGGCCGCGGCTGCCGATCGGCGAGGTGCGGATCGGCGGGTTCGGCGGCCCGGAGCGGCTGGCGGCGTGGCTGCAGGACGAGGACGTCGCCTGCATCGCCGATGCCACGCACCCCTTCGCCCAGCGGATCTCCGCGTCGGCCGCGCAGGCCTCGCGCGAAAGCGGCGTGCCCATGCTGCGGCTCCAGCGGCCGGGCTGGACGGAGCGCCCCGGCGACACCTGGCACTGGGTCGACTCGCTCGACGAGGCCGCCGCCCTCCTGCCTACGCTCGGCGTCGACGGAGCCCAGCCGCGGGTCTTCCTCACGACCGGCCGGCAGGGCCTCGGCGCGTTCCGGGAGTCGGCCGACGCCTGGTTCCTCGTGCGGTGTGTCGATCCGCCGGACGACGCCGACCTGCCCCCGCACCACGAGCTGCTGCTCGACCGCGGGCCGTATGCGCGCGACGGCGAGCTGGCGCTGATCGACCGCCACCAGCTCACCGTGGTCGCGACGAAGGACTCCGGCGGCGACCTCACCGCCGCCAAGCTCGACGCGGCCCGCGAACGCGGGCTGCCGGTCGTCGTCGTGCGCCGCCCGCCTGGGCCAGACGTGCCGACGGTCGATGCTGTGGCCGACGCCACCGCGTGGGTCGCCGCCCAGCTGGCGCAACCGTGACGGACAGGACGCCGCAGCGCCCCATGACCGCCGGCGGTTGGATCCGGATCGTCGTGCTGCTCGGCGCGGCGTGTTTCGTCTCGCTCACGGCGATGATCGCGGCGAGCGACACCACTCCGGATCAGCGGACGAACGCCCTGCAGGTCGCGCAGGTCTTCACACTCGCACTGGTCACCGCGGCAGTGGTCAGCGCGGTGCTGATCGCCGAGCCGTTCACCGGCACGCGCAGGCGCGCAGCGCTCGTCCTCGCGCTCGCGCCGACCACCGCCGCTGCGCTCATGGCGCTCCTCGCGCTCGCCGGCGTCGAGCCGACGCTGTCGGCCGCGTGGGTGGGGCTGTTTGCCGTCTGGGCCGTGATGGCCTGGGCGACCGCGCGCCACGGTGCGGCCTCCGCGATCGTCGCCGCGGGAGTCGGCTGGTGGCTCGTCTGCGGCGGCTCGATCGCGTGGGCCAGCACCGACGCGATCGTCGACCCTGACCACTCCGCGCGGGGCTCGTTCTCGGAATCGGGCAACGACCTCGTGGTCGTGATGTCGCTCTTCGCCTACGTGCTGCTCATCGGCGCGACCGCGGCCGTGCAGGCCGTGGCCCTCGCGCTGGCCGCGGCGCGCCGCCGGGTTCAGTCCTCGGGGTAGTCCCGCGAGGTGTAGACGATCGTGGGCCGCCCGTCGCGCTCGATCGTGCGCGTCTGCGTCGAGCCGATGATCAGCAGCGTGCGCATGTCGACGACCGCGGGGTCGAGCTCGTCGAGCGTCGTGACGGTGATCTGCTCGCCGGCCGGATCGCCGACGGCGCGCGCCACGATCACGACGGTGTCGCCGCCCTTGCCTGCGCGCAGGACGTCGAGCGCGCGGTCGAGCTGCTCTCGGCGCGTCTTGGACGCCGGGTTGTAGAGCGCGACCACGAGATCGGCCTCGGCGGCAGCCTGCAGCCGGCGCTCGATGATCGACCACGGCTTGCGGATGTCGGACAGCGAGATCAGCGCGAGGTCGTGGCCCGCAGGGGCGCCGACCCGGGCGGCAGCCGCCTGCACCGCCGAGATGCCCGGCAAGACGCGGACGTCGACGTCGCGCAGCGGCGCCTCGGCGGTATCCAGCGCTTCGAGGACGGCGCTCGCCATCGCGAAGATGCCGGGGTCGCCCGAGGAGACGACCGCGACGCGGGCCCCGCCCGCGGCAAGCTCCAGCGCGTGGCGCGCGCGGTCGAGCTCGACGCGGTTGTCGGAGCCGTGGCGCTGCTGGCCGCGGCGCTCAGGCACGCGGGCGAGATAGGTGTCGTAGCCGATCACGTCAGTCGCATCGGCCAAGACCGCGTGCGCTTCGGGCGTGAGGGTCTGCGCGCCGGCCGGGCCGAGTCCGACGACGGCGACCCAGCCGTCCGCGTCGGCCAGGGGCGCGGCGAGGTCGCCGGCCAGCGGCGCGGGCG
>JAEYAL010000067.1 GCA_023404805.1 Actinomycetes bacterium | reverse complement strand
GCTCGGGCCGCGCCCCGCGGTCGGCGGCGCGGGCGGCATCTACGGGTTCGCGTCGCCGGACATCCTCCACATCGGCGACATCCAGAACGTCACGATGGTCACCACCTGGTCGACGTACTACTCGCCGAACTCCGAGCTCGGCCCGTGGATCGGCCGCACCTCCACCCCGCTGATCAACACCAGCGGGCTCACGCTCCAGGGTCCGCCGTGCGCGACCCACATCTACGCCGGCACAAGCGCCTGCTCGCTGAAGGCCGTCAGCGCGACCGGCGGCTGGCGCACCCACGGCTTCCGGATCCAGCTGCACGGCTTCGGCGGCGCCGCGACCTACCAGGTGCCCTACGCCGTCCTGCCGCCCGACGTCTACAACATCTCCGGCAAGTTCCAGAAGCTGAACCCGGCCGAGGTGCGCCCCACGGCGCAGCAGGTGCCGGCCGCGGGCGTGCCGGTGATCGTCGAGAAGGTCGGCGGGACGGAGAAGTACGAGACGACCACGAACGCCGACGGCATCTACGACGTGCAGGTCGAGGCGGGCACGTGGCGGGTCCGCACGAGCGAGAAGGGCTTCTGCTGGGACGGCTCGGGCGCCACGTGCGTCCGTCAGCCGACGACCACCACCGGCGGCGACAAGACCCTCGACTTCAGCGCTCCCAAGCCGGTGAAGATCTCCGGGACCGTGTCCACGAAGGACGGCGGCAAGGTCAAGGACGCGTGGATCCTCGCCAAGTGGACCGACGCCGACGGCCAGACGCGCCGCATCGAAGACAAGTCGACGGCCACCGGGACCTACGCGATCGAGGGCGTCGACCCCGGCGCCGACGTGACGCTGAGGGCGCTCGACGCCAACGTCTGCATCCAGCTGGAAGCCGGCGAGAACGAGCTCGACGACGCCGGCCGCTGCCGCGTGAAGGAGCGCGTGCTGACGCCACAGGTCGACACGGTCGTCGACTTCAAGAAGCCCGGGTGCCTCACCAAGCTCGACTACCAGACGTCGATGGTGGCGACCGGCCAGTGCTTCCAGACGACCGAGCCCGAGCGGTGGGAGTCCGTCAAGGAGTTCCGGATGAACGGCCTGGACTTCACCCCGCACGGCGAGGACACCAAGGCCAAGTTCGACAGCTCACGCCGCACGGTCGGCTTCGACGGCGGCGGCTGGTGGGCCGTGACGCTGCCGTTCAAGGGCACGTCGATCCCGGTCGGCGCGCTGCTAGCCGACGGGAACACGATCACCTTCGAGACCGCGCTGACGAAGACGTCGTTCGCGGTCGCCAACAGCGGCGGCGGGATCCCCGCCTCGGCGACGAAGATGAAGAAGCTCGCGGGCTTCCCCGTCACGGCGCAGGAGTCGATCGAGATGGGGGCGTCCGGCGTGTCGACCGTCGCGGTCAAGCTCGCGGTGCCTGCCGACTTCGCCCAGCAGTACAAGTGGAGCGTCCTCGACAACGTCTTCAAGAACGGCAAGGGCGACGACGGCAAGACGGTGGGCGTGACCGCCAAGGTCACGACCGACAACACCAGTGGCGCGACGGCGCTGGAGGGCAAGCTCGACGGCATCGCCAACGCCGGCCCCACGTTCAAGCGGGTGTTCAACAACAAGATCTTCGCGTTGAAGGAGGTCAAGCTCGCCTACTCCTGGGCGCTCGATCAGTGGACCATCGGCGGCAAGGTCGAGCTGAACTTCCTCAAGGGCAAGTCCGACCTCAAGGTCGACGACGACGGCAAGCCGACCGACAACTGGGGCACGCTCACGATCCCCGGCGAGAAGGACGGCGACCCGCCGACCGTGGTCGACGACGAGGTCGCCAAGTCGCTCGAGGGATCGATCACGACGACCGGCATCCCGGGCTTCGGCGGGTACTTCGAGTCGGCGAGCTTCTCGTTCGACGGCCTCAACAAGCGCGGGCCGTTCGGCCTCTACTTCCAGCGCGGAGGCGCGACCATCCCGCTGCGCGCGTGGGACAGCAACGGCGCGGGCAAGGCGTCGGTCAAGCTCGGCGTCAGCGCAGGCCCCAAGAACGCCGACGCGAAGTCGATCACGATCCCGTTCCTCGGCACCGTGCCGCTCAAGCCGAGCGAGTTCGCGTCGCTCGACGGCGAGCTCTCGGCATCGTGGAGCAACTTCGACGTCACCGACACGAACGCAGTCGCGCTGTCGGGCAAGTTCGACGCGAAGATCTGGGACCAGCCGATCGGCAGCGGCCAGCTGTCGCTCTACCCGAACCAGGGCCTGATCGGGGGCAACCTGAACGTCGGCTTCACCGATCCGACCGGCGGCTCGCTCGTGAGCGTGCGCAGCGGTCTCGGCGAGTTTTGGTACGACCAGCGCCGGATGGCCGGCATCGGCGCCTTCTACGTCTGGGCGCGCACCAACATGAGCATCCGCGGCCACGGCGTGTACGGAGACGTGATCATCGAGGGCCCGGCGCCGACCCGCATCGGGGCCTGCGGCGACGTGTTCGGCGTGAAGATGGGCGGCGTCTACGACTACGACGGCCACTCGCTGTCGGGCAACGCCACGTGCGACCTGTCGTCGTTCAAGGCCGACAAACCCGTTCCGATCCCGCCGGCGGCGCCTGCGCAGGCGCGCCGCGCCGCAGCGGCTGGCCAAGCCAAGAGCTTCAAGGTGAAGCCCGGCCAGGACCTCGTCGTGGTCAGGATCGCGACGGCCGCGGGCGGCCCGGGCAAGGCGCCGACGCTGGAGCTGCGCGGCCCAAGCGGCCCGAAGGCGACGCTCGCCGGTGAGAAGTCCGTCTCGACGAACAAGATCGTGACACTGCTCGACCCGCTCGAGTCGTCGATGACGATCGTGCTCAAGGAGCCTGCGGCGGGGACCTGGACCGTGCAGGCCGTCGGCGCGGGTGCTCCGGCACTGGCCGCGCCGAAGTTCGCCACGCCGCTCAGCGACCCCGAGGTGAGCGCCCAGATCGACGCCTCCCAGTGCGCGCCGAAGGTGTCGTGGGCGGCGAAGGGCGTCAAGGACCAGGCGCTGCGGTTCGTCGAGCGCACCGCCGGGGACTCAGGCCGCGTGATCGCCGAAGTGACGCCGACGACGAAGTCGGCCAAGGGCACGCTGTCGGTCACGCCGCTGCCGGGCGCGGGCCGGGCCGATATCAGCGTGGTCGTGATGAACGGCGGCACACCCCGGTCGACGATCGAGCTCGGCAGCTACACCTCCGAGGCCGCCGCGACCCTCGCGGGCCCGGGCAGCGTCCTGTTCAAGAAGGCGGCGCCGATCAAGGCCAAGCAGGGTAAGAAGACGCTCTCCAAGAAGGCGACGGCGATCACCTGGTCGCCGGTTTGCGGGGCGACCGCGTACGACGTGCAGGTCGGCAGCGCGAAGGCCGTGCGGGTGTCGACGGGGACCTCGCTGACGGTGCCGCGGCCCGCCAAGGGCAAGCGCGTAGTTGTCACCACAATCGGGCCCAATGCGGTGCCTGGGGGCAGCACGCTGGTGGAGTACCGCTGAGACGCCGAGACGCTTAGGCACCCGCCCGCCGGGCCGATCAAGAGAGCGACAGCCGGCTGCTCTCGCCGGGTGCCCTCCGACCCACCTCCCCCTGATGCTCTCGACTCTGCGCGGCGGCCGCGTCCGTCTTGCGCTGGCCCTTGCAGCCAGCGCGCTCCTGCTCTCTGCTCCTGCGGCTTCGGCGGCGACGTTCGGCTACGGCGACAACCGTCCCGACATGTTCGTCGACGCCCGCTGGAACGCGCTGCCGCTGAAGGACGTGCGCCGGACCGTCGACTGGGACACGCAGGGCAGCGCTGAGAAGACCGCCCAGCTCGACAGCTGGATGGCCGCGGCCCACAGCGCCGGCGCCCGCCCGCTGCTGGCGATCGACCGCAGCTGGACCGAAGGCAAGGGCTCGAGCAAGCCGTCCGTCGCCCAGTACTCCGGCCTGATCCGCTGGCTGAAGGGCCGCTACCCGTGGTGGAACACCCTCACGCCGTGGAACGAGGCCAACTACATCCTGCAGCCGACGGTCCGCAACCCGAAGCTCGCGTTCCAGTACTGGCAGGCGGCGAAGCAGTCGTGCGCAGGCTGCACGGTCACGTCGCCCGCGATCCTCACCGGCAAGGGCATCTCCAACAAGTTCCTTCCCGCCTTCCAGAAGCTTGCCAAGGGCAAGGTGAAGGTGTGGGCCGTGCACGTCTACGGCGACCAGAACCGCTTCACCGATGCGTCGCTGAAAAAGCTCGAGCGCACCCTGAAGGGCCAGCTGTGGGTGACGGAGACCGCCGGCTGGGTGAAGTTCGGCGACTCCCCGAAATGGGGATACGACGAGCAGCGCGCCGCGAAGGTGATCAGTCACACGTTCACGATGGCCAAGCGTCATACGCGTGCGACCCGCTGGTACTTCTGGCAGTGGCGCGGGGCGCCGAAGGCCGCCGACAGCCGCTGGGATTCCGGTGTGCTCAACGCCGATGGGACCGAACGGCCCGGCTTCCACGCGCTGACCAAGGGCCTGCGCGGCTGACCCTTCGGCTGCGCGGTGGTGCACGCACCCCTCCAGCGGCCATTACATATTAATTTCGTGTACTGACGGCGCGTATCAGGTATGTATGTTCAGACATGCCTGTAACAGCGTCATCACGGTCGGCCGCTTGAGCGCGCCGCGCGGCCAGGAAGATCCGGATGTCGCCATCGGCGAAGCCACGATTGCGGCGGTCCACAGTCTTGCCCCTGCCCAGCTGCTGTCGGCCGTCACGCCGGAGCGGATCGGCGAGCTCACCGGGTATTCCGCATCGTCGGTCCGCTACCGGCTGAACGTCGCCGCCAGCCGCGCTGGCGGGAGCTCCGCTGAGGCGGCCGCGTCGGGCAACCTGCGCGGCTGGAGCTTCGACCGCGAGGCGCTGCTGATCACGGCGCTGCGGGCCTACCGGCTGCGGATGCAGGCGGTGCTCGCAGAGACGGCCGAGCGCTACGCCGACGGCATCACTGGGCTTGAAGCCGGTGACCCGGCCGCGCTTGAGCACGCGCTGGAGACGACCGTCGACTCCGCCGCGCCCGCCGCGCAGGAGCTGACGCGCGACGGCGAGCGCCTCTACCTCCTCGCGCTTGCCGCCTGCGACGGGTCGCCGGCCGTCGCCGCGGTCCTGCACGAGATCGAGGACGACCGCCGCGAGCACCTGCGCACGCTCACCATCCGCGGCGTGCGCGCCCTGGGCCGCGAGCTGCGGCCCTCGGTCACCGTCGACGCGCTCAGCGACACGGTGCACCACTACCTCCACGGGCTCGCCGCCCGCCGGCGCTTCCACCGCAGCGCCGACCAGGGCGCCGTCCTGCCGACGGTGCTCGCGATCGCCTTCGCGTTCACGCAGCCGGCCAGCGG
>JAEYAL010000036.1 GCA_023404805.1 Actinomycetes bacterium | reverse complement strand
GTCTCCGCGCCGCGCAGCCCGGCTTCCCGCTTTCCGGCCGTCAGGCCCGCAGCACGCCGGCGTTCGCGAGCGCCTGCAAGCGCTCGTCGAGCCCGTCTGCGAACGCGGCGGCGCCGTCGTGCGGCAGCGCGCGCATCGCATCCGCGAGCGCAGCGCGGTCGCGGGTGCCGTCGAGCAGGAGCACCAGCTCCCGGAAGAGCGCGTTGTCGAGGTCGACGTCGAGGTGATGCAGCGACGACACCCGCTGTTGGCCGCTGCGCAGCTCGGCGCGCGCCAGCGCCGACGCCTCGGGACGCTCCCCGGCCTGATCCGCGGCGGGGAGGAGCTCAGGCTCGAGCTCCAGGCGCGCCAGGCCGTAGGCGTCGAACTGCGACGCGATCGCGCGTACGGCGTCCGGCGCGAGCCCCGTGCGGCTTGCTAGATCGCCGATCGACAGCCCGGCCGCGCCGGCGCCTGAGATCTCGGCTGCGACGGCGCTGCGGTCGGCCTCAGGGAGCTCCGGCCACGCGGCGCCCGAGGCGTTCGCCACATGCCACTGCGCCGCGGGCGGACCAGCCGCACGCCGGGCGCCCCCGCCGATCGGCTCCTTGGGGGCCGCACCGCGCACGAACAGCGAGAGATGGAACTCGGAGCCGAGCATGTCGTCGACGAGCTGCTGCTGCGCGACGGCCGATGGCCCGGCGTGCTTGATGATGTTGCGCACTCCCGGCTCCGCGAAGCGCGCCCGCCACCGGTCGCCCGGGCGCAGCTCTCCGACGTAGGCCAGCCCGTGGCGGGCGGCGAGCGCAGCGACTTCGGACACGGCGAGCGGCGTCCAGTCGTCGTTGAGCTCGTCGTGGAAGAGCGTGCCCGGCTCGACCTGGGCGACGCGCTCGGCCTCCTCTGCGGCGAGCAGCCCATGCAGCGACCGCTCGCCAGCCGACTGCGCGGCGGCCTGAAGCCGGCCGATGAGCACGTCGCGGGCCGCGCGCGGATCGCCCGCCTCGATCGCGGCGCGGGCAGCGCGGCGGCCGATCGACCGGGTGAGCGTGCGGTAGAGCGCGCCGGGGCTGACGTTGTAGGACAGCAGCACCAGCCCGCCGCGGCGCGTGATGCGCGCTGCTTCGGCGACGACCGCGGCGCGGTTGCCGGCGTCGACCCACGTCATGACGCCGTGCGCCATCACGAAGTCGGCGGTGCCGTCGTCGAGCGGCGCGCGCGTGTCCTGCACGAGCGAGGCGTTCGTGAGCCCCGCGTCGGCGGCGAGCGAGGCCGCGAAGTCGATCTGGCCCCCGCTCGGGTCGACGCCGATCGCGGTCACGTCAGGGCGGCGCGCGGCGATCGAGAGGAGGTTGGTCGCGATGCCACAGCCGAGGTCGACGACCGTGGCGCCAGCGAGGTCCGGCGGCGCCACGCCGGCCAGCGCGGCGACCGCCGCCATGCGGCTCGGCTGACACTCGAGGATCGGGCGGGAGGGGTAGAGGACGGCGTCGTAGGCGCGCACGGCCGGAGTTCCAGCGGGCGCGGCGGTGTCCGAGGCCGCGTCCCCCGCCGCGCCTGCGGGTGCCGAGGGAGCAGCGCGCTTCACGAACACCGACTCGTGCGCCACGGCGCCCACGAGGTCGTCGACGTACTGCTGTTGGTCGCTGGCGGCAGGGCCGGCGGCGCGCTCGATCTCGCTCGCCACGGCCGACGGCGTCCGCTCGCGCCAGCGGTCGCCCGGGAGCAGTTCGCCCGCGTAGGCGAGGCCGTGCGCCTGCGCCTGCGCTGCCAGGTCGGCGACGGCGACGGGACTCCAGTGCGGCCCGAGCTCGTCGCGGAGCAGCGCGTCCGGGTCGCGCTGTTGGAGCAGCGCGAGCTGGGTCGACACCGCAGCCTTGTAGAGGCCGCCATCCGGCGCCGATCCGGCTGCCAGTCCGAGGTGCGAGAGGACGGCGGCCTTGGCGCCGGCCGCGTCGCCTGAGGCCAGCTGGCGCTCGGCGGCGCGCCGCCCGAGCGCGCGCGAGAGCAGGCTCGGCAGTGCGCCCGGAGCAGCGGGGTACGCGAACACGGCCACGCCGCCGTCGCGCAGCAGGCGCGCGGCTTCGGCGAGCGCGGTCTGCATGGCCTGCGGCCCGGCCGAGAGCACGCCGTCGCCGACCACGAAGTCGGCCGAGCCGTCAGCCAGCGCGGCGGCGGCGTCCGTCCCGAGTTCAGCGACGACGGCGTCGTCCGCAGGCGCTCCCTCGAAACCAGCCAGCGCCGCGGCGGCCGCCAGTCGGCCCATGCTGATCCCCGCCATCCGCGCGGCGCCTACGCGATCGTCTTCTCGGCCCAGTGCGCCGCGTAGACGTTGCCGTTGTAATCGTCGATTGCGTGGTACCCGGCGCCGGTGTAGAGCGCGAGCGCGTGCGGCTGGTCGGCGCCGTGCTGTAGGCGCAGGCGCTCGTAGCCGGCCTCGCGGGCGCGCTGCTCGATGAGCCCGAGCAGATCAGAGGCGATCCCGCGCGAGCGGAACTTCGGGATCACGTAGATCCGCTTGACCTCCGCGAGTGTGCCCTCGAGCTGCTTGAAGCCGCCGCACGCCACGGGCTGGTGGCCCTTCCACGCGACGAAGAACGCGCCGTGCGGCGCGCGCAGCTCGTCCGGGGTCGCCGTCGGCCGGAACCCCTTGCGCTTGCCGTAGAGCGCGTCGAGCTCGGCGAGCATCGCGGTGATCAGCTCACGTCCCGGCGATTCGTCGGACGAGGCGGGGCGGATCTCGATGGGCGGGCTCAAAGCGGGAGGACCTCGGGGTGGGACGGACGCCACCGGCGACCTGCCGGGTATCGTCGCAGGCCGCAATGGCTCGCGACTGGTCCGATCTCGTACTCCTGCCCGAGGGCGCTGCTGCGCCTCGGCCCGTCGAAGAGGAGAAGCGCCGCGGGTTCTTCAAGCGCTTCCGCGAAGGCCTGGGCCGCACGCGCGAGGCGCTGGGCGCCGAGGTCCGCGCGACGCTGTTCGACACGCTCGACGCCGAAGCGTGGGAGCGCCTGGAGGAGGCGCTGATCGGCGCCGACGTCGGCGCCCCCGCGACGGCCCGCATCGTCGCCCGCCTCGAGGAGATCGCTGGCGGCGGCGCGACCGGCGAAGTCCTCACCGACGAGCTGACGAAGCTGCTGGCCGAGGGCGCCACCGTCTCGACCGAGGAAGCCCGCGCGATCGACCTGCGCGCCCGCCCGAGCGTGATCCTGGTCGTCGGCGTGAACGGCACCGGCAAGACGACGTCGACCGGCAAGCTCGCGCATCACCTGCGCACGACGCTCGGCCTGAAGGTCGTCCTCGGCGCCGCCGACACCTTCCGCGCCGCAGCCGTCGAACAGCTGCAGGTTTGGGGCGAGCGCTCCGGCACCGAGGTGGTCACGGGCCCGCAGGGCTCCGACCCGGGCGCCGTGGCGTTCCAGGCGATCGACCGCGCGATCGCGACGAACGCCGACGTCGTCGTGATCGACACCGCTGGCCGCCTCCACACGCAGGACCAGCTGATGGACGAGCTCGGCAAGATCCGCCGCGTCATCTCCAAGCGGCTCGACGGCGCCCCGCACGAGACGCTTCTCACGATCGACGCGACCACGGGCCAGAACGGGCTGCGGCAGGCCGAGATCTTCTCGTCGGTCACGCCCGTCGACGGGATCGTGCTCACCAAGCTCGACGGCACCGCCAAGGGCGGCATCGCCATCGCGATCGCCGACAAGCTGAAGATCCCGGTCAAGCTCGTCGGCGTCGGCGAAGGCGTCGAGGACCTGCGGCCGTTCGACGCCGACGACTTCGCCAGCGCGCTGCTGCGGTAGGACGGGCGGCGTTCGCGCCAAATACCGGCGTTCCGGCACCTGTCGGTCAACCCTCGCCTTTCCAGATGTGCGAAGGGTAGAGTCGCCGCACATGTCAATCCTGTTCTGGGTGCTTCTGGCCATCGGCCTGGCCGTGATCGAGATCGTCTCGACCACGTTCTTTCCGATCTTCTTCGCGATCAGCGCGATCGGTGCGGCGGTCGCCGAGGCCGCCGGCGCCGACCCGCTGATCCAGTGGGCGATCTTCGGTCTGGGAGGTTTCGTGCTCAGCGGCCTGCTCCGCCCGATCGCCAAGCGCCAGCTCGACAAGGGCCCCTCGCTGCAGAGCAACGTCGACCGGCTCGTCGGGCGCGTCGGGGCGGTCACGCAGGTGATCGACGGGCGTGCCGGCACCGGTGCCGTCACGGTCGACGGCGAGATCTGGTCGGCCAAGCCGTTCGGCGACAGCCTCGCCCAGATCCCCGCGGGGGCAGACGTCGAAATCCACGAGGTCCGGGGCGCGACGCTGATCGTCGCTCCGGCCGCCACCACTGAGGTTCCCTAAACCATGGTCATCGCCGCCGACGCCCCCGGGGTGGGGGTCTACATCGCGATCGCGCTTGCGATCTTCATCCTCTTCTTCCTGCTGCGCTCGGTGCGGATCATCCCGCAGCAGCGCCGCGGGATCGTCGAGCGGCTGGGCAAGTACCAGCGCACGCTGGAGCCGGGCCTCACGCTGATCGTGCCGTTCATCGACAAGGTCCAGCCGCTGATCGACCTCCGCGAGCAGGTCGTCACGTTCCCGCCGCAGCCGGTCATCACCGCCGACAACGTCACGGTCCAGATCGACACGGTCATCTACTTCACGGTCACCGACCCCAAGGCCGTCACCTACGAGATCGCCAACCCGCTGCAGGCCATCGAGCAGCTCACGATCACCACGCTGCGCAACGTGGTCGGCGGGCTCACGCTTGAAGGCGCGCTCACGGGCCGCGACACGGTCAACGACGCGCTCCGCGCGGTCCTCGACCAGAAGACGGGCCAGTGGGGCATCCGTATCGCCACCGTCGAGATCAAGGCGATCGACCCGCCGACCTCGATCCAGGAGGCGATGGAGAAGCAGATGCGCGCCGAGCGAGACAAGCGCGCGACGATCCTCACCGCCGAGGGTTCCCGCGAGTCGCAGATCCTCACGGCCGAGGGTGAGCGCCAGGCGCGCATCCTCCGGGCTGAGGGCGAGCGCCAGAGCGCGATCCTGCAGGCGCAGGGCGAGCGGGAGTCCCGGATCCTCGAGGCCGAGGGCGAGGCGAAGGCGATCAACAACGTCTTCGAGGCGATCCACGCGTCGAACCCCGACCAGTCGCTGCTGGCCTACCAGTACCTGCAGATGCTGCCGAAGCTCGCCGAGGGCGACGCGTCGAAGATCTTCGTCATCCCGACCGAGTTCACCGAGGCGGCGAAGGGCCTGGCCAACGCCTTCCCCGACACTTCGCCTGCGAAGGGCTCAGGAAACGCGCCGAACGCGTAGCCTTACGCGCGATGTTCGACGCGCTATCTGAACGCCTTCAGTCGACCCTCGACGGGGTCCGCCAGCGCGGCACCCTGACCGAGGGCGACATCGACTCGGCGATGCGCGAGGTGCGCCTCGCCCTGCTCGAGGCCGACGTCAACCTCAAGGTCGTCCGGCAGTTCACCTCCACGGTGAAGGAGCGGGCGCTCGGGGCCGACGTCGTCGGGTCGCTGAACCCGGGGCAGCAGGTCATCAAAATCGTCCACGAGGAGCTCGTGGACCTCCTCGGCGGCGAGAGCTCCGACCTGCAGTTCGCCGGCAAGCCGCCGACGGTCATCCTGCTCGCCGGCCTCCAGGGCTCGGGCAAGACGACCGCCGCGGCGAAGCTGGCCCACCTGCTCAAGGACCAGTACAACTCGTCCGTCGCGCTGGCGGCCTGCGATATCTACCGCCCGGCGGCCGTCGACCAGCTGGTCACGATGGGCGAGCGCGCCGGGGCCACGGTCTATGAGCGCGGCACCGACGTCGACGCCGTCACGATCGCCCGCTGGGCGCTCGAAGAGGCCACGAAGGCCGGCAAAGACGTCCTGATCGTCGACACCGCGGGCCGCCTGTCGATCGACGAAGAGCTCATGGACGAGCTCAAGCGCGTCCGCGAGGCCGTCCGCCCGGACAACACCCTGCTCGTCGTCGATGCGATGACGGGTCAGGACGCGGTGAACGTCGCCGAGAACTTCGGCGCCGCCGTGCCGCTCGACGGCGTCGTGATGACGAAGCTCGACGGCGACGCCCGCGGCGGCGCCGCCCTGTCGGTCAAGGCGATCACCGGCAAGCCGATCATGTTCGCCTCCACGGGCGAGAAGATCCCGGACTTCGAGCGGTTCCACCCAGACCGCATGGCCCAGCGCCTGCTCGGCATGGGCGACGTGCTGTCGCTCATCGAGCAGGCAGAGAAGCACGCCGACGAAGAAGAAGCCCGCGACATGGAGCGCAAGATGCGCCGTGGCGAGCTCACCTTCGACGACTTCCTCAAGCAGATCAAGATGATGCGCCGCATGGGCTCCTTCTCGAGCCTGCTCGGGATGCTCCCGGGCGTCGGCAAGCAGCTCAAGGGCGTCAACGTCGACGACCGCGCCGTCGACCGCTTGGAGGCGATCATCCTGTCGATGACGCCGGAGGAGCGCCGCAACCCGAAGATCATCAACGGGTCGCGCAAGCGCCGCATCGCGGCTGGCTCGGGCACGACGATCCAAGAGGTCGGCAAGCTCATCAACCAGTTCGAGCAGATGCGCAAGGTGATGAAGCAGATGTCGCGCGGCAAGGGCCCGGACATGGCTGCGCTGATGGCGCAGATGGGGCGCAAGTAGGGCACCCGGACCGCCTGTCTCGGCATTGGCTCGACGGGCACGCCGCGTTTCGCCCGCAGGCTCGCTATTCTCCCCGGTCGCATGGTTCGTCTTCGTCTCACCCGCATCGGCGGGAAGAAAAATCCCATCTGGCGTATCGTCGCCACCGATCAGCGCTCCCCGCGTGACGGACGGATTCTCGAGATCGTCGGCCGCTACAACCCGCAGACGGAGCCCTCGACCATCTCGGTCGACGAGGAGCGCGTCAAGCACTGGCTGTCCGTCGGCGCCCAGCCGTCGAACCAGGTCAAGAAGCTCCTGCGCCTGCAGGGCATCAAGGCCTAGCCCCACCTCCTTCGCATGAGCGACGCCGCCGCAGCTCGCGAGATGCTCGAGACGGTGGTCCGCCCGCTGGTCGGGAACCCGGACGCCATCTCGATCTCCGAAGCCCCCGGCGGCGACGAGGGCACCGTCGTCCTCGAGCTGTCGCTCGACCCGGGCGACTACGGCCGCGTGATCGGCCGTGGCGGTCGCACCGCCAACGCCGTCCGCCAGCTCGTCCGGGCTGCCGCGGTGCGTGACGGGCGCCGCGTGCTCGTCGACATCGTTCAGTGACGGGCCGCGCCGCGCCGCCTGAGCGCGTCTTCGCCGGCACCGTCGGCAAAGGCCACGGCCTCGACGGGTCGTTCTACGTGGTGGCTGCCGTCCCCGCGCTGTTGGCCAAGGGCACGCAGCTGTGGGTCGAGGGTGAGGCCGAGCCTCGCGCCGTCGAACGGCGCGCTGGAACCGACGCCAAGCCGATCCTGCGGCTGGCGGGCGCCAGCGACAGAACCGCCGCTGACCTGTTGCGCGGGAAGACGCTGGAAGCCAGCAACGCCGATGCGCCTCCGCTGGACGACGACGAGTACTGGGCCCACGAGCTGGTCGGCTGCGCCGTGGCTGGCGCTGACGGCCGCGCGCTGGGCCAGGTCGCCGAGCTGATGGCGCTGCCGTCGTGCGAGGCGCTCGTCGTGCGCGGCGTCGAAGCGGTTGGCGAGCTGCTCGTGCCGCTGGTCAAGGACGCGATCGTGGAGATCGACCCGGCTGGCCGCACCATCACGGTCGACGCGGAGTTCCTCGCGATCGACGGCGACGCCTGAGCGGCGCTCGCCGCGCCACACTCTCTGCAGGTTCCACTTTCGATGCAGCTCGACGTCGTCACCCTCTTTCCCGATTCGCTGGACTGGTTCAAGGGCCAGCGCCACGTGCGCAACGCCATCGAGGCGGGCCACGAGGTGCGTGCGCTTGATCCCAGGCCGTTCACGCCGCTGACGGGCCGCCAGGTCGACGACACCCCGTTTGGCGGAGGCGCGGGCATGGTGCTGCGGATCGACGCGATGGAGGCGGGCCTGCGTGGGCTCTACGGCGTCGACCCGGTCGAGCTGAAAGCGCAGCGCCGCGTGATCGCGCTCGTGCCGAACGGGCGCGTCCTCGACGACGTGCTCGTCGACGAGCTGGTGCAGGAGCCGGCGATCACGCTGCTCTGCGGCCGCTATGAGGGCTTCGACGAGCGGATCCTCGAGGAGTTCTGCACCGACCGCGTGTCGCTCGGTCAATACGTGCTGGCTGGCGGCGAGCTGGCAGCGATGGTGGTCGCCGACGCCGTGGTCCGGAAGTTGCCGGGCGCGCTCGGCCACGCGGATTCGGCGGGGGAGGAGTCGTTCTCGGCCGACCTCGACGGCGACCCCGAATACCCGCATTACACGCGCCCAGCTGACTGGCGCGGCTGGCCGGTTCCAGACGTGCTGCTGTCCGGAAACCACGCTGAGATCGAGCGTTGGCGCCGTGAGCAGGCACGTCTCCGCGGGCAGGCTGCACCGGGTGCACGCCTCGATCGCGGCTGACCGCTACTCTGTGCTCATCCCTCGCCGCGCCGCGTGCGCGTTGCTGAGGGTTCACGCGTGCAGCGACGGCCGAGCGGCCCGCCTGCAGGTCAAGCCGCTACGATGGGCGACCCGCGCGTGCCAACCGCCGCGCCCGCGCAACCACCTTTTCGTCTTATGAGCACCGTCATCGAGAGCCTCGAGCGCGAGCAGCTGCGCCGCGTTCCCAACTTCCAGCCGGGCGACCGCGTCCGTGTGCACTTCCAGGTCATCGAGGGCAGCCGCCGTCGTGTCCAGGTCTTCGAGGGCGTGGTCATCAAGCGCCAGGGCCACGGCGTCCGCGAGACGTTCACCGTCCGCAAGCAGTCGTTCGGTGTTGGTGTCGAGCGCCAGTTCCCGGTCCACTCGCCCAAGATCGAGAAGATCGAGGTTCCGGCCCGCGGTGACGTGCGTCGCGCGAAGCTCTACTACATCCGCGACCGCGTTGGTAAGGCTGCTCGCGTCCGCGAGCGCCGCTACACCGGTCCGGAAGAGGTCGTCGAGCCGGGCCTGATCCACGACCCGGCTGCGATCGCCGCCGCCGAGGCTGCTGCCGCTGAGGCCGCAGAGGCTGAGGCCGCTGCTGCCGCTGAGGCCGCCGCCGCTGCTGAGGCCGAGGCGACCGCCGACGTCGTCGAGACGGCGGACGAGGCTCCGGCTGCTGAGGCGCCCGCTGAGGCGGCTCCGGCCGCCGAGGCTGAGGCCGCTGCCGACGAGCCGGCTGCCGACGAGAAGTAGTCGGTCGCCTTCGGGCGAGTTGGCTGATGCGGCTCCGCCGCACCAAATCTGAGACGACGCCCGTTGCCGCCGAGGTGACGGGCGTTCGTCGTTTCGCAGAGACCGTGCTCGTCGTCGTAGGGGCTCTGCTGCTGGCCGTGCTCATCCAGCAGTTCCTGGTCAAGCCGTACAAGATCCCGTCGCTTTCGATGGCGCCGACGCTGGTCAAGGGCCAGCGCGTGCTCGTCAACCGGATCGGCAACCGGTTCTCGGATCCTCAGCGCGGCCAGATCATCGTGTTCCATCCTCCGCTGGGCGCCGACCGCAAGCTCGCGGCGACGCAGTGCGGCGCGCCGCGGCCGGCGGGCCAGCTGTGCGCGGTGGCGACGCAGGGGCGTTCCAGCCAGACGTTCATCAAGCGGGTCGTCGGTTTGCCTGGCGACCGCATCGCGCTGAAGGGCGGGCATGTGGTCCGCAACGGCAAACCGATGAGCGAGCCGTACGCGCAGTCGTGCGCGCTCCCGGAGTGCAACGGGTCCGTGATCACGGTGCCGCCCGGTTCGTACTACCTGCTGGGCGACAACCGCGACGCCAGCGACGACTCGCGGTTCTGGGGCCCAGTCCGCAGCGAATGGCTGATCGGGCGGGCGATCGCGACCTATTGGCCGCTGGACCGCGCAGGCGCGGTCGACGTTCGCCAGTGACAGCTTCCGCCCGGCGGCGCATGGTGACCACCGGGTGTGGTTCAGTGTCTGCCGTGCACGACCTCCTGCTCCGTCCCGTCCTCGCGGGGTCGCCTCCTGCCGCCGGTGCTCCGGCGGGCGCTGGCGCCCTGGCCCCGTCCCCTTGGCGGGACTGACCCGTGGCCCGCGACAAGAAGGCCGCAGCCGAGGAGGAGGAGCACAGCTGGCTCGAGACGATCCTCGTCGTCATCGGCGCGCTCGTCCTGGCGCTGCTGATCCAGCAGTTCCTCGTCAAGCCGTACAAGATCCCGTCGCCGTCGATGGTGCCGACCCTCGCTGAGGGCCAGCGCATCCTGGTGAACCGGGTCGGCAACAACTTCGGGGATCCGAAGAACGGCCAGATCATCGTCTTCAACCCGCCGTCCGGTGCTGGCGAGATGGTCGCCGACAAGTGCGGCGCGCCGGTCGGCGACGACCAGCCGTGCCTCAAGCCCAAGGACGGAAAGCTCAAGCAGGCGTACGTCAAGCGCGTTGTCGGCGAGCCGGGCGACAAGCTGCGGGTCGAGAACGGCCACGTCATCCGCAACGGCAAGCCGGTCGACGAGCCGTACGCCCAGAGTTGCGAAGACGACATGTGCAACCTGAAGGAGTTCACGGTCCCCGCCGGGCACTACTTCATGATGGGTGACAATCGCGGCAACAGCGAGGACTCCCGTTTCTGGGGGCCCCTGCCGCGAGATCTCGTGATCGGCCGCGCCTTTGCCACCTACTGGCCTCCCAAACGCATTGGCGGCCTCTAGGCCGCAGGACCCAGCCGCCGCCGGGCTCAGCCCGGCTGGCGGAGCGCCGCTGGCTGTCGGCCCGGAGCCGCTGGTCGCGGATGGAGAACCGCTCGCCGCCGACGGGCTGCCCGTCGGCGTGCCAGCGGCCGCAGCTGCGCCGCGTGCCGATCTGAGCGAACGCGCTGGGACCGGCCCGGCTGCGGAGCGCCCCACCGCCGCCGCGGCGCCCGCCAAGCGGAAGCCGCCTGCGCGGAAGAAGAAGGCGACCCGAGCGCGTCCCGGCGAGAAGGCCGCCGCGCTGATCCTGGCCGACGCCGAACGCGGCGATCTCGTGGCCGGCGCCGACGAAGCGGGCCGCGGCTGCCTCGCCGGCCCGCTCGTGGCCGCAGCCGTCCTGCTGGAGCCCGTGCGGATGATCCCGCTGATCGAGCACGATGAAGGGCCCAAGCGCACGCGCCGCCCGCCGCGCGTCCTCAATGGCCTGATGCGGCTCGACGACTCCAAGAAGGTGCCCAAGCACCTGCGAAGCGATCTCGCAGCCGCCGTGCTCGAACACGCCGTGGCCGTCGCTGTCGTCGTCCGCAGCCCTGGCACGCTCGACCGCGACGGCCTGCACCGCAGCAACCTCGCGATGCTCGGCGAAGCGCTCGACCGCGTCGACCGGCCCGGCACGCTCCTGTTCTCGGACGGCTTCACGGTGCCCGTGCGAGGTGGCGATGCCCGCAGCGAGGCGCTGGTGGGCGGCGATGGCCGCAGCGCCGCGATCGCCGCAGCGTCCGTGATCGCGAAGACGGTGCGCGACCAGCTCATGCGCGGCGCCGCCCACGAGCGCTGGCCCGACCACCGCTTCGACGAGCACGTCGGCTACGCCACGACCGTGCACCACGACGCGATCCAGACCGCCGGGATCACCGCGATCCACCGCCGCTCGTTCGCGTCGATCGCGTACGAAGGCGCGCCAGAGGCCTACTAGCGCCACGGTCAGAACGCCCCCTCGACGTGGTCGAGCGACACCAGGCCGCCGCCGCGGTCGACGGTGACGCCCACGGCATCGAAGCGGATCTCATCGGCGTTCGGCCGTCCTGGTGTATCGACGAGCCACGCGGCCGCGAGGCGCCGCACCTGCTTGGTCTTGCGTGGCGTGATCGCTTCGAGGGGCGTCCCAGCGTTGCCCCCCGCGCGGCGCGTCTTGACCTCGACGAACACGAGAGTGCCCGCGCCGTGCGCGATGAGGTCGATCTCGCCGAACCGCGTGCGGGCGTTCTTCGCGACGACCTTGAACCCTCGCCGGCGGAGGTGTTCGGCGGCGAGGTGCTCTCCGGAGACGGCCAGTGCGGTGCGCTTGTCGGGTGCCATGGCGGCGACCGTACGCCCGGCAACGCGGGGAGCAGGCAAGCCGGCGTGAGTTGGCACAGCTTCTGCTGAGAGTTGGTGCAAAGCGGGGAGTTTCTGCGCATTTGCATCCGTAGCTTCGGCATCGTGCTCGCTCGATCGACGACCTTCTCCCTCGACGTGCTCGACGCCGTTCCCGTCCGCGTCGAAGCTGACGTCCGCCCTGGACTCCCTGGCTTGACCGTGGTCGGCCTCGGCGACACGGCGATCCGCGAGGCCCGCGAACGGGTGCAGAGCGCGATCGCCAACGCCGGGATGCGGCTCCCGCAGCGGCGGATGGTCGTGCACCTCGCGCCGGCCTGGCTGCGCAAGCGGGGTTCCTCGTTCGACCTGCCGATCGCCTGCGCGCTGCTCGCCGCGAGCGGGCAGCTGGAGCCGGGGCAGCTCGACGATGTCGGCCTCGCGGGAGAGCTGTCGCTCGCCGGCGAAGTGCGCCCCGTGTCGGGCGTCGTCGCCATCGCGATGGCCGCGAGGAGCGCCGGGCTCCGCCGGCTGATGCTGCCTGCCGACTGCGCGCATGAGGCGGCGCAGATCGACGGCCTGGAACTGCTGCCCGTCGAGACCCTCGAGGAGGCGATCGCCGTCCTCGCCGGCAAGCGGCCTGCGCGGCCGCTGGAGCAGCGCGCCGCCGAGGCTGCAGCTCCAGTCCCCGACCTCGCCGATGTCCGCGGCCAAGCCGACGCCATCGAAGCGCTTGAGGTGGCCGCTGCCGGACGCCACAACCTGCTGTTCGTCGGGCCGCCAGGCACCGGCAAGACGATGCTGGCGCGGCGCCTCCCCGGGATCCTGCCGCCGCTGCTCCCGGAGGAGGCGCTCGAAGTCATGCGGATCCGCTCAGTCACCGGACAGGCAGGCGCGGCCACCTATACCGAACGTCCCCCGTTTCGCGCCCCGCACCACACGATCTCTCCCGTGGGGCTGGTCGGCGGAGGCTCGCCGCCCCGCGCCGGCGAGCTGACCCTCGCGCACCTCGGCGTGCTGTTCCTCGACGAGTTCGGCGAGTTCGCCCGATTGGCGCTCGAGGCGCTCCGCCAGCCGCTGGAGGACGGCACCGTCTTCCTCGCCCGGGGCGGCCGCTCCGCCGAGCTGCCGACCGACGTGCAGTTCGTCGCCGCGATGAACCCGTGCCCCTGCGGTCGGGGCGGCCTCGCCTGCCGCTGCTCTGAACCGGAGATCGAGCGGTACCGGCGCCGCATCAGCGGGCCTCTGCTGGACCGTATCGACCTGCTCGCGCCGGTCCTGCGGCCCGATCCGGACGACGCGCAGCAGTCGACGGCCACGACGGCCGAGGTGGCGGGCCGCGTCCAGCAAGCCCGCGAGCGCCAGCTCGCGCGCCAGGGCTGCGTGAACGGCGCTCTGGACGAGCGCGGCCTGCGGGAACACGGCCACGTCGAACCCAGGGCGAAGCTGCTCCTCGACCAGCTGTACGCCCGTGGCACGCTGTCGATGCGCGGCGCCAACCGCGTCTTGCGGGTCGCGAGGACGATCGCCGATCTGAGCGGCGCCGAGCACGTGGAGCGCGCCGCGCTAGCGAGAGCGCTCACCATGCGGCAAGACCTCGTCAGCGACGAGGCCGGCGAGGTCGCGGCATGAGCGCGGCACACGGCCTGCGGCTGGTCCCGACGCCGGGCTACCCCGGCGTCGACGCCTGCGACCGCTGCCTGGCGCTCTCAGAGCTCACCGCCTTGCTGTGCAGCGTTCCGATCCTCCGCGGCACCGCTCAGCACGACGAGCGCGTCGCGGCCGCGGCACCTGGCGAGCTCGACCCGCAGGCGCCGCCGAAGCCGCCCGAACCGTTGAAGCCGCCGCTCGCCGAGTCCTGCGTCGGACTGGCGCCGACACCGGGCGAACTCGTGCGGGCCGCGGCTGGCGTCAGCCCGGAGCGCGCGGCCGAACTCGGGCGGCGGCTCAGCCACTGGTCTGGCGACCAGCTGCGTGAGCGCTGCGCGGTGGCCGGCGTGGCGGCGGCCTGCCAATGCTCGACCGACTATCCCGAGCCGCTTCGCGGGCTCGCTGATCCGCCGCCCGTCCTCTACGCGGCGGGCAACCCGCGCGCGCTCGACCGCTGCCCGGATCTCGCCGTCGGGATGGTCGGGACGCGGCATCCGACGCGCGTCGGGCGCGAAGCGGCACGCAACATCGCGATGGGCATCGCGCAGGTCGGTGGGGTGGTCGTGAGCGGCATGGCGCTCGGCGTCGACGGAGCAAGCCACGAAGGCGCGCTCGCCGGCCGTGGCACGACCATCGCCGTCCTGGCGAGCGGCGCCGACCGCCCCAGCCCGCAGTCGCACCACCGGCTCTACGACGACATCCTGCTGGCCGGCGCCGCCGTCTCGGAGCTCCCGCCCGGGACGCGGCCCGCGCGGTGGACCTTCCCCGCACGCAACCGGATCATCGCGGCGCTGTCGTCGGCGGTCATCGTGGTCGAGGCCCCGCTGCGGTCTGGCGCCCTGATCACCGTCGACCATGCGCACGACCTCGGCGTCGACGTCTACGCCGTTCCCGGTTCGCTGGCCAGCCCGAGCTGCGCGGGCAGCAACCGCCTGCTGTGCGAAGGCGGGTCTGGCGTGGTCGACGGGGTGGAGTTCATGGCTCCGCGGCTGGCGATCGGCGCGCCCGCCGAGCGCGCGCCGCTGCAGGCGCGGCCGGTCGACGCCACCCAGGCGGTCGTGCACGACCTGCTGGTGCTCGGCCCGCATACCCGGCAGGAGCTCGTGCGCTCATCCAGCAGCCTGCTTCCCGAGCAGCTGGAAGATGCCCTCACCGACCTGGAGCTCTCTGGGTGGGTGGAGCGGTCGATCGACGGTCGATACCGCCTGGCTGGCCGGCGGGCGCTCTGATGCCGGTGCGGCGCGCGCTCATCGGATGTCCCGAACCACGGAGCGTCCGAGGCCGCATGCTCCATAGGATCGGCGCCGTGCCCCCCGGTGAGCCACAGCCCAGCAGCCGAACGCCGGTCGCGCTGACGATCGCAGGATCCGACTCCGGCGGCGGCGCTGGTATCCAGGCCGACCTCAAGGCGTTTGCGGCAGCGGGCGTGCACGGGACCTCGGCGATCGCGGCCCTCACCGCGCAGAACACCGTCGGAGTCACGCGCATCGAAGCGGTCAGCCCCGAGATGATCGTGGCGCAGGTCGAAGCGGTCGCGGGCGACCTCGACGTCGGCGCCGTCAAGATCGGGATGCTCGGCTCAGTCGCAGCGATCGAAGCCGTCGCCCGCGCGCTCGCGCTGCTCGGCCCCGGCGTGCCGGTCGTGCACGACCCGGTGATGATCGCCGAGTCGGGCGCGCGGCTGCTTCCCGAGGATGCGCTCGATGCGCTGCGCGACCTGATCCTGCCGCGGGCGACCGTGATCACGCCCAACCTGCCCGAGGCCCGTGCGCTGATCGGCGACGACGCGGCGCGCGGCATGCCCGACGACGCGCTGCTCGAAGCCCTGCGCGAACTCGGGCCGACGTGGGCGATGGTGACGGGCGGCCACCGCGACGAAGCCGTCGACCTGCTCGCTGGCCCTGGCGGCGAACGCCACCGCTTCGCGGGGCCGCGGCACCCCGACGGCGCCGCGCACGGATCCGGCTGCACCCACTCCTCGACGCTGGCCGCGCACCTCGCGCGCGGCCGCACCATCCCGGAAGCCGCCGCCGCGGCGCGCGCCGCCGCCTCGGACGCGGTCCTCAACGGACTCCGCGACGTCGGAGCCGGGGCGGGTCCAGTCGACGTGCTGCGGATCGGTGAACGCCGCTAGCTGCGCGCCCACAAGCCCACACGCCCACACGCCCGGACGCGCCACGCGCGCCGCGCCACTGGAAGTCGGAGGCGGCGTGCCTGGTCGCGCGGCGGCCTCAGCCCTACTTAGCCCGGAGCACCCGCACGAAGAACGAGATGCGCTCGGGCACGGCGCCAGGCCGCGGAGTCGCCGCAATCGTCATCTGGTAGAGCCCCGGCTTGAGCTTCTTGCCGCCGACCTTGGCGCCCACGCGCAGCGTCTTGCGTCCCTTGAACGGCTTGAGCGGCACCTTCGCCACCGGCAAGCCGACGGTCATGCCCTCGCCCTCGAGCACCGTCGAGACCTCGAGGTCCATCTCCGACTTGCGCCACGTCTCGATGACGAACTCCGCCTCGCCCTTGCGCGCCGACGCGTACTCGGGCTTCCCGACGCGGTTCGTCTTCACATGCCGCTTGGGGGCCGTCACCTTCTTGAGGATCGGCGGGAAGTCCTGCTTCAGATTTGGATCGATGCCGGAACCGGGCACCGTGACGGCCCTCGGGATCTCCGGCACCGTCACCGGGATGATCGCCGGCTTGAACGGCAAACCTCCGCCGCCGTCGCCACCATCGCCGCCGTCACCACCGTCGCCGCCATCTCCGCCGTCGCCCGGATCGGGCGTCGGGCCGGGGTCCGACGGATCGGGGTTCACATCGGTCGCGGGCTCGTCGAGGCGGATGTTCGGCTGGACCGTGATCGTCCGGCGGACCGTCACACCGGTCACGTCGGTCACGGCGAACTTGACCTGCTGCGGCTCCGACGAGGTGAAGCGGTAGACGAACACCGGCGCGTCGAGGTTGCCGCCATCCGGCAGCGTCCACCGGTACTGCAGCTGCGACTCCTCCAGCGGCTCAGGATCCGTCGCGGACCCGTTCAGCACCGTCTTGCCGCGGTTGCCCAGCGTGAGGTACGACGCCGACACGTTCTCCGGCGGCGTCACCTGGTACTCCAGGGCGCCGATATCGCCGGCGCCACCGGAACGCACCGCGACAAACCGCGGCGCCCCCAGACGGTCGATCTCACCGGCAGGAGCCGGAACGCCAGCCTCGCTGACGCCGTCGACCAGCGACGAATCCCACACGGGCCGGAAGTCGCCGCCGGACTCGTCGCGGAACGTCGGGGCGACCGCGCGCCGGTCGGACTCGAAGAGATCGCAGTTGGTCTTCTGGTTGTTGGTGCCAGCGCGGTAGATCGCCGTGATGGTCACGTTCGTCAGCGCCGACGTGCTCCCGCCGCACTCGACCGCCACCTGCGACCCGAGCGACAGCAGGCCGCGGATCTTCACGCCCAGCGGCGAGGTCCCGGCGCCGGCGCGGACCTGCACCCCGATGCTGCCCGACGGCCCGCGGAGCGAAAGCTGCCCGAGCTCCGCTTCCAGCGACCCGGAGGCCGCAGACGGGCCGACGATGTCGATGAGCTGCGACGCGCTCGTCGACATGCCGTCGATCGACGTGCTCCAGAGCACCGTCTTCAAATGGTTGCCGCCACCCCGGACCCGGACCACCGGCACTGAGAACCCCGTGTTGAACGACCGGATCGTGCTGGCGTCGACCGTGGCGTTGCCCAGGTCCGGGTTCGATGGATCGCCCGCGATCGCCAGCGCCGGAGCGCCGCCGCGGATCGAGCCGTTGAGGAACTGGCCTCCGTTGGTGACCGAGACGCCGGGAGACTCGACCGCTGAGGAGTTGACTTCGACCCGCTTGGCGACCGCAGCAGTCGCAGGCGAGGCCGTGCCCTCCTTCGGCGAGATCCGCAGCGCCGTGACCTTCGACGCCGACGCCGGCACGGTGATGGAGCTGTCGCGCAGCTGGCTGCCGCGCTGCAGGTCGACGGCGACGAGGCTGCCCGGCGCCGTGCCCTGGACCACGAAGTTCACGTTCGACACGCCGCTCGTCAGCGAGCCCACCTGCGACGAAAGCCGCAGCAGCGTGATCGGCGCTCCGCTGTTCGTGATGGTGGCCCGCCCAGCAGAGGGACCGAGCACCGTCGCCTCGGCCAGGCTCGTCAGCGAAACGGTCTGGTCGACGGTGTACTGGGCGGAGGTCAGCTGGATGACGCCCTTGAACGCCGCGTTCGCCGCGCCCTCAGCCGAGATCGCGTTCGCGGCCTCGATCAGCTCGGCGCCGGTGGTCGGGGAGAAGGTGTTGCCCGACCGCGGGACAGCAGCCCAGCCCGTGGCAGGGAAGAGAAGCAGCAGCACCGCGACCGCGGAGCTCGTGGGGACAGCACGCCAGCTCACTAGACGACGGTATCGAAAACTGGCATTTCGGCCAACACCAGGAGGGATGGACGCAGGCTGAATTGCGGGCGCAGCGCTCAGGCCGGCGGCGCGGTCAGGCAGCTCCGGGGTCGTCGCCCCAGGCGCGCCGCCACACCGTCGCGAGCAGCACGAGGGTTACCGGCGCCCGTCGTTGCGGCGCCGCGACTGCGGCACTTTCTTGGCGGCTGGCTCAGCCGCCAAGAGCTTCTCGACCGCGGCGGCATCCGACGCGTCGAGCTCCCCGTTGTCGGGCACCAGCACCGGCCGCGGCGCGAGGCGGCGGTCGGCCCAGACCTCGCCATCGGCCTTGGCCACGGTCGCCAGGTCCTCGAGGCGCTGCACACCAGCCGTCGACGACCGCACCGAGTCGGCCGTGCGCGTGAGGAAGGCGTTCACATCGGCGTTGAAACGCGCAGGGCGCTCGAACATCGCCACGTGGCCGGTGTCCTCGTAGATGATCGCTTCGGAGTCTTCGACGTCGCGGCTCCAGAGGCGCAGGTCGCCGCTAGGGATAATGCGGTCGTTGCGGCCCCAGATCAGGAGCGTGGGCACATCGACGCGCTCGAGCTCGTCCTGCAGATCGCAGTTGCCGATCGCATGCACAGCCGGCGCGAAGCCCGCGGTCCCGGCCCCGACCAGCTGGCGCTGCACGAGCGGCCCGGGCAGGCGCTCGGGGTAGCGGCACACGACGCCGAGCAGCGCGCGGCGCAGCGGCGCGCTCTTGGACAGCGGGTCGGAGCCGAAGCTCGCCGACCGCGCGCCAGCCGTGTACAGCCAGCCGAAGGTCTTGAGGACCCACAGCACCTGCGGGTTGCGGGCGATGTCGATCGTGACGCCAGCAGGGCTCACCAGCACGAGCCGGTCGACGAGCTCGGGATGCTCCAGCGAGAGCTTCGTCACGATCTGGCCGCCCATCGAGTTGCCGACGAAGGTGGCGGTCTCGATATCGAGCTTGTGCATCATCGCGATGAGCACGTCGCAGTACAGGCCGATCGTGAGCTCGGCCTTCGGCAGGGGGGAGCGCCCAAAGCCCGGAAGGTCCATCGCGATCACGCGGTGCTCGCGAGCCAGCTGGGGGATGTTCTCCAGCCAGTTCATCCAGTTGCCCGAGAGCCCGTGCACCATGAACACCGTCGGACCAGCGCCCACATCGATGTAGTTCACGGGGCGGCCGAGCACCTCAACCTGGCGCTCGAGCTGCTCCCAAGGGACGTCTTGCCACGCCGAACGGCCCGCCGGACCGTATTGGAGGCGGGGCGCGAGACGGTCGACTGGGGGAGTCGGACTCATGTCTTTAGGCTACTGAGCGTGCTCGTCGCCATCGACGTCGATTCCACGCTCCACGACTACTGGGAGCAGTTCAGTACGGCGGCGTACGAGCTGCACGGGGTGGACCTCCCGTACGAGCGGCAGCTCGCCTGGCGCGTCGATGCGCTGAGCCCCGAGCAGGTCCGCCAGGTGGTCGAGGCGACCCACGCCGACGCGCTCATCGAAGCCGCGATCGCCTACGAGGGCGCGGCCGCCGCGATCCAGCGCTGGAAGGGGCAGGGCCACGAGATCCTCATCACCACGCACCGACGGCCCGAGGCCCACGACGTCACCGCCAAATGGCTGCACGAGCAGGGGATTCCGTTCGACGGGCTGCGATGTGGCTGGAAGAAAGTCGATCACTGCAGCGACGTCGGGGTCGCCCTGCTGATCGACGACGCCCCGGAGAATCTTGAGGGTGCGCTCAGCCGTGGGATCGCCGTTGCGACGATCCGCCACCCGTGGAATCGCGACCTCCTCGAGGCCCGGCCCGAGATCACCCACGGCGATGACTGGGCCGTGCTCGCGGAACGCTTGGAGCCACTGCTCGGCTGGCCCGTCTAGGGGGCGGCGCCTGCGGGAGCCGGTTGTTCCGCCGGGCCTCGATTCCGCCAGCAGCGGCGGCGGCTTTCGTGCCGTTGTCCCCCGAATGTCCTTAAATCGATACCGCCGGTCGAAGAACCGCGCCAGCCGCGATGGCTCCCGTCCGCTCCGCCGTGTACCTTTTCGGCCGTGCGTCGGAGGGTTTTGGTGTCTGGAGCGCTCGTTGGAGCGCTTGTGATCTCAGGTGGCGTTGTCGCTGGCCTGCATGCCGCCACGAGCGGGCAGATCGCGGAGGGCGTACACGTCGGAGAGGTGCCGCTCGGCGGCCTCACCCCGGAGCAGGCCAAAGCGCGCCTGGCGCGCGAGTACCTCGAGCCGCTCCAGCAGCCCGTCGTCGTCGAGCGCCGCGGCCAGCAGTACCGCCTCAGCGCAAAGGAAGCGCGGATCAGCGCCGACCTCGATGCTGCGATCGTCGAGGCGGTCAACGTCTCCGAGGCCAACGCGCTGAAGTCCGCCTGGCGCACCGTCAGCGGCAGCGAGGTCGACGAGAGCATCACCGTCCCAGTCTCCTCATCGGAAGCTGCGGTCACCCGCTTCGTCGACCGGGTCCGCCGCAGCGTCGACCGTGCGCCGAAGGAAGCCACGCTCACTTTCGAGCACGACCGGCCGGTGCTGAAGGAATCGCAGACCGGCATGGCCGTCGACCGGGCCAAGCTCCGCAAGCTCGTGAACGACTCGCTCGACGAGCCCGGCCGCGCGCCGATGCTCGTGCCCGTGAAGACCGTCCAGCCCAAGGAGACGGCCAGCCGCATCCGCAAGGAGCACGGCACGATCATCACGGTCGACCGCAACGAGCACGTCCTGCGGCTCTTCAAGAACTTCAAGCTGTCGAAGAAGTACGGCGTCGCCGTCGGCATGCAGGGCCTCGACACGCCCGCCGGCACCTACACCATCAACGACAAGCAAGAGAACCCGTCGTGGCACGTGCCGATGTCGGCCTGGGCCGGCAGCCTCGCTGGCACCGTCGTCCCGCCGGGCCCGTCGAACCCGATCAAGGCCCGCTGGATGGGCTTCTTCGACGGCGCTGGCATCCACGGCACGTCCGACCGCGGCTCGATCGGCTCCAACGCCTCGCACGGCTGCGTCCGCATGCTCGAAGAGGACGTCATCGACCTCTACGACCGCGTACCCCTCGGCGCCACCATCCACGTCGTCTGACGCAGCTCTCGCTTGCATCTCCCGTCCGCGCGCAACCGGCCCGGCCTAGAGGCCTAAACCAGTCGCGCCCGAACGAGATCTGCGGCGCGATAGCCGCGTCAGATGGTGAGAGTTGAGTCGCCCGGACCTCAATTAGTCCTCGTCGAGACCGATCTCTTCGACGGGTACTTCTTCCCAGCCCTGCGTCAACAGCAGGGAGTGGTGGTCGCAATGCCGAAAGGTCAGCGTGCCCAGGTAGATGCCCCGCTCTTGCTTCCTCAACGCCGCGTACCACATCGTCGTCGCATCGTTCGGCGCGTCGATCTTGTGCCACGGCAGCACAGGGTCTTCGCCGGGCTCGATGACCTCGGACTCGACCAGCTGCTGGAACGTCGCGATCGTCCCCTCTCGCACATGGATGTAGAACACTCCCACGGCCCCGAGGCTACCGATCTGGCCGCTGTCGGCGACGCGTGGTCGGCCGCTGCGGCGCTGCTCGACGGCGACCTGGCTCGACGCGGCCTCGCGGCCCGCACGCGCCGCGCCTACGGCGCCGACCTCGATGACCTCGCCGTCTGGGCCGTCGCCCGCGATCTGCGTCCCGAGGACGCCAAGCTCGCCGATCTGCGCCGGTACGTCGCGGGACTCACGCAGCGCGGCCTGGCGCCTGCGACGGTCGCGCGGCGCGTCGCAGCGATCCGCTCGCTCTTCGGCGTCCTGCGCGAACACGGCCTGATCGAGGCCAGCCCAGCGGAGCGCCTCGGGTCGCCCCGGCGAGGCGACTACCTGCCGCGCGTCCTGTCCGCGCCCGACGCCGGCCGCTTGCTCGACATGACGGGCGGAGGCGGAGGCGCCGGGGCCCTCGGACTGCGCGACCGCGCGATGTTCGAACTCGCCTACGGCTGCGGCCTCCGCGCCGAGGAGATCGTGATGCTCGACATCGGCGATCTCGACATCGACCGCGAGACGCTCCGCGTGCACGGCAAAGGCGACAAGGTGCGTGCTGTGCCGGTCGGCGAGCCGGCGCTCCTGGCGGCGATCGCATGGCTTCAGCGGGGTCGGCCGCGCATTGCAACCGATCCTGCACTGGGCCCGTTGCTGCTCTCCCGGACGGGCCGCCGGCTGTCCACTTCCGACGTCCGCCGGCGCCTCGCCCGATGGGTGGAGCGGGCCGGAATTGAAGGCGGACCGGTCTCGCCCCACGCCTTGCGCCACTCGTACGCGACCCATCTGCTGGACGGTGGCGCGGACCTGCGCGCGATCCAAGATCTGCTCGGTCACGCCTCGATCGCCACCACGCAGGTCTACACTCGTGTCGAATCGCGCCGCGTGCGCGAGGCGTACGCCCGATCCCACCCGCGGAGCTGACGCCGAAGCCGGCGCTTTCACCTACACCATGGCCAACCCGACCAAGACCGTTGAGCTGCGCGACCTGTGGCGCCGCTACAAGCAGAACGACGACCGCCGCGCGCGCGAGAACCTCGTCATCGCCTACTCGCCGCTGGTGAAGTACATCGCGGGCAAGATCGGCGCGACGCTGCCGTCGCACGTCGAAGAGGCCGACCTCATCTCCTACGGGCTCGTGGGCCTGATCTCGTCGATCGAGCGCTTCGACCCGCGCCGCGACATCAAGTTCGAGACGTTCGCCAACGCCCGCATCCGCGGAGCGATCATCGACGAGCTGCGCGCTCTGGACTGGGTGCCGCGATCGGTGCGCTCCAAGGCCCGCGAGATCGAGCGCGCCCACGTGAAGCTCGAGCGCAGCCTCCACCGCACTCCGACCGATGCCGAGCTCGCCCGTGAGCTCGAGATGACCGAGACGGAGTTCCGCGACGCCCTTCAGCAGGTCTCCTCGACCACGCTCTTCGCCCTTGACGAGCTGTGGGGCTCCGGCGACCAGTCCGGCGACTCGATCTCGCTGCTCGACACGATCCAGGACCACGACTCGCCCGATCCGGCGTCGCTCGTCGACCAGGGAGAGATGCGCGAGCGCGTGGCTGGAGCCGTCGAGCGGCTGCCCGAGCGCGAGAAGCTCGTGATCGCGCTCTACTACTACGAGAACCTCACGCTCCGCGAGATCGGCGAAGTCCTCGGCGTGACCGAGTCCCGCGTCTCGCAGCTGCACACCAAGGCTGTGCTGCGCTTGCGGTCGCGCATCCAGGCTGAGGACGACGAGTAGCGCGGGCTCGATTCGCCCGCTCTGCGGTGGGTTGAGCGCCTGTGCGCCGACTGGGGGACAGGGGTCCGGGTGACCACTGCTGACACCCCGTCAGGAGCCCCTCACCGGCGCGACGGTCCTGGTACGTTCCCTGCCTCGATGAAGCCCCGGCAGATCATCACGGCCCATGAGCCGGTCGTGTGCGAGGTGTGCCGACGCACCCTCCTGCGTGGGGAGACCCCGGTCGGGTTCATCGCTGACGGCCGCAATGTGAAGGTCTGCGAGCTCTGCGAGCCGCGCGCCGCGCACGAAGGCTGGGTCCGCGAGGGCGTCCCGATCGACGCGCAGGCTGCTGCCCGCCGCCGCGACCGCAAGTCGCTGCTGCGCCGCCTGCGAGGCGATGCGCCGCAGCAGCGCCGTCCCGCGCCGTCGGTGATGGACGAGCCACGTCCGCCTGTCCCGCATCACGAAGACCGACAGGTCCACGGCGTGCCGACGAGCGCCGAGCTGCGCCTGGAGCGGGCGATCGAGATGTACAACGCGTCGGGCCTGCCGCACCGCATGGCTGGGATCACCCGGTCGCTGGGTTCGCCCGTCGTCGCTGTGCGCCCGTCGCCGTCGGAGAGCGGCATCGTCCGTATCACGATCGCCTGGGAGCTGGCCTGGTACCGCTTCGAGGTCGACCTCGGCGATAGCGACGGCGGTGTACGCCCCGTCGCGCGCGGCAACGAGCTCCGCGAGCTCGACCAGCTCGAGCTGCAGCCGACGAACGCGCTCAGCGACGCTGGGCTCATCGTCCCCGCGGCGTAGGCGCGACGCTCACCGCGCCGACTGGCTGACGAGCGGGCCGCCGGAAGCGGGCGGCGGTGCCCGGAAATCCCAGCCCACACGGGGGCTCGGCGGGGTTAGGTTGGATCGGCCAACCCCATCCGGTCTCGCCTGAGGAGGCCTGCCATGTCTGCGACCAGCAGCACGCCCTTCGACCTCGACGCGCTCAAAACGTCGCTCGAATCGCACTCCCCGGAGGCGGCCGCGGCGATCTACGCGCCCGACGCCGTCGTGGAGACGTTCAACCGCGACCACGGACCCGGCGACCCGGTCGTCACGCGTGGCCGCGAGGCGCTGCAGGCGCAAGCCGTGGAAGTCGCGTCGCGCAACCTCACGCACCGCGTCGACCGCGCGGTCGCGGGCGAGAGCACCGGAGCCTCACAGGTGACCTGCACCTACCCGGACGGCCTGAAGGTGCTCTGCATGAGCACGTTCGACCATGAGGACGGCCTCATCACGCGTGAGACGCGCACCGAGGTCTGGGACGCGTAGCGCCGCAGGCGCGCCGGCGCGGCCGCCGGTCCGGCGATGCCGGGGGTGGGCGCTGCGCTACTTGCCGGTCCGGCGAACCCGGAGAGCACGCTGCGCTACTTGCCGGGGCGCGCGGGCAGCGGCGTCGCGATGCCCTTCGCGGCAAACGCCAGCTGCGCGGCGGCGCACGCCCAGCCTTCGGCGGTGACGCTGTGGCCGCCGGTCTCGGCCGCTTCTTTGGCCTTGGCGGCGCACGCGATGGCGGCGTCGGCCAAGGC
>JAEYAL010000022.1 GCA_023404805.1 Actinomycetes bacterium | reverse complement strand
CCCGGCGATGGCCTCGCGAGCCGGGCGGCTGCCGACCCGGCGGCGCCCGTCGAGCGCTGGCAGCTCGCCGACGGCATCGTGGCCTACGGGGCCCGCCACTGGCTGCCGACCCGCGGGGCCTACGGCGGCACCGGCACGCTGTCGATCCGCGCCAACGCGATGTACCTGGAACTGCACGCGATCGCCGCGCTCGAAGGCCACGCGGGCAAGGCGCGCAGCGACGAACGCGCCCGCGCGCTCGTCCGCTTCCTCACCTCGCCGCCGGTGTTCGTGCGCCGCACCACGGTCACACGCACCAAGGCGGTGTTCCCGCACGCGCCCGCGTTTGAAGCGGTCTATACGCGGCAGTCGGCGAAGGCGTCGCTGCACCCGTCGGCTGACGCGATCGTCGCCCGCGCGCTCCTCGCGGCCTGGAACGCCCGCGCGGCCCTGGGCCTGACGGCCGCCGAGCGGCAGTCGATCCGGCGCGCCGTCGGCGCCGTCGCCCGCGGGTGGTTCTACCGCGATGGCCGCCGGGCCGCGAACCAGGTGAACTGGAACGCGGACGTGCTCGTCGCCGACGCCGTGATCAACGAGCGCCGCGGGAGCCTCGCGAAGTACCGCAGCCAGCTCGTCTGGTTCGCGCAGCATATGCGCCAGCGGGTGCAGCCCGGCGGCGCCAACAACGTCACGGCTGGAGGCGCGCTCCGGTACGACCCGTCGCTTCCGCCCAGCGCGCCGATCAACGCGCAGGGCACGACTGAGTACGAGAACCTCGTCCACGGGGCGCTCGCCTACTACCGGCTCGCCGTCCGTGCCGGGATGGCCCCGCTCTCGCCAGCCGTGCGGCAGCGGCTGCAGCGCTGGTCGCAGCAGGTGGTCCTCGGCACGTGGACGCAGTCGGGCTACCCGAACTGGGACACGTCGCTCGGCAGCAAGCGGCGCCACCTGCGGCAGTACTGGAGCTTCGCGCTGCAGTCCGTCCTGCGCACGGCGGGCGACGGCGGCTTCGTCACCTCGCCGCAGCTGCGCAGCTGGGTGCGGCTCGTCGGCCGCCGCGGCGTGGAGCTGTTCGCCCGCACGGCGTGGGACGGCAGCGGCCCGCTCCCCGGCGCGACAAGCTTCGGCGCGCCGAACGGCTTCCCCGAAGGCAGCGGGACCGACGTCATGGCGCCGCTGCGGTTCGCGCTGATCGCCCTCGAGCTCGACACGATGCTCGGCGGCGTCGCTGAGCAGGACCCTGGCCTCGTGGTGAGCCACGACCGCGAGACCGGACGGCTGGCGCTGAGCAGCCGGCGTTACAACACCGCGATCGTGCGAGCGGGGCCCGGTCTCGAAGGCGGCCTGGAGCCGACGCGCCTGTTCGACGGCCGGCAGCGGCCGCTCACCGTGCTCGGCGCGGACGGGCTCGACGGCCCGGCGCTCGATCTGCGGCTCCTGCGCGAGGGCAAGGTGCTCGCCGCCACGCAGCCGGGGCACACCCACGCGCTGCCCGCGCGCTTCGTCGGCGTCCGGCTCGGCCTGCAGAACCGCACGGCGGCGCGGACCGATGCCGCGGCAGCTGGGACGACGTCATCGGGCCCGGACCGCGTGTCGGTGCTGCACCGGTTCACGGCGGGCCGGATCGAGACGCGCTACGTGATCCGGCGCAAGCTGGCGACCCGGGCGGTCTTCCGGCTGCCGGTCTGGGGCGACCACGCCGAGCTGCGCTTCGCGGCCGGCACCACCCCGGCCAGCGGCGGCTGGCGCACGGACGGCGACACGCTCGAACTCTCGGCGACCACCACCGCAGGCGCCGTGCTCACGGCCCGGTTCGACGGGCTTCCGCGTGGCACGGACGTGCGGATCGTCGCCAGCGCCCGGGGCGGCCGGGCGCCAGCGGGCACCCGCACGCTCGTGATCACCGCCCCGGCGGCGAAGGTCCGGACCGTCACGCGGACACTCATCGTCGCAGCGGCCCAGGAGTAGGCCGTGGCCCGCCGCCGCGACCAAGCCTCCAGAACCCGCGAGCGCGACCACGCCCTCGCGCTGCAGCGGTTCGTGGGCGGCGTGCAGGTGTTCGGCGGGGCGACGCTCGCGCTCGCCTACGCCCTCGGGGCCGTCTCGCTGCACACCGACCTGGCCCAGCCCGCGTTGGTCGCGCTCGGCGCGCTGCAGGCCAGCCTCGGACTCGTCTGGCTGCTGCGCCCGCGCACGTTCCGGGCCATCGCGCTCCGGCGGCCCGGCGTGCTGACCGCCTTCGCGCTCGGGGCTGCAGCCGCGGTCGCAGCGCTCGGCGGCTCGGGGGTCGACCGCGTCTACATCACGAGCGTGCAGTGCTGGCTGATCGCGGCCGGCTACTCGCTGCCGGGCATGCGGCGCTGGGCCGCCGGGCTGGCGCTGACGGCCGCCGTGGTGCTGCCCGTCTGGGCGGCGGTCGACGCCGGCCGCGCGGGGTTCCACGAGGATGGCCAGCTCCTCACCGCGGCGCTGGGCTTGCTGGCGTCGGTCGGCGCAGGGCTCTGGATGGGGCGGACGACCGGCAATGCCGCGCGCACGCTCGCCCGCTGGCATGTCGTCGAGGTGCACGAGCTTGGCGTGGTGCGGCGGCTGCGGCAGCAGCTCGCCGCGGTCGAGACGGCGGCGCACGCGTTGGCCGACCGCCTCGGCGACCGTGCTGGCCGCCCTGAGCTCGAGGGCCTCACGGGCCGCCTGCGGCAGGGCCTCGCGGGCGTTCCCGACCAAGGCGCAGTGCCGCTGGCCGAGCTGCTCGGCCGCGTGACGGCTGACCACGCGGCACGCCGCTCCGGCACGCGGCTGGTGGTCGATGCGGGTGGCAACGGCGAGCAGGTCGTCCTCGCGCCCGTCGTCGCCGACGCCGCGCAGAACGTGCTCGCGCGGCAGCTCGACAACGTCGTCCGACACGCGCCGGGGGCGAAGACGGTGACGCTCGGCGTCGCCGTGCAGCGGGGCGTGCTCACGCTGACGCTCGAAGACGACGGCGACGGCGATTTGCCGTTCCGCGCGGGCACGGGCACGCGCTGGTCGGAGCGCCAACTCGGGCGCGTCGGTGGCAGCGCCCGGTATTACGCCGGCGACCGCGGCGTGGGGTTCCGCGTCGAGGTGCCGGTGAGCGGCGCGGTCGCGGGGACTGCCGTGGATGGCCTGTCGGTCGACCGCGCGCTGACGGACTTCTCCGCCGGCATGCTCGGCGCGGTGCGGTGGGCCGGGTACATCGGCGACTCGCTCAGCGCGCACGCCGAGGCGAGCACGCTTGGCGCGTGGTGGCTGCTGATGCCGCTGGGCGCCGTGCTCATCGAACTGGTGCTGCGCGGGGCGCTGCCCGGTGGCCGCAACCCGAGCACGCAACGGCTGCTCGCCGCCTCGGTGCTCTCGGCCGGCCTGGCTGCCGCGTTCGTGCACCTGCACGGCTCCCCGGCGGCGCTGATCCCCGCCACCACGAGCGTGATCGTGCCCGCCCACCTGGTCTACGCAGGCACTGCGCGGCAGTGGGCGGCGGCCGAACTGCTGCGCCTCGCGGCCGTGCTCCCGATGCTGCTGCGCGACCCTGCCGCTGGGCTCGGCCTGCTCGTGATCTACCCGGCGGGGCTGTATCTGATCGTCCGCGCCCTGCGGCGGTTCTCGAACCGCGCTCGCGGGCTGGAGCAGCGCGCCGCCGACGCGCTCGGCCGGGCCGGGCTCGCGGCCGCGACGATGCGCGGGCTCTCCCTGCAGCACGACGCGCTCGACGTGCTCGCGCGGACGTCGGCGCTCGACGGCCGCGTCGATGCCGCCGCCCGCGATCTGGAGTCTGCGGTCACGGCCCTGACTGCCGCCACGACGCTCTCGCTCGACCCGCGCGAGGTCGTGACCACGGGCATCGGGGCGGCGGTCGACGGCGCCGTGCGCATCGATCCGGCACCCGGAGCGCGCGGGCCAGCCGAAGGCGGCGCGGTGACGCCGGTGGGCGCGATCGACCGCATCACGCTGATCGAGCTGGCCGGACTGGCCGCAGACGAGCGCGCGAGCTGCGCGCCTCCGGGCCTCCTCGGCCGTCGCCGCCTCCGCGAGCTCACGGTCGGCTGGGAGGACGACGGCGATGCCGTCCGGGTCGCCGTGGCGGCCGAGCCGACGCTGCAGCCGCCCGACGGCCGGTGCGTCGCGCGGGTCCAGGCGGTGGCGGAGACGCTGGGCATCGACGTCGAGTCCACTCCTAAAGCGCTACGCCTCGTTGCTTATCGCCGTTAGGGGAGCCGTCCCGTCCGTCCGTGATGATGCGCGGGAATGTCCCAGGCTGAGGTCATCGTTTTCGACAGCAACCTCGACGCGCTCCGCTGGCGCGCGTCGCGTGTCGCTGCGCTCACCGGCGCCGAACCGGCCGCGACCGCGAGCAGCGTCGCCGCCGCGCTCCTCGCTGAAGCGCTGCCCGAGGGCGGGGTCGTGCTCGTCGACCTGCTCGCGACCGACCGGCTCGCGCTCGACCGCCCCGGCGAGCGGCTGATC
>JAEYAL010000376.1 GCA_023404805.1 Actinomycetes bacterium | reverse complement strand
GCCGGCGCCAACGGCCTGAACGGCGCAAAGGGCGACGCGGGTGCCAAAGGCGCCGACGGCGCCACCGGCCCGGCCGGCGCGAAGGGCGACACCGGCGCGGCCGGCCCGGCCGGCGCGCCAGGCAAGGTCCAGCTCGTCCAGTGCAAGAAGACCACGAAGAAGGCCAAGGGCAAGAAGAAGACCGTCACGACGACGAAGTGCACAAGCCAACTCGTGAGCGGGCCCGTCAGCTTCACGGCCACGAGCGCGAAGGGCGCAATCCTCACGCGCGCGGGCAAGCGCTACTCGGTCGTCGTCCAGGAGTCCGGCGAGACCTTCACCGTCACCCGCTCGGGCGGCCGCTCGATCCCTGCCGGCATCTACACGCTGCGCGGCGCGGGCCCGGCCCGCCAGGTGGCGATCGGCTGAGCGGTCAGCGCGCTACGAGGCCGACGGCGTGCGCCAGCCGGGCGTGGGCGGCCTGGCGCTCGGCCGGATCCGTGGTGTTCGAGATCACGATGATCTCGTCGGCCTGTGTCTCGCGGCCCAGCTGCTCGAGCCGCACACGCGCGGTCTCGGGGCCGCCGGTCACGTCGGCCCGTTGGTCGATGAACTTGGCTTCGGCGGCGCGCTCCTCCTCGGTCCAACGATGGGCGAGCGCCTCGTCGACCGGCCGCAGCGCCTCGTTGATTCCGAGTCGGGCGCGCACCATCGAAAGGTGGCTCGGCGCGTTGAGTGCTCTCGCATGGGCGTCGTCGTCGCCGACCATCACCTTCAGCGCGAGGATGGCGTGCGGGCGGTCGCCGTCGTGACGCGGCGTGAACCGCGCCCGGTAGCGCCGCAACGCTGGTGCGGCGCCGTCGGGGTTGGTGTGCGCCGCAAACCCGTAGCCGAGCCCCTTGCGGGCAGCCGTCTCGGCGGAGCTGACGCTGGAGCCCAAGAGGAAGACGGGCGGGAGCGGCACGTCATCAGGGGTCGCGCGCACGGTCTCCAGGGGGTGGCCCGGGGGCAGCGGTGCGACTCCGCCGAACGCCAGCAGCTCGTCGAGCTGGGCTTCGAACCCGGCGCCGTGGGCGTTGTCGGCGGGCCTCGCAAACGCGCGGACGATCGCGTCGTCGAGCGCCCCTTCTGAGCGGCCGACCCCGAGGTCGATCCGGCCGGGATGCAGGGCCTGCAGCACGCGGAACTGCTCCGCGACGTGGATCGGCCGGTGATTCGGGAGGAGGATCCCGCCGGAGCCGACCCGCAGATGCCGGGTTCGCTCCGCCAGCAGGCCCAGTACCACCTCGGGTGCTGAGATCGAGACGCTGCCGATCGCGTGGTGCTCGGCGACCCAGAACCGGTGGAAGCCGAGCCTGTCGACGGCCTCGGCAAGGACAACCGAATGGCGCACCGCCTCCCCCGCGCCACCCCCTTGTCGGGCCGGAGCCTGGTCGAGTACCGAGAAGAGCACGCCCTTAGTCCTAGCATTCCGGTCGACTAGGCCGAGAATGTCGACCCGCCCGCTCCCCTTCTTGCTCTCCGTCGCCCTCGTGGACGACAGCCCCCGGCCAGACGCTGCACGCTGGCTGGCCGCCGCGCGCGCTGCCGAAGACGCCGGCCTGGACTTCGTCACGCTCGATGCAGGCCCAGCCGACGCTGTGCTCGTGGCCGCCGGAGTCGCCGCGAGGACATCACGTATCGGGCTGTTGCCGGTCGCGCCAGCAACAACAACCGAGCCGTTCCACGTGTCGACCGCCATCGCGACGGTCGATTTCGCCGCTCGTGGCCGCGCCGGCTGGGTTGCAGCGGTGCTTCCCGCGGCCGAAGCGCAGGGGCTGGTCACCTGGCCGGTTCCTGCCGACGTGCACGCCGACGCCGCCGAGCACATCGAGGCGGTCCGGGCGCTGTGGGACTCGTGGGAGGACGGGGCCGTGATCCGCGACGCGGCCACCGCGCGGTTCCTCGACCGCTCCGCGGTGCACCACGTGCACCTGCGCGGCGAGCACATCGCGGTCCGCGGCCCGTCGATCACGCCGCGACCGCCGCAAGGCCATCCACCGGTCGCCGTCCGTGTCGCTGGGCCGGGAGACCTGCAGCTGGCGCAGAAGCGTGCCGACCTGCTCTTCGCCGACGGGGCCGCTGCGCCGCCCGACGCGCCGGGCATCGTGCGGATCGCCGAGCTGGAGGCGGGGCCTGAGCTCGGCGCGCGCGCTGCGCACGCCGACGCTGCCGGTTTCGACGGAGTGCTGGTGCACGCCCGCAGCGACGACGAAGTCGCGGGCGCGATCACGGCGCTCGGGCCGCTCGCGGCTGCGCGCGACGGCCAGCTGGCGCCGGCCACGTTGCGCGAACGCCTCGGTCTCGGCCCGGCATCAAACCGCTTCGGGGCTGGGCGTCCGTCATGACTGCACCGCGGCGCCAGATCCACCTGGGAGCCCACTTCCCAGGGGTCAACAACACGACCGTCTGGAGCGACCCTGCGTCTGGCAGCCACATCGAGCTCGAGAGCTTCGTGCGGTTTGCGCAGACGGCCGAGCGCGCGAAGTTCGACTTTTTCTTTCTCGCCGAGGGCCTCAGCCTGCGCGAGCACGCCGGCCAGATCCACGACCTCGACGTGGTCGGCCGCCCGGACGGGCTCGCGATCCTGGCCGCGCTCGCTGCGGTGACCGACCGCATCGGCCTAGCGGCGACGCTCACCACGACCTATCACGAGCCGCTCGAAACGGCCCGGCAGCTCGCGACCCTCGACCACCTCTCGGACGGGCGGTCGGCTTGGAATCTCGTCACGTCGACCGATGCGGTGAGCGGCGCGAACTTCCGCCGCGGCGCCTACCTGCCCTACGAAGACCGCTACGTCCGCGCGCGGGAGGCGCTCGCGCTCGCGGACGAGCTGTGGAGCCGCGGACGCGGGCCGTTCGCCGCCGGCGGTGCGCAGGTCTCGGTGCGAGGCGACTGGGGATTGGATCCGCTGCCGCAGCGGCGGCCCGTCGTCCTTCAGGCCGGCGACTCCGACGCCGGGCGGGAGTTTGCCGCCGAGCATGCCGACGCGGTGTTCACCGCGCACGCCCAGCTCGAAGCCGGGCAGCGGTTCGTCGCCGACGTCAAACGGCGGCTCTCCGCCTACGGCCGCGCCGAAGACGACCTCCTCGTCCTGCCCGCGACGACGTTCGTCCTCGCCGACACCGATGCCGAGGCGGCCGAACTCGCGGCGGTGGTCCGGGCGCAGCAGGTCTCCGGCCCGACCGCGGTCGTGTTCGCCGAGCAGCTGTGGAACCGCGACCTGTCCTCGTACGACCCCGATGGCCCGCTCCCCGATGTCGACCCGGTCGAGGGCGAGATCACCATCGCGCCAGGCAGCATTCCGGCACGTGCGTTCAGCGGCAAGCGGCATGCGATCGTGGGCGGCCTCCGCGAACGCGCCGCCGCCGAGGGCTGGTCGCTGCGGGACGCCATGATCGCGACGCGCACGCGGCACTCGTTCGTCGGCGCACCGGAGACGATCGCCGAGCAGCTCGACCGCCACGTGCAGGCCCGGGCCTGCGACGGGTTCATTCTCGTTCCGCACCTCACGCCTGGCGGTCTCGACGCGTTCGCCAGCCGGGTCGTGCCGCTGCTGCAGGAGCGCGGGTCGTTTCGCGAGGACTACGCGGGCACGACGCTGCGCGAGCACCTCGGCCTGCGCTGACGCGCGCCTCCGGAATCCCCCTCAGCGTTTGAGGGCCGTTCCGGAGCCGCGCCCGCGAGGTCAGTGCTCGGAGAGCTGGTGGCGCATCTTGTCGCGCAGCTCGCGGAAGCGGATCGTCTCGTAGGTGATCAGCGCGGCCGCGACGGCCGTGAGGATCGCCAGCGCGACCAGCGCCTCGACCTCGAGGGCGACCGGGATCAGGGCGAGCGCCGCGAGGGCGACGACGACGCGCTGGGTGCTGAACCGCCGCACGTTGCGCCAGCGGAACGCGACGTGCGCGAACAGGTAGACCGCGAACCCGCCGAACAAGGCCACGGCTGGGACGAGCTCGAGGTGGTGGTCGACGTGCCCGAGCGTCTTCTTGAGTCCCAGCGCCATGAGCACGATCGAGGCGACCATCGGGAAGTGCAGGTACGAGAACGAGTCGCGGGCGATCTCGTTCTGCTCCTTGCCGACCGCTGCGTTCTCAAGGCGCCGTTCGGCGACCTTCGCGACGACGTCGAAGTACATCCACCAGAGCGCGAACGACAGCCCGACGCCGAGCACGGCCGCCGTGATGACCGGCGGGTCGAGCTCGATGCCTTCGACGCCGATGCCGATCGCCACGATCGACTCGCCGAGGGCGATGATCAGGATCAGGCCGTGGCGCTCGGCGAAGTGCTTCGGGGCGAGCTTCCAGCCCTCGGACCCGAAGAAGAACGGGCCGCCCGCGTCGAGCAGGAGGGCCAGCGCCCACAAGCCGGCCTGCGGCCAGCCGTCGGTCTGCGAGGCGACCGTCAGCAGCGTGATCCCGATCGCGGTGCTCACCGCGAGGCCGATCACCGACGAGCGCAGGTTCGGATCGTCGCGGCTGCCGAGCACGAACAGCCCGATATGCGAGATCCGCACCACGGCATAGGCGATCGCGAACAGCAGGCCTTCGTCGTTGAAGGCCTCCGGCATGCAGAGCGAGCAGATCAGCAGCGCCGCGATCGCCGCGGCCATCACGAGCCGGACGGCTCCCTCCTCGGGGTCGATCAGGCTCGTCAGCCACGCGTAGCCGACCCACGACCACCACATGACACCCAGCAGCAGGACGCCTTTGCCGAGCCCCTGCCAGGTCGGCTCGTCGGCCATCAGCTGCGTCGCCTGCGTCAGCGCCAGCACGAAGACGAGGTCGAAGAACAGCTCCAGCGGCGTGACCGTCTCGGACTCGCGCCGGGTCGCGCCGAGATGGGGGCGGCGGGATGCGTGCGTACTCACGTCGGCGATCTTGTCATCGCGAGGCCGCGTAACGAAACCGCGTTCATGGGAGACAGGGCTCCCGTGCGCGCCCGCCTTCACCCAGCCGTAATGAGCATCGCCCCCGCGGGTGAGACGATCAGGTGATGGCGGACGACGCCCACAGCGACGAGGTGCCCGGCGCAGAGACGGGGCCGGCGGCGTCGGCCGCGGCGCCGCCCGAAGCCGCGGGCCCGCCGATCGGACGGCGGGCGTTCATCGGGATCGTCGGCGCCGGCCTGACCTCGCTCGCGTGGGGCGGTGCCGCGTTCGACCTGTTCGGCAAGGCGACGAAGGCCGTGCCCGAGAGCGTGCGCGGCGCGGTGCCGTTCGGCCAGGGCTGGCGGATCTACGCCGTCAATCCACCCTTCCCGGTGTTCGACCGGGCGACCTGGCGGCTGACGATCGACGGCCTCGTCGAGCGGCCCGTGTCGCTCAGCTACGACGACCTCCTCGCGCTTCCCCAGGCCAAGCAGGTCAGCGACTTCCACTGCGTGACGGGCTGGTCGGTCGACGACGTCGGCTGGAAAGGCGTGCGCTTCGCCGACCTCCTGGCGCTCGCGCGGCCCAAACCGGAAGCGACCGGCCTCGAGTTCATCTCGATGGAGGAGCCCTACGTCGACACGCTCACGCTCAAGCAGGCCGCGGCGCCCGATGCGATGCTCGCCCACGCGATGGACGGCAAGCCGCTGAGCCGCGAGCACGGCGCGCCCGCCCGCGTCGTGATGCCGCAGATGTACGGCTACAAGGGCGTGAAGTGGATGCAGCGCATCCGCGTCGTCCGCGCCATCGAGGATGGCTACTGGGAGCAGCGCGGCTACGACCGCGACGCCTGGGTCGGGGACTCCAATGGGTTCTGAGGCCTTCGCGGAAGAGCTGGAGGTGGAGCGCGCCGGCCGGCACGCTCGAGTGCACCGCTTCTCACGGACCGAGCGCGCGCTGCACGCCGTCCACGCCGCTGCGTTCACCGCGATGCTCGCCAGCGGACTCGTGCTGTTCCTGCCCGTGCTGGCGACCGCCTTCGGCAACCGGCCGGTCGTCAAGGCGGTCCACCTCGCGGTCGCCGCGCTCTGGCTCACGGCGCTCGTGCTCGTCGCGGTCCTCGGCGACCGCCGCATCCTGCGCCGCACGCGCGGGCAGTTCGAGAGCCTGAGCCGCGACGACCTGCGCTGGCTGCGCAGCGCCGCCGCGCGCGGGCGTCCGCAGGGCCGCTTCAACGGCGGCCAGAAGCTCAACGCGGTCGTCCAAGGCGCGTTCACCGTGCTGTTCTTCGTATCCGGCGCGCTGCTGTGGCTCGGCGAGCGCAACACCGTCTTCCGCCTCCCAGGCACGATCGCGCTGCACGACCTCACGATGATCGCCGCCACCGGCTTCGTCGCCGGACACGTCTGGATCGCGCTCTCGCGGATGGGGCGGCCGGCGCTGTCGGGCCTCGTCGACGGCACCGTCCCTGCCAGCTACGCCCGGGCCCACCACGCGGCCTGGAACCCGGCGGACGAGCCGGTCGAGCAGACC
>JAEYAL010000374.1 GCA_023404805.1 Actinomycetes bacterium | reverse complement strand
GCGCTGGCGCTGGCCGCCGCTGAGCTCCGCGACCGGCCGCTCCGCGACCTCGGCCAGCCCGACGCGCTCCAGCGACGCCGCCGCGAGCGCGCGGTCGCCCTTCGCGACGCGCCGCAGCAGGGGCGTGCGGTGGTAGGCGCCCATCAGCGCGAGCTCGACGGCCGTGATCGGGATGTCGCGGCGCAGCTGCTCCTGCTGGCCGACCGCCGCCACCTTGCCGCTCACCCGCAGCTCGCCGGCGCCGATCTTGAGTTCGCCCGTGATCGCCTTGAGCAGCGTCGACTTGCCGGAGCCGTTTGCGCCGAGCAGCGCGACCGACTGGCCGCGGGCGATCGAGAAGGTCGCGCCGCAGAGCGATGGCTGGGCCTCCCCCGGGTAGGTGACCTCGACGCCGCTGGCGACGACGGTCAGGTCAGCAGCCGCCGCGTCGGATCGAGCGGCGCCAGCAGTCCCGGGAGCGCTCATGCGACGGCCACCTCGCGGCGGGCGCCGCGTCGCGCCGCCACCACGCCGAGGGCGACGACGACGTCGACTGCGGCGGCGAGCAGCGCTGCGCTCGCGCCGGGCGGCAGGTCGGTCGCATCGGCGAACTGCAAGGCGATGACCATCTCGGCGGTGGCGAGCAGGCCGGCCGCCGGCACGAGCCGCCGGGGATGCGGGGCGATCCGCTGGGCGGTCGCGGCGGGCACCACCAGCAGCGTTCCGGCGAGCAGCGCGCCCGCGACAGGCAGCAGCGCCGCAGACGCGACGCCGATCATGAGCAGCAGCACGAGGTCGGCGTTGCGCGCCGTCCAGCCCGCGCCGGCGAACACGCCGCCGGCGGGCGAGCCGGTGGGGTGCACGGCGGCGGCGAGCCACCACCGGCCGAGCGCGACGGAGAGCAGCGTCGCGACTCCGGCTACCGCGAGGGCTGTGAGGATGTCGGCGTCCGAAGCCAGCAGCGTCGACCCGAGGAGCACCGACGTGCCAGTCTGCGGGGCGCCTGAGCGGGTCGCGATGACGCCGATCGCGAGGCCGCAGGAGAGCGCCAGCCCGGTCGCGACCTGGGCGGTCTCAGGACGCCGCAGCGCGAGGCGGCCGGTCAGCGCTGCGACCAGCGCCGACGCTGCCAGCGCGGCCGGCAGCACTGCGATGGACAACGCTCCAGCCACCGACGCGCCGGCGAACGCGGTCGCGCCAGAGGCGTGCGCGAGAAAGGCCTGCCGACGCAGGACGACCCAGCTGCCAAGGGCGCCGGCGAGCACGCCGGTGGCCACTGCGAGCAGCGCGAGTCGCACCGTGGGGTCGTCGAACGTCACACGGGCGAGCATACGGAGGGGGTGGCCGGTCATACTGCACGGCTGTGTCCGACGTCGCCGTCCAGCTCAGCGCTGCCTGGCCCGCCGGAGCGACCGTCACCTCAGAAGACGGCCTCGTTCTCGGCGGCCTGCCCGCCACCCAACTCGCCGCCCAGTACGGCACGCCCGCGTACATCGTCGACGAGGTCGACCTGCGCGCCCGCGCCCGCGCCTACAAGGCCGCGTTCGCGGCGCACCGCGGCCCGGTCCAGATCGTGTTCGCGAGCAAGGCGTTTCCGTGCACCGCGGTGGTCCGCGCGCTCTGCGAAGAGGGCATCGGCGCCGATGTCGCGTCGGCCGGCGAGCTCTACATCGCGCGCAAGGCGGGCGTCGACCCGGCCGACATCGTCGTCCACGGCAACGGCAAGTCGCTCCGCGATCTCGCCGCCGCGGTCGGCGAGCGTGTGGCCTTCGTCGTAGTCGACAACCCCGACGAGATCGGCCGCCTCGCGCAGGTCGCCTCGGCCGAGGGCGTCGTCCAGGACGTGCTGATCCGCGTCACGCCCGATGTGCGCGGCGTGACCCACGACAAGATCTCGACGGGGCAGGCCGACTCCAAGTTCGGTCTCTCGCCCGACGCCGCGATCGCCGCCCGTGAGCGCATCGACACCGAGTTCGGCTCGCTGAACTTCCGCGGCTGGCACCTGCACATCGGCTCCCAGCTGTTTGAGCTGGGCGCGTTCGACCGCGCGATCCGCACGGTCGCGGAGTCCGGGCCGTGCGAGGTGCTCGACGTCGGTGGCGGCCTCGGCGTCGCCTACGGCGCCGGCCAGGAGCCGCCGACGGTCGAGGCCTACGCCCAGACGGTGCTCGCGGCCGTGCACGACACCGTCGGCGACGAGATCCACCTCATCGTCGAGCCCGGGCGCTCGATGACCGCCCGCGCAGGCGTCACCCTCTACACGGTCACCTCGGTCAAGACGAACGTGTCGACCTGGGTCGCCGTCGACGGCGGCATGTCCGACAACCTGCGGCCGATGCTCTACCAGGCCACGTACGAGGCCGCGATCGCCGACCGCCCGCTGCCGGACGCCGCGACCCCGCTGACCACCAGCAAACTCGCGGGCCTGCACTGCGAATCTGGCGACGTCCTGATCGACGCCGTCGACCTGCCGGAGCCGGCGGCTGGCGACATCGTCGCCACGCCGACCACCGGCGCCTACACCTTCAGCATGGGCAACACCTACAACGGGACCCCTCGCGCACCCGTCGTCTTCGTGGGCGACGGCGAGAGCCGTGTCGTAGTGCGCCGAGAGACCATCGAGGAGCTTGGAGCACGCGATGTCGAGTAACCCCGGAGGCGACCCCGAGGTCGTCAAGATCGGCGTCCTCGGACGCGGTACGGTCGGCAAGGCGCTGATCGGCCTGATCGAGGAACGCGCCGACGTGATCGAGGCCGAGACGGGCACCCGCCCGGTCATCTCGGGTGTGCTGACGCGCAGCGAGGGTGTCGGCGAGCAGATCGTCGACGAAGCCGACGTGATCGTCGAAGTGATGGGCGGGCTCGACCCGGCCGAGGGGCTCGTGCGCCGCGCGCTGGAGGCCGGCAAGCCGGTCGTCACCGCGAACAAGCAGCTGCTCTCGCGCAAGGGCAACGAGCTCTTCCCGCTGGCTGCGGCCAACAACGCCGCGCTGCGGTACGAGGCGGCCGTCGGCGCCGCCGTGCCGATCGTGCGCGTCCTAGGCGACACGCTGTCGGCGACGCCCGTCGACCGCGTGCACGGCATCGTCAACGGCACGACGAACTACATCCTCACCGCGATGGCCAAGCGCGGCGAGTCCTACGCCGAGGCGCTCAAGGATGCGCAGGACGCAGGGTTCGCCGAGGCTGATCCGACCGAAGATGTGTCCGGCTCCGACGCCGCCGCCAAGATGGCGCTGCTCGCGATGCTCGCGTTCGGCACGTGGGTCTCGATCGACGACGTCGACCACTCGGGCATCGACAAGCTCGCCCTCGAGGACATCGAGTACGCCCGCGAGTTCGACCTGGCCCTCAAGCTGGTCGGCACGGCCGAGAAGCTCGAAGACGGCAGCGTCTCGGTGCGCGTGCACCCGATCTTCCTGCCGAACACGCACCCGCTCGCCAATGTCGACGGCTCCTACAACGCGGTGACGATCGAGTCGCCGCACGTCGAGGAGATCACGCTCCAGGGCCCGGGCGCCGGCGGCGTGCCGACCGCGAGCGCCGTCCTCGGCGACGTGATCTCGGTGCTCCACGGCGCTGACGAGCCCAAGCACGCGTGGGTCGACCTGCCGAAGGCCGCCGACGTCAACTCGGCGTTCTACCTGCATTTCGAGGTCGACGACGAGCCGGGCGTGCTCTCGCAGGTGGCGCAGGTGCTCGGCCTGCAGAAGATCTCGATCCGCTCGGTCGCCCAGCAGGGCAGCGGCGGCCAGGCGCGGCTCGTGATGATCACGCACCGCGCCCCGGAGTCGGCGATGGCTGCGGCGATCGGCATGATCTCGGGACTCGGATTCGTGCGGAGCGAACCGCGGGCGATCCGCGTGTTCGACGAGGAAGGCATCTAGATGGGACGCGTAGGCCTGATCGAGCGCTGGCGCTCGGAGCTGCCGTTCGAGGACAGCGACCCCGTCATCACCCTCGGTGAGGGATCGACGCCGCTGGTCCACGCCGCGAAGCTCTCTGAGCGGGTCGGCGCTGAGGTGCACCTCAAGCTCGAAGGCATGAACCCGACGGGCTCCTTCAAGGACCGCGGGATGACGGCCGCGGTGAGCGCCGCCGTCAAGGACGGCGCAAAGGCCGTCATGTGCGCCTCGACGGGAAACACCGCCGCGAGCGCCGCTGCCTACGGCGCCCGCGCGAGCCTCACGTGCGCGGTCATCGTGCCGTCGGGCAAGATCGCGACCGGCAAACTCGCCCAGGCGCTGATGCACGGCGCCAAGGTGATCGCCCTCGACGGCAACTTCGACCAGGCGCTCGACCTCACCCGCGAGCTGTGCGACCGCCACCCGATCGGCCTCGTGAACTCGGTCAACCCGTGGCGCCTGGAGGGGCAGAAGACGGCCGCGTTCGAGCTGCTCGAAGACCTCCCGACGATCGACGGCCTCTGCATCCCGGTCGGCAACGCCGGCAACGTGACCGCGTACTGGAAGGGCTTCCAGGAGCGCGGCCACGACCTGTTCCTCTATGGCTTCCAGGCGGCTGGCTCCGCGCCGCTCGTCGAGGGCAAGGTCGTCGAGAACCCGGAGACGATCGCCAGCGCGATCCGCATCGGCAACCCCGCCCGCTGGGAGGAGGCCGTCTCGGCGTTCACTACGTCGCGCGGCCAGGTCCGGGCCGTGACCGACGACGAGATCCTCGCCGCGTACCGCTTCCTGGCCAAGGAAGAGGGCGTCTTCTGCGAGCCTGCGTCCGCTGCGTCGGTGGCCGGCCTCATGAAGTACGGCCGCGGCGACGCGACCACCATCGCCTGCGTCCTCACCGGCCACGGCCTCAAAGACCCCGACAACGCGCTGAAGCAGTCGGGCTCGGTCGTGCCATGCAAGCCGACGATCGAGGCCGTCGAGTCGATCGTGATCGGCGAGGACCGCTAGACCCTTGCCCGTGCCGCTGCTGCGAGGGACCTGCGCATGGCGATGAACGGCGTCCGCGTCCGGGTGCCGGCGTCGTCGGCGAACCTCGGTCCGGGTTTCGACGTGCTCGCGGTCGCCCTCGACCGCTGGCTCGAGCTCGAGGTGCGCCCTGCGGCGTCGTTCTCGTTCGAGTCCGACCTCGATGTGCCGAAGGACCCGACGAACATCGCCGTGGAGGCGTTCGGCCAGATCGGCGATCCCGGGCACGCCGCGTTCGTGATGCGGTCCGACATCCCGCTCAGCGGCGGCCTCGGCTCCAGCGCTGCGGCTCGCGTCGCTGGGGTGTTCGCCGCGCTGGTGATGGGCGGCGAGGAACCGCGGGAGGCCCGCCACACGGCGCTCGCGATCGCCGCGGAGCTCGAAGGCCACGCCGACAACGCCTCCGCGGCGGTGCTCGGCGGGGTGAGCGTCGAGCTGCCCGACGGCGCGCTCACGCTGAACGTGCCGCACCGGCTCGGGTTCGTGATCGCCGCGCCGCATGAGGCCGTCGCGACGAGCGAGGCGCGCGCCGCGCTGCCGGCGAGCGTGCCGATGGCCGATGCCGCGTTCAACGTCGGCCAGGCGATGGCGCTGGCCGCGGGGCTCGCGTCCCGCGACCTCGACCTCCTGGCGCGCGGGCTCGGCGACCGGCTGCACCAGCCGTACCGCGCGCATCTGTATCCGCGTTCGACGGAGCTGATCGCCAACGCCAAGCACTACGGCGCGCTGGACGCGACCATCAGCGGCGCCGGACCGACCGTGCTCTTCTGGTGCGAGCGCGACGCCGTCCGGAGCGTCGTCGATGCGGTCACCGAAGAGACGCGCGGCTGGGCCGACGTGTTCGCGGTCGATCCGAGCGACCGCGGCGCCGACGCGGTGTTGCTCTAGGCGCAGCCACTGTCGGCGGCCGCAGGAGGCGGCTTGCGGTGCGGCGTGGCGGCTGCCGCAGGCGACCCCTGCGCCGCTACGCGGCCAGCGAGCGCGTCGGCAGTCCGACGAGCTGCCGCGCGGCGTTGAGCGCGATCTCGAGCGGCGTGCCCGAGGCGCGGTTCTTGGCGAGCAGCAGGCCGCCCTCGATGAGCGCGAACACGCTCGTCGCCAGCTCGTCCGGGGCGCTGCCCGGTGGCAGCTCGCCGCCGTCGGCGAGGCGCGTCATGGCAGCGCTCATGGCGGCGTCGATCGAGGAGAACGCCTCGGAGATCTCGGCTGTCGACTCGGGGGTGCGTGCCGCGAGCTCGCCCGCGAGGCTCGCGATCGGACAGCCCATCGTGAAGTCGACCGCGCGGTGGTCAGCCAGGACGCGGTCGAAGAACGCGTCGAGGTCAGCGAGGTTCTGGATCTCGCCGAGCTGCTCGTCGTAGAGCTCGACGATCTCCTGCGTGCGCCGCGCGATCACGGTCGCCACGAGGTGGTCCTTGTCGGCGAAGTAGTGGTAGAGCTGGCTCTTGCTCGCGCCGGACGCGGCCCGCACATCGTCGAGCGACACGGCGGCGATCCCGCGCTCGGCCATGAGCGCCGTCGCCGATTCGACGATGCGGTTGCAGGTCGCGCGGCCGCGCTCCGTCTTCGGCTCGGGGAAGTGTTGGTGCGCGGCAGGCACGGCTTCAGAGTACGCGTCCATGGGGCGTGGGCGGCTCGTCTCACGGCGAGCGGCGTCGATCGGGCGGGCTCCAGTCAACGGGCCGCGGACAACGGTTGCTCTGGAACCGCGCGCCACGTCGGTCGCGCCCCGGGTAAACGGACCGCCGGGGCCGCGCGGGGGGGGGG
>JAEYAL010000369.1 GCA_023404805.1 Actinomycetes bacterium | reverse complement strand
GCCTTGGCGACCGGCACGGCGGTCAGGTCGCGCACCCGCAGCGCGGCGATCCCGCTGAGCTGGTCGATGCCGTCGACCACCGCGGCGTGCTCGTCGCCGTTGCCCTCGCGGACGGTGACGCCGGCGGCCGGCTGGCCCGAGGCCGTGGTGACCAGCGCCGCGTCGGTCGCGACGAGGTTCGGGGCGAGCAGCGTGCCGGAGCCGTTGCGGGTGTCGCCGCCGGTGCTGACCGTGACCGCGACCACGCTCGGCAGGCCGAGCTTGACCGCCTGCTCGTGGAGATCGCCGCCGGCGGCGTCGGGCACGTCCGCGGCGCGCGCCAATGCGTCCGCGTCGCTGGTCGTGGCCTTCGCGTCGGCGTCTGCGGCATCGCCGCCGCAGCCTGTGAGCGCGAATGGCAGCAGCGCCGCTGCGGCGAGGGCAGGGGCCAGCAGAGCGGCGGAGGACACGGGGCGGAGGAGTGGCATCAGAGGGGCGCGCGGCGGCCCTACGCGGGGAGCGACAAGGTGAAGACGGTAGCTCCGTGACCTGACGTTACGGTGAGATCGCCCTGCATGCGGCGCGCCAGCTCGCGGCTGATCGCCAGGCCGAGGCCGGATCCGCGGGTCTCATCCGAAGTCACGAAGGCCTCGAACATCTCACGCTGGTGGGCGGGCGGGATGCCAGGACCCGTATCGGTGACCGTCAGCTCGACCCTGGCGCCATGGCGCTTGGCGGCGATCGTGATGCCGGTGCCCGGCGGCGTGTGCGTCAGCGCGTTGTCGACGAGGGCCCGCAGCAGCTGCAGCACGCGGTCAGCGTCGATCAGGGCCGTCTCGGCCCGCACGTCGACCTGGCGGTCGATGGTCGTCCCGTGCTGCGCGGACGCGACGCGGAACTCCGCGATGAGCGCCTCGAACAGCAGCCCGACGTCGGTCGGCGCGCGGCGGACCTTCACGGAGCCGACGTCGAGGCGGGAGAGGTCGAGCAGGTCGCTGGCGAGCTTGCCGAGGCGCTGCGCCTGCTCGCTGGCGTGCATCACGAACTCGTGGCGCCGTCCCGGATCGAGGTCCTCGTCTTCCAAGAGCTCGAGGAAGCCCTGCAGCGTCGAGAGCGGCGTGCGCAGCTCATGCGAGGCGGTCGCGATAAACCGGCGGCGCGCGGTCTCGAGCTCGGCCAGCTGGCGCTGCATCTCATCGAGGGCGCGGGCCAGCGACGAGAGCTCGAGCGAGCCCTCGCCCGGGAACTGCGCGGTGAAGTCGCCCTGGGCCACCTTGCGCGCGCCAGCCTCGAGCGTCCGGATGCGCCGCGTGAGGCGCGTCGTGACCCAGACGCCGAGCAGCAGCGCGATCGACGCGCCGCCGATGCCCGCGACCAGGATGCGCTGGCGGGCGACCTCGACGGTGCGCTCGATGTCGTCGATCGGCTGCCAGACGGCGAGCACGACGCGGTCGCCGCTGTTGAGCGTCATGGTCTCGACGGCCTCGATGCGGGAGATCCCGTCGACGTTCGTGATGCCCTTCGCGCGGCCCTTCGTGCGCGTCGCCATCACGCGCACGAGCCGGCTGGGCCGCTCGTTGTTGATGACGTTGGTGATGTTCGGCGCCTTCGGGTTGCCGGTCGCTTGGAACAGCGCCACGCGCTGGGAGCCCGGCGGGAGCGCGATCGTCTCCAGGCGGCCGCCGATGCCGAACACGGTGTTCGTGATCCGCCCGGCCGTCGACGCGTCGACGACGATCTGCTGCTCGTAGGCGCGGATCACGCCGGCGCCCACGGTGACCGACGCCACGACCGACTTTTCGCGCGGGGCGATCAGCGACTGCTCGAGCCGCGGCGTGGCATAGAGCAGCGCCACGAGCGTGACGATGGCCGCGAGCAGGAAGACCGCGCTGATCCGGCCCGGCAGCGAGCCCTTGAACCAGCGGGTCAGCGGGAACCGCTCGATCGTGCGGACGATGAACCCGCGGCCCTTGCGCTTGGGCACGGCGAACGCGTCGTCCATCGCCTCGCCCACGATGCGGGCCCGCTCGGCGTCGTCGCGGGCAGGCGGCGGCTCGTCCGGCGGCGGTGAAGCGTCCGCCGCCGCGGGCTCGGTCACGGCTTGCCGATCTGGTACCCGACGCCGCGCACGGTAAGCAGCAGCTCCGGTTCGCTGGGCTCGGCTTCGAGCTTCTCGCGCAGGTGGCGCACGTGCACGTCGACGGTGCGCGGATCGCGGTACTCGGCATCGCCCCAGACCTGCTCGAGGAGCTGGTCGCGGGTGAAGACGCGTCCGGGCGAGGCAGCCATCAAAGCGACGATCTCAAACTCCGAGAATGTAAGTCGCACTTCGGCTCCGCGGACCCGCACGGCGCGGCCTGCGAGATCGACGGTGAGGTCGCCGACGACCAGCTCGTCAGCCTGCTGCTCGGCGGTCGCGGCGGCCGCCACCTTGGAGAGCATCTCGGACCGCCGCAGCGCCGCACGCACGCGGCTGGTGAGCTCCCGGATCGAGAACGGCTTGGTGACGTAGTCGTCCGCGCCAAGTTCCAGACCGAGCACCGTGTCGATCTCGTCGGTGCGCGCGGTGAGCATGATGATCGGCACTGCGGACCCGCCGGCGCGCAGCCGCCGGCAGACCTCAAACCCGTCGATCCCCGGCAGCGACACGTCGAGCAGCACCAGATCGATGGTGTCGTCGAACCGCTCCAGGCCCGTCTCGCCACTGAGCGCCTGCACGACTTCAAACCCCTCGCCTTCGAGGGGGTACGACAGCAGGGTCTGGATCGCCCGCTCGTCGTCGACGACAAGGATGCGCGGTCGGCTCGTCACGACCCATAGTGTGTCAGCGTGCTCGACCCGCGGCTGACCAGGATCTTCGTCCTGCCCCTGCTCGCTGTCCTGGTGCTGGCGGCGTTCTCCGTTCAGGACCGGCCCCGGGCGCTCCGCACCTTCCAAGCGCCGGACGCCTTCAGCGGCGCCACGGCCCTCGCCGAGGTCGACCGGCTCGCTGGCTTTTACCCGGCGCGCCCTGCTGGCGGCCCGGCCGATACCGACGTGGGCCGCGAGATCGAAGCGCGGTTCAAGGAGGACGGCCTCGAGGTGCAGACCGCCACCGCGCAGGTCAAGGCGCTCGATGGCAGCGATGCTGAGGCGCTGCAGGTCACGGGCACGCGCGACGGCCCTGCCGACGGGGCGATCGTCGTCGTCGCGGCGCGCGATGGTGTGCGGCCCGGTGCGCGCGCCGAGCTCACCGGCACCGCCACGCTGCTGCAGCTCAGCGCGCTGCTCGGCAAACGGCGCGTCGAGCATCCGATCCAGCTCGTGTCGGTCAGCGGCACGAACGCGCAGGCAGGCTACCGGGCGCTGGCGCGCCGCCTGCAGTCCGAAGACACGCCGGTGCGCGCGGTCATCGTGCTCGGCACGCTCGGCACACCGGATCTGCTGCCACCGGTGGTCGCGTTCTCCAACGGGCCCGAGCTCGCGTCCATCCGGCTGCGGCGCACCATCGAGGAAGCGGTCCGCAGGGAGCGGACGGTCGGCGACGCGCGGCCGGGCGCCATCGCGCAGCTGGTGCGGCTGGCGGCGCCGGTCACGACCGGCGGCCAGGGGCCGCTGCTGCGCGCTGGGCTGCCCGCGATCCTCTTCTCGGCGTCGGGCGACCGCGTCCCGCCGGAAAGCGCTGGCCCGACGGCCGAGCGGCTGGAGGCCGACGGCCGCGCCGTGGTCCGGTCGGTGATCGCGATCGACAACGCCGGCGCCGTCGACCTGTCGCCCGAGCAGCGTCTGTCGGCTGCCGACGGGATCATCCCCGGCTGGGCCCTGCGGGCGATCGTCCTCGCGCTGCTCATCCCGTCGGGGCTGCTGATCGTCGATGGGTTGGCGCGGGCGCGCCGCGAGCGCCAGCGTGTTGGCCGGTGGGTGGTGTGGACGCTGCTGCTGGCGCTGCCGCAGCTGCTCGGCATCGGCGCCGTCGCCCTCGCCGCGCGCGCTGGCTGGGTGAACCTGCCGGGTGGCCCGATCGACCCGGCGTTCTGGACCGGTGAGCTTTCGCCACTGGCGATCTTCGTCGGCGTGACGCTCTTCGGGCACGCGGTCGTGCGGCCGCTGCTCCTGTTCGCGTTCGGCCTGCGCGGGCGCAACAGCAGCGTCCCGGGCGCACCGCTGGGCCTCGCGATCGTGCTCGAGGTGTCGGCGCTGCTCACCTGGGTGGTCAACCCGGCCGCAGCGGCCGTGATGGTGCCGGCCGTCGTGATCTGGCCGGTCGTGCTCGACGCCGGCATGCGGCCCGGGCGGATCGCTGCCGTCCTCGGCGTGCTGGTCGGCCTGACGCCGGTCCTGATCCTGGCCGAGAATCTGCTCACCCGCTACCCGCTCGGCGACCTCTCGAGCGCGGCGAGCTGGTTCGTCGCGTTGATCGGAGCGGGCGACGTCGGGTTGTTCCCGCAGCTCTGGTTCGCGGTCCTCACCGGCGTGTCGATCGGCGCGCTGCTCCTCGCGCGCCACGGCCGCCACACCGACGCGGGCGACGCCGAGGTGACGGTCCGCGGACCGGTCACGTACGCGGGCCCGGGATCGCTCGGTGGCGTCGACTCAGCCCTTGAGCGCTGAGACCTTCGTCCAGGCCTGGCGCGGAAGCGGCCGGTTTCAGGGGCGTCGCCGGGGCGTCGGCGCCCGCGCGTTCTCTACGCTGACGCGATGATCCGTCAGTTCCTGCGGGCCCTTGGTACCGCGTTGCTCGTGGCGGGGATTGCGCTGGTCATCGACGCTGGGCTCACGGTGTTCTGGCAGGAGCCGTTCTCGGCGGCCTACGCGCATTTCGTGCAGGGCGGCCTCGATGACGAGCTCACCGACCTCGACGAAGGCGGCCCCGCCGATGCGGAGCGCGCCGCGCTCGCGGCCCTCGCCGAGCGCGACCAGAAGATCGCCTACCTCGCGCGGTCGGTGCGCCGGCGCGTCCGCGACGGCCAGCCCATCGCGCGGATCTCCATCCCTGCGCTCGGCGTCGGCCGCGCCGTGGTCAACGGCACGAACACCGCTGACCTGCGCAAGGGCCCCGGCCTGATCGAGTCGACGGAGCTCCCCGGGCTCGGTGGCACCACCGCGATCGCGGGCCACCGCACCACCTACGGCGCGCCGTTCCATTCGGTCGACAAGCTCAAGAAGGGCAACCGCATCCTCGTCGGCACGCCCTACGGCCGCTTTGAGTACGTCGTCACCCACAAGCGGATCGTCAAGCCCAGCGACACATGGGTCCTGGAGCGCATCGGCCGCGAGCGCCTCGTCCTGTCGGCCTGCCACCCGCTCTACTCGGCGGCCCGGCGGATCATCATCTTCGCCGACCTCAAGCGCTACGTGCCGCCGACCAAGGGCCCGTGGGCCGACGTGCTCGCGGCCGGCGCGGGGGCCGGCACGTTGTCGACGACGCCCGGCTGAGCCCCCGGCCGCCCTGCGTCCCAGCGCCGCCTGGCAGGTATCAAGGAGTTGTGGAGGGTCTAATGCGGGTCGAGACTCCCCGATACGCGCGTCAGCGGCGGTGATCGTGGCCGCCGGGGCGGTCTGCGGCGCCGCTCGCGAGACCGGTGATGACGACCCCTGGGACGCCGTCGGTCGCATCGCCGTCAGCCGCCTCGGCCGTGCCGATCCACGCGACGACGCCTGCCGCCTCGGCGGCCGCGCGCCGCTCCGGCGGGACGGTGACGAGCAGGACGAAGTCCTCGCCGCTGCGAGCTGCGAAGCTGAGCGCGTCCTGACCGAGCGACGCGGCGACCTCGGCGACACCGACGGCGATCGGCACCGCCGCGCCGTCGAGCCGCAGCGCGACCCCGCTCGCCGCAGCCACGTGGCCGGCGTCCTGCAGGAGCCCATCAGACA
>JAEYAL010000354.1 GCA_023404805.1 Actinomycetes bacterium | reverse complement strand
CACTCGGGCAACGGCGGCACCGGCTCGACGGCCGCGGTGGGCGGCAACGGCGCAGGCAACGGCAGTGTCGGCGCGGGCTCCGGCGGCGCTACCACGAAGTGGTTTTCGGTCCAGCGGTCGTTCGGCGTCTTCTCGTTCCAGCGGATCGGCGTCCAATACGACTCGGCGGGCGGCGGCACGCTGTACTTCCTGCTCGACGCCGGCATCGAGCTCGGCCCGCTCCAGCTCACGACGCAGGGCCTCGGCATCGGCTCGCCGCTCACGTCGTTCGACCCGAAGTTCCACCTCGACGGCCTCGGGCTGTCGTTCGACCAGCCGCCGCTGGAGATCGCCGGCGGGTTCCTCGCGGTCCCGTCGGAGCAGCTCTCGCCCGACGTCGCCTTCCAGTACGACGGGTTCGCCTCGATCAAGCTGTCCGACTTCTCGCTGTCGGCGATCGGCTCCTACGCGCAGATGACGGCCGGCGACCCGTCGCTGTTCCTGTTCGCCCAGCTCGAGGCGCCGCTCGGCGGCCCGCCCGCGTTCTTCGTGACGGGCCTCATGGCGGGCTTCGGCTACAACCGCGACATCTCGCTGCCCAAGCAGGACGAGGTGCTCGGGTTCCCGCTCCTGGTGCTCGGCAGCCCGCCGGCGCCTGGCAAGACCGCGCCACCGCAGTCGATGACCGACGTCCTCGCGATCCTCGAGGGCACGAAGCCGATCACGCCCGGCGGCGAGCAGAAGCAGTGGATCGCGCCGCGGACGGGCGAGTACTGGCTCGCGGTCGGCCTGGAGTTCACGAGCTTCGAGCTGGTCACGACGAAGGCGATGCTGATCGCGCAGTTCGGCAACGAGCTGGCCTTCGCGCTGCTCGGCATCTCGACGCTGCGCCTGCCGCAGGGCGCGCCCGATGCCGAGACGTACGCGTACGTCGAGCTCGAGCTGATGGCGGTTCTCAAGCCGACCGAGGGCATCTTCGGCATCACGGCCGTCCTCGGCCCGGCGTCGTACGTGATCGACCCCGCCTGCCACCTCACGGGCGGCTTCGCGTTCTTCGTGTGGTTCGGCGAGAACCCGAACGCGGGCCAGTTCGTCATCACGCTCGGCGGCTACCACCCGGCGTTCAACAAACCGGGCTACTTCCCGAGCGAGCCGCGGCTCGGGTTCTCGTGGACGGTCAGCGACGAGGTCGCGATCAAGGGCGAGGCGTACTTCGCGCTCACGGCCTCGTGCGTGATGGCCGGCGGCGGTCTCGACATCACCTTCCAGTCGGGCAACCTGAAGGCCTGGTTCACGGCCCAGATGGACGTGCTGATCTCGTGGAACCCGTTCTCGTTCCAGGCCTACATCGGCATCAGCATCGGCGTCTCGTACAAGCTCGACCTGGGCTTCGTGAGCAAGACGATCACCGTGTCGCTCGGCGCGTCGCTCTCGCTCTGGGGCCCGCCGACGGGCGGCACCGTGACGGTGCACCTGTGGATCATCTCGTTCACCGTCGACTTCGGCGCGCCACAGGGGTCAGCGAGCAACGAGCCGCTGCTGCCGGCCGGCTTCAGCTCGCTGCTCCCGGCCCCGCCGACGCTGCTGGCGGTGTCAGCGTCGAGCGGTCTGACGCAGACCCTCGACAGCGGCTCCTGGGCTGTGCGCGCCAGCGCGTTCGCGTTCCAGACGAATTCCGCGATCCCGAACACCACGCTCGCGCACGGCGGCCCGAACGGCACCACGACCGCTGAGGCCACGGACTACACGCTGAACGTGCGGCCGATGAACCTCACGGGCACCGAGGCGACCCACACCGTGACGATCGCCCGCAAGGACGGCTCCGGCGCGATCGACCTCACGACCTGGGCGCCGGAGGCGGTCACGCGCGCCGTGCCGGAGTCGCTGTGGGGCCTCCCGCAGAAAGACGCCAAGGGCAACTTCACCCAGCTGCCGCAGCAGGCGACGGCGGCGACGGTGCCGGACGCGCCAGTCGGCGCGTCGTTCACCTGCCCGGCGCCCGTCCTCGGGCCGAGCCCGGGCGCCACGCCCGAGCCGTCGCTGGCGTTTGAACCGGTCTCGGCGCCCGGTGCCAAAGCGGTCGACACGCAGATCCCGCTGCAGGTCGGCGCCGAGCCGTCGACGGCCGGACTGCCTGCCGCGGCCGCGAACTCGCTCGCCGCGATCGAGCAGGTCGCCGGCCAGACCGCCACGACGGCCCGCACGCCGATCCTCGCCGCGCTCGCCGCCGCGCAGCCGCAGGGGGAGGCGCTCTACGACGGGCCGACCTCCGACCTCTCGGGCCTCGCCGGGCTCGTGAACGACGCTTTCGCCAACCAGCCGATGCTCGCCGGGAGCGGCACATGACGACCGCGACCCTGCAGCTCTTCGACAACGACATCCCGCCTGCGGGCGGCGGCGACTACGTCATCACGGTGACGCAGACCGCCGCCGACATCGCGACGACGATCCCGGCGGCGACGCAGGCGATCACGTTCACCGCCCCACAGGTATCGCTCGACGCCTCGGAGGTCGTGCAGTACACGCCCGCGCCGTCCGCGACGGGGCCGTTCGGCGAGGTGCTCCCGTCGGTGCTGTTGGCCGAGCCGAGCCTGCCGTGGGAGCGCACGATGCCGGTGGCGGGCTGCCCGTGGCTGGCGCTCGTGGTGTTCCAGGCCGGCGAGCTGACCGGGGGAGACCCTTCGACGTTCGCGACGACCTCGACGGTCGGCCAGTTCCAGGCGATCAGCGACGCGGTCGTGCCGCCGATCGGGTTGGAGAGCGACGTCACGCCAGACCAGCCCTGCACCTACATCCGGATCCCGGCGGCGACCTTCACCGCGACGATGCCGCGCGCCGACGAGCTGCCGTGGCTGACGCACGTGCGCCGCTCGACCGCCGACGACGGCACCTCGGTGGACCGCGGCGTCGTGCTCGCCAACCGCTTTCCGGCGGTCCCCGCGCAGGGCGCGACGCAGCCGACGGCAGCGGTCGCGCACCTCGTATCGGTCGAGGGGCTCAGCCCGTGGCTGGTCGACGAGCCGGTGTTCACGAAGACCGGCGTCAGCGACGGCTCGCCGGTGTTCGACAGCGTGGTCGTGCTGTCGCTCGCGCGCTGGACGTTCGGCGTGGTGCCCGATCCGGCCGAGTCGTTCCAGGGCCTGACGCTCGCGCTCCAGGACGCCGAGTACGACCCGGAGACGCAGACGCACGTGCCGGAGAACCTCGCGCTGCGGCTGCCGCTCCCCGCGGGCTACCCGACCGACTCCGGCGACCCCGGCCAGGTCGAGGTCGCCAGCCGGATCACCGGCGGCTACGCCCCGCTGACCTACCACGCGCGCTCCGGCGAGGAGACGATGGCGTGGTTCCGCGGGCCGGTCTCTCCGGGGCTCGTCGCGGCGCTCGATCCGGCGGTGCCGTTCCCGACGGCCGACGCCGCGCTGATCTACGACGAAGCCCATGGGGTGTTCGACGTGTCGCTGGCGTCGGCGTGGCAGATCGGCCGTGCGGCGGCCCTGTCGGACCGCGCGTTCGGGCAGGCGCTCTACACCTACCGCCAGGCCCAGCAGCGCCTCGGCGACACGCTCGTCGACCGCGTCGCCCGGCCCCAGTTCGCGGCGAGGCCGGCCGAGACGCTCGGCAACGTCGCAGGGCGGGCACTGGGTGTGGTCAAGGACGTGCTCGGCACCGACATCGGCTCGGAGCAGCCGCCGCAGGACTGCACGGTCGACCTCCCCTCGCGCGGCGACAACACCGCGCCCGTCGGCGAGGCGCTCCTCGACGCGCTCGCGCAGCCGGCGGTGGCGGACACCCTCACCGACCTGCTCGCTGACGACCTCGCGCCGGTCGCCGACTGGCTCGCCGGCCTGGCGCTGCTCACGCCGGTGCCGTTCTCGTGCCTGGTGCCCGACGGGCGGATGCTGCCGCGCGAGACGCCGTCAGCCGCCGACCCGTCGGTCGGGCTCAGTGGCTCGATCCGCTTCGGCTACCTCGACCCGAACTGGACGACCGCGCTGCTGTGCGGCGCGCTCAGCCTGGCCGTCGAATCGAGCCGCCAGGCGGGCGCGCCGGGCACGATCGACCCTGCCATCCTGGCGGCGGTCGGGCAGGCGATCGCCACCCGCTGCGGGCTCAAAGCGCCGCCGACGGGCCCGACGACCGTGCTGCTGCTGCGCTCGGACCTCGTGTCGGGCTGGCCGACGCTGGCGGTGACCCCGCTCGACGCGCAGGGCAACGCGATGCCGACGCTGCGCGCCGACCGGCTGGCTCCCGGCGTGCTGCTCGCGCTGTTCGACGGCGTGCCGACCTCAGTGCGGATCGCCGAGCCCCACGTGGCGCTGACGCTGGGCGTCGACGAGCAGGGGGCGACCGAGCTGCGCAACCTCGTGCCGCCCGGCAACGGCAACGGCGCAGTCCCCGTCGGCGCGCCGCTCGGCGTGACGGCGCCGATCCTCACGACGCCGTCGTGCCTGCGGGGCACCAGCCGCGTGCTCGCCGTGACGCCGTCCGGCGGGCTCGTGGGAACGCTGACGGCGGCGCTGACCGCGCAGGGGCAGAAGCCCGCGGCGTTCGGCCCGGCGGCGCTCGGCCTCCAGCTCGTCCGCGCCCCGCAGGCGATGACCTTCGACAGCTCGGAGGCCAGCTGATCATGCCGACGCCACTCGTCGTCCCGGTCGAGCTCGACGCGCTCGTCGTCAACACCGCCTACCAAGGCGCCCAAGCGTTCCGCCGTTGGCCGTTCAACTACACCGCGCTCGCGGAGCTCAACAGCCCGGAGCCCGCCGCCGGGCAGGGGCAAGCCTCGACCAAACCGCCCGCGCTCGGCGTGCACCTGCGCTGGACGCTGCCGGCCGCGCTGCGCCAAGGCGTGCAGGCGACGCCGGCCTCCGGCAGCGAGCAGACGAGCGTCGGCGACGTGACCTACCCCGCGGCGCCGAACCGGTGGCTGATCGTGCGCCTGCAGACCGGCGCTGGCGGCACGCGCACGCCGACCGCGTGGGTGCTGGAGAGCGACTGCCCGAACGAGGACTCGCCGACGCAGTACCTCGTGGACGACGACATCGTCAGCGCCTGGACCAACAGCGGCGATCCGATCCGCTCAGCGGGCGCCCAGTCGGTGATCACCACGGCGCAGGGCGGCCCGCCGGTGGCGCTGCTCGGGAAAGCCTTCGACGCGGCCACGTGGACCGAGCGCTCGGCGGCGACGACGTTCCTCACGGCCGTCGCCCCCGGCAATGCGACCTTCACGGCCTACGAGCCCCAGCACGACAACGTGTTCGCGTTCACCGACACGCTCGACGGCGTCGCGGCCGACACGCTCTCGTACCTTGTGACGGGCTGGTACTCGAACCCGGCCGACGACCCGCTCGGACCGGGCACGGCCCCGGCGGACGTGATGACGGCGCTGGGCTGGACGCTCGCGGACCAGGGCGCCGTGACCGATGTCGCCGGCTCGCTCTACGAGGGCCTGGCGCTGAGCGTGCCGTGGGACCCGTCGGTGAGCGCGCCTGCGCCGCCGTCGCCCCTGCCGGCGCTCGAGGGCACGGTCACAGCGGCGATCGCGATGACCGACGTCGACGCGCTCACGTCGCTCGTGGCCGCGCAGCCGGGGGAGCACCTCGCCGACGCCGAGGTGCTGCAGGCGTTCCAGTACGGCCTGCTGCCCGTCTTCGAGCAGGTCAACGGCGCGGAGCTGCTGGCCAACGGCGTGCACCGCGCCGCGTTCGGCTCGACCACCGGCGGGACACGCTGGACCATCGCGCCGGCGTCCGACGAGGGCGGCGGGGCCGGCGACGACACGCCGGCGCAGCTGACGCCGACCGAGTCGGCGTGGCTGCTGGAGCTCAACAACGCGCAGGCGGAGCTCGACGCCGCAGTCCAATCGCTCACCGGCGACCAATGGGCGCTCTACGCGACGTGGTGGAAGTGGCAGAAGGGCCAGCAGCTGTCGGTCATCAACCCGCCGCCAGGCTTCGACGAGGCCGCCTATGCGCAGGCGGTGCAGACCGCGCTGCCCGCCGCGATCACGGCCGGCGTGGCCGCGGTCAGCGCCGCGCTGCCGGGCGTGCCGCAGCC
>JAEYAL010000323.1 GCA_023404805.1 Actinomycetes bacterium | reverse complement strand
CCCCCCCCCCGCCCCCGCCCCCCCCCACCGGGGGGGGGGTTGGGCCCCGCGCCCCTGCTTTCACCCCACCCCACACCACCCCGTCACCCACCTCATCCCCCGACCCCCTCTCGCTATGCAGCACGTTTCGCCTGCGACGCGGCCCCTGGCCTCACGCGTCGCGCTCCTCTTCGCCGCCCTTCTGGCGGCCTTCGGCTTCGCCACTGCGGCGTCGGCCGCGCCCGTCACCTACACCGACGTCTCGGGCGCCTCGATCACGCTCGCCAATGACGAGTTCGTCCCGGGCAGCCACATCAACTTCACCGGCAAGAACTTCAAGGGCGGCCCCGGCGCAGGCGTCCCGCAGGTCGCCATCAAGATCGACGACAATGACACAGCCCTGACCTACGGCGGCACGAGCGCGGCGTTCCCGCCGTTCGAGCCCGGCCTGCCGACGTTCACCACCGACCAGAACACCGAGAACGGCAGCTTCTCCGGCTGGATCGAGCTGCCCTCGACCACGCCGCTGGCGGGCTCCGGCCCGGGCGGCAAGCATTGGCTGCGCATCCTGTCGGGCGTCCCGTCGACGGGCGGCTCGACCAACGGCAGCGTCACGGTGCCGATCACGTTCGTCGCGCCGTTCGCGGCCGTCCCGCCGCTGCAGTTCGGTTTCACGAACACGCCAGCGGCCGGCTCGAAGTTCTACCCGGGCACGACGCTCACGCCGACGGCCCCGTCAGCCGGCGCGCAGGGCACGTACACCGTCAAGGGCGGGACGTTCCCGGCGAACGAGGCCGTCTCGGCGACGTTCGACGGCAACCCGATCGCGCTGAACCCGGCGGTCACGACCGACGCTGACGGCAGCTTCTCGACGCCGATCGCGCTGGGCGGCACGCCGATGGCGCCGCTCGCGGGCGGCGACCACACGGTCGCGCTGACGGCTGGCGGCATGACGAAGTCGGTGACCGTGAAGGTCGTCGCGCACACCACGACGCTCCTGACGCCGACCATCCGCGACGGCGGGACCGCCGTGGTCAAGGTGACCGGCTACCAGGGCATCGGCGGGACCGGCCAGAGGATCGCGCTGATCGGCGCGGGCGACACGGTGTTGTCGTGCACGACCGCTGCGGCCGACGGCTCGGCGCTGCTCGCCGCGACAGTGACCGGCGCCAACGGCCTGGCCACGCTGCGCGTCGCCTCGGGCACGGGCTGCGTGCCGCCGCTCGTCACCGATCCGGTGCCGCGGTTCGTCCCGCAGATCGGCGCCGGACTCACCATCGCGCCCGACGCGCCGACGGCCGGCACGGCCTTCACGCACGGCACTGTCGGCGTCGCCTTCCCGGTCACGGGCAGCGGCTTCGGCGCGGGCGAGCCCGTCCAGGCCAAGCTCGACGACCTCAACCTCGGCGCCCCGCTGACGGCCACGGCCGAGGGCGCGATCACGGGCAACCTGACGCTCCCTGCGAACACCAGCCTCGGCCAGCACGTGCTCACGTTCGTGTCGGCGACCAAGACCGCCGCCGACACGATCACGGCCATCGCCGCCCCGACGATCAAGGTCACGCCCGGCGAGGCCGTCGCGCCCGGCAGCAAGCTCACGGTCGACCTGACCGGCTTCCGCCGCGGCTTCGCCCGCGAGGACGGCGCGACCGGTCAGAAGGTCGGCATCCGAATCGACACCGGCGCGATCATCGCGTGCATCCAGACCGACAACGACGGCACGGGTTCCGGCTCGGTCGACCTCCCGGCTGACATCGCGGCCGGTGAGCACACGCTGCGCTTCCTCGCCGGCTCGTCGTGCGTCTCGGGCCAGTCCAACGACGCCCCGTCGCGCAGCATCCCGGTCACGTTCACGGTGAAGGCCGCCCCGGTGGTCGAGCCGCAGCCGACGACGCCGCAGCCGACGACGCCGGTCCCGACGACCCCCGCGGTCGACGTCCAGGCCGCGACCAAGCTGAAGACGCTGAAGGGCGGCAAGGAGCTCGAGCTGTCGATCGACGCCGGTCAGCCGACGCGCGTGAAGGTCGCCGTCAAGACGAAGTCCAAGTTCAAGCTCACCAGCAAGGGCAAGAAGAAGATCGTGACCGTCGTGAAGGTCAAGACCGTCCGCCCGACGGCCGGAAAGGCCCGCACGGTCAAGCTCGTGCTCACCGCTGAGGGCAAGGCGCTCCTCAAGAAGCTCGGCAAGTTCACCGTGGTCGTGACGATCACCCCAGACGGCGCGGGTCAGGCAACCACCCGCACGTTCACACTGCGCAAGTAGCCGCGAACGCCCGCTCCGCGCCAGGCGGGGCTCCGCGCCCGGGGTGGGCGCGCACCGTCTGGTGAGGATGAGGCGGTGGCCTTCGGTCGGGGGATCGAAGGCCACCGCCTCGTTGCTGTTCGGGGCGGTGCGCGCGTGTCGAACCCTGAGCCTCACGCCGATCGGGGAGTTTTGACCGGCGTCAGACCCTCGACGACTCCTTGATACTCCGGCGGGGCGTGGGTGGTGGCCGTGGGCCGCGCCGATACGGTTGCGTGCGTGGAACTCACGCAGGACGTCGTCATCGACCGGCCCATCGCCGAGGTCGCCGCGCTGCTGGCCGACCCGGAAGGCCCGCGCAAGTGGCACCGGGGGCTGGAGAGGATCACGGTGAAGAAGGGCACGCCCGGGACCGAGGGCGCGGTGTCAGAGATGGCCTACAACGACAAGGGCCGCACCTTCAAGGTCACCGAGACGATCGTGAAGCTCGACCTGCCGCGCCAGGTCGTGACGACCTACAAGGGCCCGGGCATGCTCCACACGCTCACGACCTCCCTCGAGGAGCTCGGCCCGGAGCAGACCCACGTGACGGTGCACAACCACATCAAGCTCTCGGGCCTCGCGAAGGTCGGCGGTCCGATCATCGGCAAGGGCACGCAGGGCCAGATGGAGACCCGCCTCGCCGACTTCAAGACCGTGCTCGAGGGCGGCTCGATCGGCTGAGGCGCCCGCAGCTACGGCTGGATCAGCGCCACCAGCGAGCGCAGCGATGCCTCGCTCGTGATCGCCGCGTCGAACCGCTCGACGACGATCGCGACGCGGCCGTCGCGCAGCAGCTCGGCGTGGCTGAGCGAGGCGCTGTCGGAGCGCGGCTTCAGCGCGGTGTGCGGCGTGGCGAACACGCCGCCCGGGCCGCGTCGCGTCGCTCGGATCCGCGGCGGGCCGACGAGCATCTCGCCCCTCGCGCGGATGTCGCTCCAGACGACCGAGAGCGCGCCATCGACGGCGCGGAAGACGCGGGCGTCGAATGGGAACTGCGCGTCGATGGTCGCCGTCCGGGCGATCCCGGCGGGCGTGCCCTCGATGACGGACAGGTCGTGCGTGCCGCTCGTCGCGGTGAGCGCCAGCTGGTCGCCGTCGCCGACCGCGATCGAGAGGTTGTCGCGGTCGGGCGCTGAGATCCCGCTCGTCGCGACTTCGCGCACGGGCGTGAACGCGCCGGCGCCTGCTGGCAGCGACGTCACCCGCACCGAGCCGGCGGAGCCGTCCGGCAGGTCGTCGACCGTCGCCGCAGCGAGGATGAAGGTGCCCGTCGGGCCGAACGCGTAGGCCACGGTGGTCTCGTCGTGGCGGCCGATGCCGGTCGCGATGCGCGGCCCGAGCTCGCCCTCGGGCGTGATCCGCCTCGCGTACGGCTCGTTCGGCAGCGGCTTCTTCGGCACGCCGACGAGCACGCCGCCACCATCGGGGCCCAGGAGCACGTGGAAGTCGGTGTAGCGCGCCTCGCGGGATGTGCCGAGCGCCTTCGCCCCGCCGAACTCGGCCGCCGAAGCGCGGCGGACTGCGAGGTACTGGATCGCCGACTTCGCGCCGCCGCGGGTGAAGCGCACCGCTACCGCGCCGGTCGGGCCGACGACCACCGGCGGCAGCGGCTCAGCCGACACGCCCGGCGCGGAGATCGTCTCTGGCTGCGAGTGGTCGCCGGATCCGTCGACCGTCACCACCTGCACGACCGGTTTGGCCTTCGACGAGCGCTGGAACGCGTAGGCGATCACGGCGCCGTCGGCGGTCAGCGCGGGCGTGACCCAGCCGCGGGCGCTGCTGCTGCGCAGTGCCAGACCCGCCACCGGAGAGCCGCTGGTGAGCGTCATATGGAGCACGCGCGCATCGACCGCCCGCGTTGGATAGGCGCTCGCGAGGCGCACTCCGCCATCGGTGAGGCGCATGTCGGTCACGAGCCCATTGACCTCGTGTCCGACGGCGCCGGCTGCCGGGCCGGCGCCGAACGCGGACAGCGCAGCGGCGACGGCGATCGTGGAGACCACGCGACCATTCATGAATTCGACGCTAAACCCGATCCTTGCGCCAAAACGCACAAGGGCCCGGTCAGCGGCGGGCTACCGCGGTGCGCCCGGGGTCGGCGCGGCGATCGGGTAGCCCGTCAGCAGGAACCGCGGCGGCGGCGGCCCGCCCCACTGGTTGATGGTGCGCGGCCACATGGGCCAGGTCCGCGGCACGTACGCGCCGGTGTTCATCTGGACGAGCTCCGAGCAGCACTCGATCATGGCCCCGTCTTCGTCGTGGAAGTACAGGAAGTGGTTGTTGCCGGGCCCATGGCGGCTCGGGCCCCAGATGCATTTGCGTCCGCGAGCCGCCTTGAGGCGGTCCGCGACGCGCCCCAGCGCATTGAGATCCGGCCACGCGTAGGCGTAGTGCGAGAGCTCCGGACGCGGCGCCAGCGTGAGCGCGATGCCGTGGTGGTCGTCGCCGCAGTGCCACCACGAGGCGAGGAACCCCATGCGGTCCGAGAACCTGAAGCCGAGGCCGTCCCTCAGGAAGCGCTCCTCCGCCGGGATGTTGCGGACCTTGCACGACACGTGCTCGAAGTGCGTGGGCCGGTCGCCAGGCGCCGGCGGGGCGATCTCTGCCATGCCGCAGAACAGCTTGTAGACGTGCCCGCCGGGTGAGCGCACCTTGAGCGCGCGGTCGATGCCAGGCTCGCCGTCGTAGATGGCGCCGAGCACCGTCCCGCCGCTGGCCGGCAGCGAGCTGAGCGCACGCTCCAGGCTCGCTGCGTCTGGCACCTCCACGCCGATGTGGTCGTACCCGCGGTTCGACGGGTCCTGCACGAGGACCAGCTCGTGATGGCGCTCGTTGCAGGTGAGGTAGCTCGCGCCGACCGCGCGGTCGGTCTCGACCATGCCGATCACCGCCTGTTGGAAGTCGACGGCGGCGTCGAGGTCGGCGACGTTGAGCGCGATATGCCCGATGCGGGTGACCATGGTCAGCATCCTTGCGAGGGGTTGGGGACGACCGCCAGCGGGCCGGTGAGATCGGAGCGCTCTGAGCCAGGTGCGAGCGCGCGCCACTGCGCGACCGCCTCGCGCGACTGGCCGGCCCGGCCGCAGGCGAAGACAAACCGGTCAGGCCGCAGCAGCGCCCACGTGCAGCCCCGAGCTCGGAGCCACGCCGCGTCAGCGCCGGGGTCGACGACGCGCAGACCCGCGGCCCGCAGTTCACTGGCAGCGGCGGCGTCGATGGCGACCGCCGACCAGCCCGTGCCGAGCTGGTCGTCGCCACGGCCGCTCTGAGGGAACAACGTCCCAACCCCGCGCCGCCTGGCGAACCGCGGCGGTGCGACCGCGAACGCTCCCGCGCCGTAGCGCGGCAGCGGCTTGACGTGCGAGCTCATCCAGCGCTGCGCGCGGGTGCCGTCGATGCCGTGGAGGAACAGGTCCCGCACGCGCACCGCCACCGGATTGGTGGCCTGGACCAGCCCGCCCATCAGGTTGGCGGTGCGCTGCATCGCGGCGACGTGCGCGCGGCGTTCGGTCTCGTAGCTGTCGAGCAGCCCGTCTGGCGCTCCCTCGAGCAGGGCGCGCAGCTTCCACGCGAGGTTGACGGCGTCGCGCGCGCCGGACGAGAACCCCTGGCCGGCGAACGGCGGCATCAGGTGGGCGGCGTCGCCGACGAGCAGCACCCGGCCGACTCGCCACCGCTGCGCCGTCCGGGTGTGGAAGGTGTAGACGACCGCGCGCTCGATCTGCACCGTTTCACCGTCCCGCCACGGCTCGATGGCGGCCCGCAGCGCTGAGTCGGCCAACAGCGGCGCAGGATCCTCGCCGGGATGCACCATCCATTCCCAGCGGTGCCGGCCCGGCGACATCGGCAGCGTCACGGCCGGGCGCGCAGCGTCGCCGACGAAGTGCGGGTGCGGCGCCTTGCGCAGCGGGCGGTCGACGGTGGCGTCGACGACCACCCAGCGCTGGGAAGCCGTGGTCCCCTCGAACGGGATCTGCAGACGCGTGCGCACCGCGCTCGCGGCGCCGTCGCAGCCGATCAGGAACTTGGCCGACACCGTCGAAGGCTCGCCGCCGCCGGCGGGCCGCAGGCCGACCTCGACCCGGAGCCCGCGTTGGGCAAAACCGTCGAGCTCCGTCGCCCTGCGGACCTCGACGCTCGGGCGGAGCGCCAGCGCCCCCAGAAGCTCGCGCTCCATGGTCGGCTGGTGGATCGACACCAGCGGCGGATGGCCGAGGGCGCCGGTGCGGGCGGAGAACACCTCGACCGCGCGCCCTGCCGCGCTGACGATGCTCGCCTTCTCCTGGACCTGGCAGCCGCGCAGCACTGCCCGGTCGACGCCGGCGGACTGGAAGATCCGCAGGACCTCGTCGTCGATGACCGCTGCCCGGGGCAGCGCGTAGACGTCGCCGGCGCGGTCGATCGCCAGCGTGCGGACGCCGAGGTCGCCGAGCAGCAGCGACAGAAGCTGCCCGACCGGCCCCAGGCCGCACACCACGACGTCGTAATCGGTCATGGATCAGACCGGGCCCGCGGCGCGGCTGAGCCGGTTGCCGACCGTGCCGATCCCGTCGATCTCGAGCTCGACGAGCTGGCCGGGCTGCACCCAGCGGTCGAGCTCCAGCCCGCAACAGCCCGGCATCGTCCCCGTCGAGATGACATCGCCCGCATCGAGCCGCTCGCCGGCCGAGGCGTAGGCGAGCATCGCGCCCAGCGAATGCTGCGGGTCGGCCGTCTTGCCCTCGCACCACAGCTCGCCGTCGACCCGCACGCGGCCGGTGGCCGCCGTCCAGTCCGGCAGCTCGTCGGCGGTGACCACGTCGCAGCCGATCGAGTTGGCGAACGTCTTGGCCTTGATGACCGGCCCGAAGATGTTGCGACGGGCATCATCGGCCTGCACGTCCCGCGCGCTCCAGTCGTTGAGGACGAACCAGCCGCCGACGGCGTCGACGGCCTCCTCGGGCGTCGCGTCGACGAGCGGCTTGGCGAGCACGCAGGCCAGCTCGAGCTCGAAGTCGAGCCACTCCGTGTGGCTGGGCAGCCACATGTCCTGGCCGTCAGCGAGCAGCGAGGTGTGGTTGGCGAGGTAGAACGTCGGCGCCTCGCGGAAGCGCGCGTTCGGCTTGAGCTTGGGGAAGGTCGACCGCGTCACCCGCTCGTAGGCCGCCACGGCCTTCGCCGCCGGAGCCGGGAAGAACCGCTGGACCAGGTTGCGGCTCGAGTTCACGACGTGTTCCTCCCAGAGCATGAACGCCCGGATCGATCGCGGCTGGAAGGGCAGGACCGCGCTCGCCGGATCAGCGATCTCGGCGTCGGCGAGACCGCTCTTCACCAGGTCTTGCAGCTCGCGGTCGGCCAGCAGCGTGAGCAGGTCGACCTCGTCGGGGCCGCGCCGCCACGTGCCGTCGGCGTGCTCTGCGATCAGTCCGGCCGGGGTCGTTCGCAGCTTCATGTGATGTCGGTCTCCGGGTCCATGTGGGATCGATGGGTGGCAAACCGTAGAGCAAAACTGATAGCTTCGTCAACTACGACGAATATGTCGTCGTCGCCTGGCTGGCGAGGGGCGAACCTCTCCCCGCCTCCGCTGCGCCGCTGGTCCACGGGAGGGACATTCCGTGCACCAGCGGCCCAGGCGCCCGCCCTGCCGCCTGGATTACGCTCCCGCCATGACCGCCCCCGGAGAACCGGCCCCCGGCCGCCGCGAACGCCGCAAGATCGAGACGCACGCGCGCCTCGTCGCGGCCGCGCGCACGCTCATCGCCGGCAACGGGATCGACGCGATGCGGATCAACGAGATCACCGAAGAGGCCGACGTCGGCTTCGGGTCGTTCTACAACTACTTCGAGAGCAAGGACGCGATCGTCGCGGCGGTGGTCGACGCCGTCTCCAAGGAGCTCGGCGACACCATCGCCGCCTCGACCGCCGACCTTCCGGACGCCGCCGAAGTGCTGTCCGTCGCGCACCGGACGATCATCCACCACGCCGGTGAGGACCCCGAGATCGGCTGGCTGATGATCCGGCTCGAGCTCAGCCACAACCTCGTCTCGACAGCCCTCGGCCCCTACGTGCTGCGCGACCTGCAGCGCGGCGTCGACGAGGGCCGGTTCGCCATCAACGACCTCGGCGCCACGCTGATCGCGCTTGGCGGCGCCCTGCTTGGCATCGTCCGCGCGGTGCTCCAAGGCAACGCCGCCGAAGACGCGGGCATCAAGCACGCGATCGTGGTGCTGCAGCTCCTCGGGCTGCCACTCGACGAGGCGGCAGAGGTCGCGCGTCGGCAACTGCCTGCAGCGGTCGAGCTCTCCGGCACATAGGACCCGCCGCCCGACCAGGCCCAGCGGCCTACGGCCGGACGATCGTGGCGTACACCGGGCCCGCGTTGCCCTCGTAATCCGCGTAGGTGAACGCGATCCGGCCATCACGCAGGCCGAGCACATCGAGCGGGTCGATGAAGTCCGACCCGACCTCCGCGGGCCCGACGACCTTCCGCGGCGGCGCGAAGGCACCGCCCGGCGCGATCGCGGACACGTAGACGCCCTCGTCGGTGAAGTCGTCCTGCGCCTGCGCGAGCCAGAGCGCCGCCACGCTGCCGTCGGCGCGCGGCAACACGTTGAGCCGTGCCGGATAGACCGTGGGGAGGGTGGCGGTCTCGGCAAATGGCCCGCCGCCGCGGCTCTCGAACAGCACGGTGCGGCTCGTGTCGCCGTTGCCGCCACTCGCGAGCAGCACGACGTGGTCCCCAGGTCCAGCGTCCAGATCAAACCCGACGTCAAACGGGACCGGGCGGCTGTCGCGCACGCTCAGCCGCTGCGTCGGCGCCGACGCGTCCGCGCCGGGGGCGATCCTTGTCACGAGCAGTTCGTTGGATTTCGCGCCCTTCGCTCGCCCAGACACGGCGGCGGTGAGAACGCCGGTCTCGCCGAAGACGAGTTTGCCGCTCACGCGATCGCGACGTCCGACGCCGAGGTCGATGCGGGGGCCGAGCACGCCCGCAGCGGAGATGCGGCGGATGTATGGCGCGCCGACCCGCGCCGAATCTGGGATGGCGAGCAGTGCCGCGCTGCCGTCGGAGGCGAAGGCCCAGCGGAACTCATGGTCGTCCTGGCTGCTTCCTTCAAAGTCGGCCGGGATCTCGTCTGCGGGCCGCGACGCGATCGGCGTCCGCGCGCCGAAGCGCGCCGCGCCAGCGGGACGCCAGCGGAACTCGACGCGCTGTCGGCGCCCCACGCGGTGGCTCAGCATGAGCGCTGCCGCGCCCGTCGGTCCGACGAACGGCCCGTAGAGGTCTTCCCGCCGGGGCAGGCGCTGCGTCGCCGTGACGTTGCCGCCCGCCTCCAGGTCGACGATCGACAAGCCCGTCTGCTTGCCGGTGGCCGGCGCGTACGAGCTGCGCAGAACGACGAAGCCGCTCGGCGCGAAGGCCCCGTCGGCGTAGTTCGAGCCCCGGTCCAGGACCGTCGCGGCGTCAAGCCACCCGGCTTCGCCGAGTGTGCGCACCGCGACCGTGGTCTTGCGCCCCGGCCGGTCGCTCGTGAGCACGCGCACGTTGCCGTCGGCGGTCTCCGCGAGCGCCGCTGCGCTGATGTCGCCGCCGCCGACGGCCAGGCCAGGCAGCCGGACCGCGGCCTGGGCGCCCGCGGCGGGCGGCCAGGCCACCGCGCAGATCGCGGCGAGCGCCGCGAGGCGGGGCCGGGCCAGGAGCCGCATTGGACCGTTCGTCATGGCCGGACCCTACCCAGCAGGCCGAGGCCGCGAGAGGGCGGGCGCCACCACCCCGCGCGGCTAGCGCCGCTTGCTCAGCCGGTCGAGCAGCAGGGTGATGCTCGCCTCGAGCTGCTCGTTGGTGGCCTGTTCGACCTTGCCGACGCCGATCTTGCGGTTGATCTCCATGTTCACCTGCGACTGGGTCGACTTGGTGACGCGGGCCAGCTCCGAGACGAGCGAGTGGCGGCGCTTGCGGAGCTGGTCCTGGACCTGCCACGCCGGCATCTGCGACTGCGGCACGGGCGCCGGCTCGGCGCGCTTCGGCTTCGGCTTGGCCCGCTGCCAGGACTTCGCCGGGGTGTCGTCTTCCTCGTCGTCATCGTCGTCGAGGGCGGCCCAGGGGTCGAGCGGATCGACCGGCGCGGCTGCGGGCTCGGCGGCCTGCTGCGCCATGACCGCGCTCGGGCGGATGATCCGGCCGTGCTCGTCGCGCTGCAGCCCGGCGCTCGGGCGACCGCCGCCGGGCGCCGTGGCGATACCCGTCTCGGCCGGCGCCC
>JAEYAL010000317.1 GCA_023404805.1 Actinomycetes bacterium | reverse complement strand
CAGCACGACCGCCACGTGCAGCGCGAACACCGCAAGCCACGGCGCGCCGCCGAACGGGCGGCCCCGGCGGGTCGGGCGGTCGCGGCGCTCGTTCAGCGCGGCGCCGTGCCAGCGCAGCGCATCGGAGCGGCCGAGCAGCACGATCGGCACCGCGATGATCAGCGTGTCGAGCGACGCGGTCGCGCCGGATGCGACCATAGCGACGTAGGCGGTGACCAGCCAGAACGCGGTGAAGGCGAGACCGGCGCGCCATGGAAGCGCGAGGTCGCGCCAGTCGCGGGCGTGCGGCGGCCCGTCGAACCGCAGCGCATGCTCGCGCGCCCGCTCGAGGTAGGGCTGCGCGAGCGGCGGCCGGTCGGGCAGGTAGGCGTCGGGGTCCTTGGAGAGCCACTTCCCCATGACCCCGAGCCTAGCCGCGAACGGGGCCCCGGTGGCGCGATTTTGCCCGGTCAGGCCGGGGTGCGCGCGGGCGGCGCGGCGCCCGCCCGAGCCACCCTCGCCGCCCGGCCGCTCAGTTGGTCTTCGTGGTGTAGATCGAGTAGGAGCGGGTCAGCGGCGCCGGCGTCGGCTGGCCGGCGGCCGCAGCGAACTGCACCGTGATCTTGAGCGTCATCGGAAGCCACGCCAGCGGCCGCGGGAAGCTCGCGTACGCGCTAGAGCCGTACACCGTCTTCTTCCAGTACTGCAGGCCCGCGACCGTGATCTCGCCCGTGATCTTGGCAGCCGGGCGCACGGCGGCCGACGGCGCGCTGCGGAAGATCGCGTTGCCGATGTTGTACTTCACGGAGTACGGCTTGTAGAGCGACATCTCCCGCACGTAGTGCTCGAACGCGCCGACGGGAGCCGACGGGCTGCCGACCGGGCACGAATACCACGCGGCCTTAGAGGTCCGCGCGGCCGTGTCGACCGGCTCGTCGGTGAACGTGAACGGCGCCGGAGCCGGAACCGGGGTGCCGCTGAACGGCTCGGCCGTCACGTAGCGCGTGGTGTACGCGGAGCCGCCATCCCAGTCGTAGCCGAAGGCGCTGCCGATCACCTCGGTGTCGCCCCTGACGAGCTCCTTCGCGAAGTCGACCCAGCCGGTGCCAGCAGGCGGGGTGAACAGCACTTGGTTGGCGTTGCCGAAGGCGACGACACGCGAGTTCCAGGCGGGCAGCCCCTGCGACGTCGTCCCGCCACCTGCGGCGCGGATCTTGAGCGTGCCGGGGCCGAAGTTGTCGTACTCCAGCCAGGCTGCGCGGGCGGCGCTCGGCGCGACGTACGCGGCGCCGAGGTCGAGCTGGTGCGTGGTGATGCCTGACTCGGGCGTGCAGGTCGCGCTCCCGGGCGTGGGCGACTCGACGTGGGTGCCCTCGGCGAGGATGCGCGGCGGCCCGTTGCCCACCTGCACGCCGAGCACGTTGGCGGCGTAGAAGCTGCCGCGCGGCCAGTCCTCTACCGGCCGCTTGGCTGGGAGCAGGTCTCGGCTGTAGATCAGGGTCTGCAGGTCGGCGCTGGCGGCCTCGACGTCGGCGCCGGGCAGCGGCAGCACGCGCTTGCCGGCGCCGCCGATGGGCCCGCGGAACCATGGGGAGTACGCTGCGGCACCGGTCTCGTCCTTGGTCGCGCTCGTCCGGAACAGGACCGTGGTGCCGTCCGCCGAGAGACGAGGCCGCGGGTAGGTCACCGCCCCCGGCGCCGTCGGCAGCCGCAGCATCCGGTCGTCGGAGCGGTCGTAGACGGCCGTCGGCTGGCCGACATCGCCCTGACCGACGAACGGCCCCAGCTCGGGGCTCGACAGCATGACGCGGTCTCCGTCGTCGCTGATCTGGAACGCCTCGGCGTTGTAGATCCGCTCGCCGCCCGGCTCGACGTGGAACTTGAGCGGGGTCGTGGTGTCCGCGACACGGTCGCGGACCAGGAAGTAGCCGACCTCGAGCGGATCGGCCTCCGGCCCGGTCGGCGCTGGCGCGCCCGAGACGATGCCTGCGCGGAGCAGCACGAAACGGCCGTCGGTCGACGCGTCGATGAACTGCGCCGGGATCGGCAAGCCATCGGGCCCGGGGAGCTTCGAGACGATCTCGGCGCCCGACGCCCCAGCAGGCGCGAGCAGCGCGCCGATCACGATCGCGGACGGAACCAGCTTTGACACGGCACGCACCGTAGTCAATCGGCGGCGCCGCGTCGAGGGGACGGTGTTCAACCAGCGCGGAGCTTGATCCACTTCGACGACCCGCAGGTCGCCGTGGAATCGCAAACCGCCACCCAGGCGGCGCGCGTCAGCGGCAGGCGCAGGTTCACGCGCTTCGCGGCCTCGGGCGGGAGACGGAACTTCACCGTCTTCTGCCCGAACCCAGGCAGTTCGACCGTGCGCCGCTCGCGCCACTGCCCGGCGCCGAGCCGGACCTTGCCCTTGCAGGCCTGCGAGCCGACGCAGCGGATCTGCAGCGCCAAACGGCCGCCGTGCGACGTCTTGGGGCGTTTGCCGACCACGTACAGGTGGCCGGCGGTGCCATCCCCGGCTCGGCGCACGCCGCCAGGCGCAGCGGCGTCAACAGGGTCGACCGCAGCGGCCGCGATCTTCTCGTCGGCGAGGTCAGGCGGCTGTTCGCCGCCGAGCTGCGCCTTCCGCTTGCCGATGTACGCGCGGGAGACTTGCATGCTCTCGCGCTCTTGGCCATCGACGCGCAGGAGTGCCGAGTCGAACGCGTTCCACGGCTCCTGCCACATGCCGTAGAGGTAGGCGCGCTGGATCCGCGGGGTCTTGGCGACCATCGTGAACACCCAGCGCAGCGAGTCAGCGGCGCGCCGCTCGTCGTAGGGCAGCGTTCCGGAGTCGGAGCGGAACGTCACCAGGCCGCCCGTCTCGGTCAGCCAGATCGGGCCATCGGTCGCGGAGAGGAGCTCGTCGAGACCGGCACGCGAAAAGTACGTGGCGTCGAAGTAGTCGTGGAGGCCCCAGACCGCTGGCTTGTGGACCAGCGCCGCCTTGTAGGCCTTCAAGTACGCCGCCATGCCGTTGCCGTCGAGCATGTTGCCGGCGACGGCGGTGCAGCGGCCTTCGCAGGCGGCGCGGGCCGCCTCGAAGTACGACGCGGCGAGGGCCGCGCTGCGCGCGGTCGGCTGCATGCTGTGGTTGGGCTCGTTCCACCCCGCCACGGCCGTGATCGCCGGGGCGCTGGCGAGCAGCTCGCGCAGCGCCGCTTCATAGTCAGCTGGCGAGGGGCCGCTGCAGCTGCCGGTGTCGCAGTCGTGGGGCGTGTCGATCGTCGGAGCGACAAGCACCTGCCAGCCCTGCAGGCGCGCCCGCTCGAGCCAGCCGTGCCATGAGCCGTCGCGGCGCGCGGCGTCCCACGGGAGGACCAGGCGGACGTGCTGGAAGTTCAGCGCGTGCAGGTGAGCGGAGTCGAACAGCGCCGGGCGGCCATCCGACATGCCGAACTCGGCGGCAGCAGCAGGCTGGGCGCCCGTCAGCGCCAGCGCGGCCGTCGCCGCCCCGAGGAGCAGCCGGAGCCGCCGCGCGGCAGCTCCGGTGCGCACGCGCCGGTGGATCACTTCTTCTTCTTGGCCTTGGGCAGGGTCACCGTCTGCCGCGTGGACAGCGTCGGGTTGCCCTTGGCGTCGACCAGATCGAGTGCGACGCGGACCGTGCGGTTGCGCGGGATGGAGCGCAGCTGCTTGGCCTTCAGGTTGATCCGCAGGCGGGCGCTGTCGCCCTGGACCTTCTCGGTGACCGTGGCGATCGCCTTGCCGCCGACGATCACACGGAGGCGGCACGAAGCACCTGCCGGGGCGTTCTTCACGACGCAGGCGACCGAGAACTGGCCCTTGTTCGTGGCCTTGACCTTGCCCTTGAAGGCGAGGGTGGGCTTCGCCGCGGGGGCCGAGATCGGCGACGGCGTCGGATCGGCGGGCTTCGGCGTGGGCGTCGGAGTCGGCGTCGGGGTCGGCGTGGGCGTCGGGGTCGGCGTGGGCGTGGGCGTCGGCGTCGGCGTCGGCGGGTCGACGATGGCCTGGCAGTTCGGCGGCGTCCCGACGTAGCCCGACGGGCACGGCGTCGGCGTCGTGGGCGACGTCGGGTAGCCGGGGTAGTTCGGATAGCCCGGGTAGTCCGGGTAATTCGGCGATGTCGGCGTCGACGGCGAGGTCGGGTAGTTCGGGTACGTCGGGTAGTCGGCGGCGAGGGCAACGGCTGGCGTGACGATGAGCAGCGCAGCGGCGCAGGCGAGCGCCGGGCGCGGGGCGCGGAAGAGAGGCATGGATTCGGGGGAGCCTGTGGGCGTGTGGGGAGACGGGCTTGGCCTATGTCTCGTCACCCGGGCGCCGAACCTGAGGGCGCCTAGCCGGTCGCGCGAGCCCGGTGCAGCAAGACCAGGGGACGCCCATCCGGCGTCAGCCGGATCCGAGCTGCGGTGCTTCGTCCTTCAGCTCGACTCCGGTGAGGCCGCGCCGGCGTCCCTCGATGACGAGCCTCGCCAGCTTGTCGGCCGCCTCGGCATAGCCCAGCCCGACCGGCGGGCGGACGTTGGAGATGCAGTTGCGCTCAGAATCCCGGCGGCCCGGCCGGGGCGCGTACGTGAGGTAGAGGCCGAGCGAGTCGGCGGCGCTCAGTCCGGGGCGTTCGCCGATCATCACGACGACGAACTGCGCGCCGAGGGCGGCGCCGACCTCGTCGCCAAGCGCGACGCGCGCCTGCGTCGCGATGACGATCGGTCCGGGCGACCAACCAGGCAGCCGCGCCAGCACCGCATCGATCATCGGCGCCGCGTGGCGCTGAACCGCCAGCGGAGACAGGCCGTCCGCGACGACGAAGGCGATATCGGGCTGGGTCCGGGCGAGTCTCGCCGCCTCCCCAGCGGCCAGTGCCCGCCCCAGGTCGGGGCGCTGGAGGTACGTGGCGCGGTCCGGGGCTGCGCTGCGGACCTCGATCGTCGGCTGCCCTGCGAGCGAAGCGCGGAGCGCGGTGGCGTCGAGCGGCGTGTGCACGGCGTCGCGTGCCCGGGCATGCGCGAGCCGCAGCTCGAGCTGCGCAGCGGTGGTGAGGGCGTCGCCAGCGCGGCCGATACCGATCCGCGCTGGGGTCAGCCCGCGAAGCCCCGCCCAGACATCGCCAGCCGCCGCCGGGCCGCCCACCTGCTCCGGCGTGCCCAGCGG
>JAEYAL010000277.1 GCA_023404805.1 Actinomycetes bacterium | reverse complement strand
CCGCTGGGCCTGACCGGGGGCGCGCGCCCCCGCCCCTGGACGGACACCGCCGCACGCCGGCCGGTGGCCGCCGACCCCACGCGATGCGATGACGAACCTCCCCAGCGCCGCCGGCGATCCCGGCAGCGACCCCACATCCGAAGCCGCCGCCGAGCGCGCCGCTGCCTCGACGCCAGAGACCAAGTCCGCCGCGGCGGGCGACCGCCAGCCGCGGCTGTTCCGCTCTGTCTGGCGCTGGCACTTCTACGCCGGGCTCCTGTCGATCCCGGTGATCGTGATCCTCGGCCTGTCCGGGATCGTCTACCTCTTCAAGCCGCAGATCGACGCCGTCGCGTACGGCTCGATGCGCGGCGTCACGGCTGGCGAGCAGCGCGCGACGTACACCGCGCAGACCGCCGCGGTCCTCAAGGCCTACCCCGGTGCCACGGTGATCGGCCTAGCCCCGCCGCCAGCCGCCGACCGCGCCACCGAGTTCGACATCACCACGGAGGGCGGCCGCGACCTGCGCGTCTACGTCGACCCGTATGCCGCGCGCGTCACCGGCGACCGCGAGCCATCGAAGTCGTTCACGACGCTCGCCCTCGACCTGCACGGCACCCTGCTCACGTCGCGGTTCCTCGGCGAGGAGGGCAAGCCCGGCGACCGGATCATCGAGCTCACCGTGTCCTGGGCCGTCGTCCTCGTCATAACGGGCATGTACCTCTGGTGGCCGCGTGGACGCCGTGGCTTCCGCGACGCGCTGCGGCCGCGGCTGCGGTCCAAATCGAGCCGGACCCGGTGGCGCGACCTGCATGCCGTCACCGGGGTGCTGTTCGGGTTCGTGACGCTGTTCTTCCTCATCACCGGCATGGCGTGGACGGGCGTCTGGGGAGCCAAATTCAACGAGATCGCGACGGACGCGGGCAAGATGTACCCCGAGGGGCTCTACGACGGCGCGGAGTCGACCGTCGCCGACACCGTCAAGAACGGCAAAGCGGCTTGGGCCGCGGGGGCGTTGCCGCTCCAGCCGTCGGCACCCGCGCACACGCATCCAGCGCAGGCCAGCGCCCCTGCAGCCAGCGCGGGCCCGGCGCCCGCCGGCGCGGCCACCTCATCGGAGGCGAGCGAAGCCGCTGCGGCACCCGCCGAACCGGACGCTGGCTCGGGGAGCAGCTCGGACACCAGTTCGGGCGCCGGCGGCAGTCCCGGCGCCATCCCCGAGACGGGCGGCCGACCGGGGCACACCGCGCACAGCGGCCACGCCGACCAGAACGGCGCGTCGGCGGCCTCGCAGCTCACCGGCGAGCGCCCGGACATCGAAGTGCGCGGCGGCGACGACGGCCACACCGGCCACACCCATCGGGCGACGATCGTCTGGGACCCCGCCAAGGGCGCCCCGATCGATGCGGTCGTCGGCCGCGCCGAGCAGCTCGGCTACCCGGCGGGCTTCACCATCGCCTACCCGGAGGACGAGTACGGCAGCTACACCGTCTCGCGGTTCCCAGACGCCGACGCCGCCCCGAACCTCCGGGCCGGCCAGGAGCGCCTCACCTACATCGACCAGTACACGGCGCTGCCGATCCGCGACCACCACTTCAGGGACTTCGGCACCCTCGGCAAGGTCACCGACTTCGGCATCGCGCTCCACGAGGGCAGGCAGTGGGGCATCTGGAGCCAGCTGTTCGCGCTGTTCGGGACGCTCGCGCTCCTGCTCTCCTGCGCGACCGCGGTCGTCATGTGGCGCAAACGCAAGCCGAAGGGCCTCGGCGCGCCGCGCCGCCCGCCGAACCGCAAGCTCGGCGCGGGCGTCGTGGCGATCACCCTCGGACTGGGTCTGCTCTTCCCCCTGCTCGGCCTGTCGATCCTGGCGCTGCTCATCTTCGACTTCGTGGTCGTGCGGCATGTGCCGCCGCTCGCGAAGGCGCTCGGGGCCCAGTAGCGCGGCGCCGGCGGCGCGATGCCGCAGCGCGGCGCCGGTTTCGGGCGTGGCAGCGCGCCAGTCTTCTGGAAGACTGGCGCCCATGCGCTCCTCGGCCCCGTTCTCGCCACCCGCACGGCGCAGCGCGCTGGCGGCCCTCGCGGCTGCCATCGCCTGCGGCGCCGCGCCCGCCGGAGCCGCTGCCGCGCTCACGGTCACGAAGGCTGGCCCGGCGCCGGTCGTGCTCGCCGCGGGCGGTCAGGTCGAAGTGAAGGCCTCCGCCTCGGGTGGGAGCGGCAAGCTCAGCGTGGTGCTGTCGTCGTCGGCCACGTCGGCCAGCGGCGGCACGGTGCTCGCCGGCAAGGGCGCGAAGGTCGCCGGCAAGGGCGCCAAGGGCGTCTCCGTGAAGGGCTCGCTCCCGTCGTCGCTGCCCGTCGGCCAGTCGCGCTTCGTGCTCGTCTGCGCGTCGGCCGCCAAGGCCGTCACCGGCAGTAAGGCCAGCTGCAAGAGCGCGGGCTCCTCGCCCACTTCAGCGCCCGGCCTCGGCGAGCGGCTCGCCGCCGCGACCGCGGCGGGCAAACTGACCGCCGCCAAGGCGTCGCTCTACGCCCTCTACGCCGCCAACGCCGATCCGCGCCTCCCTGCCGAACTGCGCGGCGCAGGCGGCGCCAGCAGCCAGAGCACCGAGGACTTCATCAGAGACGCCGCCGCCAACTTCGACAGCTACCCGAAGTCAGTCCAGAAGGAGCTCGTCTGGTACTTCGCGCCGCCCGCTGCGCCCGGCACGCCGTGGAAGACGAAGACGGCCAAGAAGAAGCCGAAGAAGCCGCTGACGCTCGAAGGCGCGCCGAAGGCCGCTGCGGCTCGCGTGCCCGATTGCGCGGGCTACTCCGCCCTGGAGGACTCGCCGTACGCCGACGGCTACAAGGCCCCGTGGGTCGGCGTTCCGACGGCCGACAACAACGCGATCGTCTGGTACCAGGACGGCGAGAAGGACGCCCAGGCCAGCGCCCGGTTCTACGCGCGCATCATGCCCGAGATCTGGAAGAAGCTCTCCGACGAGTTCGGGGCGCCGCGCTCCGACAAGGACGCCGGCTGCTTCCACGGCCCCGACGGCCGCTACGACATCTACGTCAACGGCACCGTCACGTTCCTCGCCAGCGGCGGGTTCAGCGGCGGCCGCGCACTCGCCGCCACGATGCCGTACCCCGGCAACAAGGCCACTTGGTGCACCGACCGCCCGTCGTGGATCACGATCCGGCCGGGCCAGCCGCGCTGGGCCCTCGCCCACGAGTTCATGCACGCGATCCAGTTCAACCACAAGTACGCGGCGTGCAAACCGCAGATCGCGTGGTGGGATGAGGGCGGCGCGACCTGGGCCGCCGACTTCGTCTACTCCGGCGACGACCTCGAGAAGGAGCGCTGGCCGGGCTGGGTCGCGAACCCGCTCGGGCAGTCCGCGATCGCCGACGCCGACTACGACGCGTGGCCGTTCTGGATGTTCCTGCACCGCACGAAGGGCACCGGCGTCCTGCGGTCGATCTTCGATCAGCTGAAGTCCAAGGGCGCGGTCGCCGCGGTCGACGCCGCCATCCCGGGCGGGCTGGCCGAGCAGTGGCCGAAGTTCGCCTGGCACGCCTACAACCAGTCGCCGATCGGCGCCGAGGGCTTCCCGATCACCGAGTCGTACGCCGTCTGGGACCACTGGCCCGTGACGCCGTCGGTGCCATCGAGCCCCGATCTCGTGCTCGACGGCGCGAAGGAGAAGACCTTCGACCTGCCGATCCAGAACACCGCCGCCACCGCTCCGCTGAGCATCGCCGCCTACCACCGCGTGGTCGTAAGCGATCCCGACGTGCGCGAGATCAAGCTGACGAACAAGCTCAAGGGATCGGCGCCCGGGCACGTCCAAGCCGCGCTGCGGATGAAGGACGGCCAGTGGAAGCTCAAGGACTGGACCGGCCAGGACCCCGTCCTCTGCCGCGACAACCCCGATGAGGACGTCCAACAGCTCATCATCGTGAGCACGAACGCGGGGCCGACCGGATCGATCCCCTCGTTCACGCACCAGCTCCGCGCCCGCAACGCGTGTGAGCGGCCGACGTTCCGGATCGTCGGCTTCTCGCAGTCGATCGTCAGCGACACCGACCGCGGACACGGCGAGCGGACCGACGTGTGGAACGGGACGCCCGGCGATCCCGTCACGGTCGACCCGTGTGAGTTCGGCTACTGCGACCCGGAAGCGCCCACCACCGAGTTCGAGACGAAGGTGACGACCACCGCGAACGGCTGGGTCACCGGGCCAGGGCCGCAGTGCACGCCGAAGTACACGTACCCCACGTACACGCTGCAGAACCCCGGCCGGATCTCGATCACGTTCGACCCGCGCGGCGACACCGGCGATGCGACGGTCACCACCGTCCCGCAGATCGCGTCGGTCGGCGACGTCACCAACGGCACCTGCGGCGCGTGGTCGACGGGGCGCTCGGACGCGAAGCTCACCGCGACCGTCCCGCGCGATCAGGTCCTCAGCGGCAAGCCGTTCACGTTCTCGTTCACCAAGAGCGAGACCATCCCCACCGAACCGTTCAGCAACAGCGCGTCCATCAGCTACACGTGGAGCAAGTCGGTGACGCTCGTGCGCGTCAACGAGGACGGCAGCGAGTACTAGCTGACCGACGCGCGCCTTCGCCGCTGCGCGGCGTCAGTTAAGCAGCTCGAGCGGGACGGCGTAGAAGTCCTGCGGACGGCCGGGGCGCGCCTGCTCCGGCCGCTGGCCCGTGCGGAGTTTGAGCGGGCCGGCCTGCACGGCGCCGCCGCCGTGGGCCGACGCCCAGCGGTCCAGGTGGATGAGGTCGATGCCGGCCTGCTCGAGCACGTCGGCCTTGAACAGCGCCGTGCCCGGCAGCTGCCCGGTCGGCCTCAGCGTGCGCAGCGCGGCGACGAGCTCGTCGTCAGTCATGACGCAGATCCTCGCAGGAGCGCTGCGCGGGACGGGAAGTTGGGCGTCCCCTGCGGCGCGGTCTACTCTTGCGGCGTGGTCGACTTCAACAAGCCCGGCGAGCCCGACAGCGGCGGTGAGCCCAGCCTCGGCGCAGGCGGCACCCCGCCTCCGCCGCCTGCCTGGTACCCGGACCCGGAGAACGCCAGCGTGCAGCGCTGGTGGGACGGCAACGGGTGGACCGAGTACCAGCGGCCTGCCACGCAGGCCGGCTTCACGCCTCCTGCCTCGACGCCGATGAACACCGTCGACGAGCGCAACTGGATCCTCGCCGCGCACCTTTCGGCCCTGCCGGCAGCCTTCGCGTTCCTCGCCTTCGTCGGGCCGCTCCTCGTGTTCCTCATCAAAGGCGGCGACAGCCCGCTCGTGCGCCAGCACGCGGTCGCGGCGCTGAACTTCCACCTCTCCTGGCTGCTCTACGGCATCGCGCTCGGGTTCGCGACGTTCGTCCTGATGTTCATCCTCGTCGGGTTCCTGCTGATCCCGGTGCTGATCGGCGGCGCCATCTGGTGGCTCGTCGTCCTCGTCCTGGCCAGCATCAAAGCTGGCAACGGCGACCCCGTGCCCTACAACTACCCGCTCACGATCAACTTCGTGAAGTAGGCGGCGCGGCCCGACCGCGCGCGCCCGGGGGACGTCGCCGCGCGGCGTGGAACCATCGGGCGCGCACAACCCAAATGCCGGGGAGCCCATGGAGGGCTGAGAGGACGCACGGACGCCGTCGACCCGCTGAACCTGATCTGGCTCGTACCAGCGAAGGGAGCAACCCATGCAAGAGCTGCCGCTCGCCCCCGCACACGCCGCAGGCGTGGAGCCCGCCCGCCGCCCGTCGGACTCGCCCGACCTCCACGGCCCCGCGGTCAACACCAACGGCCGCACGCCCGCTGGAGCCGGGACCCAGGCCGAGCTCGCCGCGGCCGGCGAGATCACGCCGGAGATCGCGCGCGTCGCCGAGCGCGAAGGGCTCGCGCCCGAGCAGGTCCGGTACGAGGTCGCCAGCGGGCGCCTCGTGATCCCGGCCAACCCCGCGCACACGGCGCTCGACCCGATGGGGATCGGACGCAAGACGCGGGTCAAGATCAACGCCAACATCGGCTCGTCGCCGACGACGAGCGACGTGCAGGAGGAGGTCGAGAAGCTCGGCGAGTCCGTGCGCTGGGGCGCCGACACGGTGATGGACCTGTCGACCGGCAAGCGCATCACCGAGACGCGCGCCGCGATCATCGCCGCGTCGACGGTGCCGATCGGCACCGTGCCGATCTACCAGGCGCTTGAACGCGTGAAGGCGATCGAGGACCTCACCGCCGACGTGCTCCTGGAGGTGGTCGAGGAGCAGGCCCGCGAGGGCGTCGACTACATGACCATCCACGCCGGCGTGCGGCTGCGGCACCTGCCGCTGGTGCGTGACCGCGTGACCGGGATCGTCTCGCGCGGCGGGGGCGTCCTGGCGAAGTGGATGATCGACCACGCCCGCGAGAACCCGCTCTACGCGCGGTTCGACGACGTGCTCGACCTCTGCCGCACCTACGACGTGACGATCTCGCTCGGCGACGGGCTGCGCCCCGGCTCGATCGCCGACGCCACCGACCGTGCGCAGCTGGCCGAGCTGCGCACGCTCGGGGAGCTGGTGGCGCGCTGCCGGGCACGGGGCGTCCAGGCGATGGTCGAAGGGCCCGGCCACATCCCGCTCGACCAGCTCGAGGAGAACGTGCGCCTCCAGCAGGAGCTCTGCGACGACGCGCCGTTCTACACGCTGGGGCCGCTCGTGACCGACATCGCGCCTGGCTACGACCACATCACGAGCGCGATCGGCGCGGCGATCGTCGGCTGGCATGGGACGTCGATGCTGTGTTACGTGACGCCGAAGGAGCACCTTGGGCTGCCGAACGCGGGCGACGTGAAGCAGGGCCTGATCGCCTACCGGATCGCCGCCCATGCGGCTGACCTCGCGCGCGGCAACGCGGCCGCCCACGCGCAGGACCGCGCGCTGTCGGAGGCGCGGTTCGCGTTTGACTGGCGCGAGCAGTTCGCGCGCTCGCTCGACCCGGAGACCGCCGAGGCGATGCACGACGAGACCCTGCCGAACGACCATTTCAAACAGGCCGAGTTCTGCTCGATGTGCGGGCCCAAGTACTGCCCGATGCACAACGTGCGCGGAGTCGACTGGAGCGCCGTCGAGGCGGCGGCCCAGCGCGACGCGGCCGTCGCTAGCTGAGCAGGTGCAGAACTTAGGGTTTTGCAGCGCTCCGGCGGTTTTCTGGCCGCTGGAGCGCTTTCAGCGGCGCGACCGGACGACCGGTCTGACCGGTACCTTCGACCGTTCATGACCACCCGTGAGCCAGCGCCCCGCCGCCGCTCCCGTCGCGGCGCCGCGGCGGTGCTGGTGGTTGCGGCTGGCTTCAGTGTGGCGGGCTGTGGCGAGCGGTTCGGTCCCGGCAGTGCCGGGCCCGGCGACCCCTCGACGGCGCAGGCGGCCGAAGCTCCGCCGCTCCCGCCGCCGACGACGCCAGCGCCGTCGACCACTCCCGCCGCCTCGACGCCGACCACTCCGCGGTCGGTCGACCAGCTCGGCGAAGACGAGAACATCGGCGGCGTCATCTGGCAGCCGCGCGCGATCTACGAGGGCCCCGTCCAGATCAGCGTCCGCGACGGCTACCTCGCCGCCGTGGTGTCCAAGCCCGGCGCGACCGCCGGCGAGCTGCGCGTGTCGCCCGACGGCGCAGAGCCAGTGGCCGCCGAGGGCGCCGGCCCGGTTCCGACTTGGGCGCGGCCGCACGTCGGCACCGACGTCAGCGGCCGCGTGGTCGTCACCTATCCGCGCTGCCAGGACAACGAAGCGGTCGGCACCTGCGACATCTACCAGTGGACGGCGGAGACGGGGCGCGAGATCGTGCTGCGCGGCGTCAGCGGCGGCGAGCTGGCGGAGACCGAGGCCGTCATGGACTTCGGGGCGGTCCTCGTCGTGCGCGAGAAGCGGCCAGTTCTGAGCGCCGACGACCTGCAGTTCGACACGCCTTCGCTCACGACCCTGCTGATCAAGCCGCGCGGGCGGCCGATCCGCGTCGTCACCCGCCACGGCGGCCGCCAGATCGACCTGCGCGGAAGCCGCGTCGCCGACGTCTTCACGCTGCCGGAGTCCTCGTCCGAGATCTGCCCCGACCAGGCCGCGCGGGCGCTCAACATCGAGGGCCTCACGGTCGCCTCGCGCGTCGTGAAGTGCAACACGCCGGACGGCTTCGCCTACCCGTCAGGCCCGTCGGTCGCCGACAACCACCTGCGGTTCGCGGTCACCGTGCTCGGCCAGCCGGGAACGGCGCTGGACCACGACCTCGCCACCGGCCGGACCCGCACCGCCAAGCTCACGCTCCCGGTCGAGTGGTGGACGGCGGACGGCGACCGGTCGGGATTCGCGACGGACACGGTCGGCGGCTCCGGCATGTGCTCGCCGGTGAAGCGCGAGGACTATCCGTCCGACTCCGCCTGCCGCATCCTGCGGTCGGCGAAGCTCGTCTGGAAGCCGGTCCAGGAGGACTGGAAGGTCCGCGCCGGCGACACGCCCGTCCAGGACTGACGCCAGCAAGCCGGGCCCACGCGCGGCGCCGTCTGCGGCTCGTCAGGCCTTGGTGCTCGGCGTCATCGCCGGCTTGGCCACGGCGCGGGCGACCACGCCCGGCAGCAGGGCGGTGAGGACGCCGACGAGCTTCCAGCCGGGCGGCGCGTAACGCTCGGGCTTGCGGCTCTTGATCAGGCGCGCGGCGGCATCGGCGACCTGCTCGGGCTTGCCGACCAGCCACTTGGTCTTCCACGAGCCGGTGAGCTCCTTCTGCGGGAAGCCCTCAGTCGCGATGAAGCCCGGCAGGATCACGCCGACGTGGACGCCGTGCGCGGCCTCTTCGGCGCGCAGCGCTTCGGCCCAGCCATTCAGCGCGAACTTCGACGCCGAGTAGGCGCCGGCGCCGGGGCGCGCGACCTTGCCGGAGACGCTCGACACGATCAGGACCGACGACGGCGCTGCAGCCCGCAGCGCCGGAAGCAGCGCCTCCGTCACCCGGAGCTGGGCGTCGAAGTTGAGCTCCATCGTCTTCCGCACGCCTTCGTAGCCCGCGTCGGCGAACGTGCCGCGGCCGCCGGCGCCGGCGTTGTTCACGAGCACGGCGAGCTTGCCGCCCGCGGCGTCGACGGCGGCGGCCACCTTCGCGGGGCCGTCGTCGGCAAGCAGGTCGACCGGGAGCGTGAGCGCACCCGGCAGCTCCTTGGCGAGCTCGTCCAAGCGGTCGGCGCGGCGCGCGAGCACGATCACGCGGTAGCCGTCGGCTGAGAGGCGGCGGGCGATCGCTTCACCGAGGCCGCTCGACGCGCCGGTGACGAGCGCGAGCGGGCGCGGATCGGGCGTGGCGGCGGCGTGGCTCATGCCCGCCACTGTATTGCCGCACGGACCGGGCGCGCCCGCCCACCGCCGACCGGCACACGACGCCTGCCGCAGCGGGCAGGATGGGCCCATGACGCGCGCAGGATGGGGCAAGCGAGCGGCGGTGCTGGCCGCGGTGC
>JAEYAL010000276.1 GCA_023404805.1 Actinomycetes bacterium | reverse complement strand
TGACCGCACCGCGCGCTTGCCGTTGGCCTGCTGGCGGTAGGTCGGCCGGCCGCGCCTGCCGCCGTGGTCCCGCCTAGGGGCCGTTTAGCCCGGCGCCGCCCGGAGCGGCCCGTGGAGGGCGCGCACGCCGAGGGTCGCGGTGCGCATCAGGAACATCGCCAGGAGCGCGGCCCAGAGCGCGGTGAGGGTGCTGCCGCCGAGCACGGCCAACGTCGAGACCAGCACCGCTGCTGCGGCGACCATCGACAGCGCGAGCACGCGGCCGTCCTGGGCGCCGATGAGGATGCCGTCGAGCGCGAACACGAGCCCGCCGACCAGCTGGATGAGGCAGAGCCACGGCCACAGCTCGCGGGCGGCGTCGGCGACGGCCGGGTCGGGGCTGAAGAGCGATGCGGTGAGCGTCGGCCCAGCGAGGGCGAGCGTCCCGCTCACCAGCACGCCGAACGCGATCGACCACCACGTGATGCGCAGCGCCGCGACCCGCGCGCCGTGGCGGTCACCCGCCCCGAGCGCCGCGGCGACCAGCACCTGCGCGGCGATCGCCAGCGCATCGAGCGCGAGCGCCCCGAGCCAGAGCAGCTGCGTCCCGACCTGGTGGGCGCCCACGGCGGGCTCGGAGATCCGCGCCGCGAGCGCGCCGACGAGCAGGTAGCTGCCGCTCAGCGCCGCCGACCGCACGAGCAGGAGCCCGCTGAACCGCGACAGGCGCGCGAGCATGGCGGGGTCCGGGCGCAGCGACGCCCCGCTTGCCCGCGCCGCGCGCACGACGAGCCACACCGTCGCCGCCGCCACGCAGCCTTGGGCGATCACGGTGCCGAGCGCCGACCCGTCGAGCCCCAGGTCGAGGCCATAGACCAAGAGCAGCTCGGCGGCGATGTTGATGATCTGCCCCGCGACGACCAGCCGCAGCGCCAACCCGAGCGCCTCGCGGCCCCGCAGCCACCCCTGCCCGGCGATCGCGACCATCTGCGCGGCGACGCCCACGGCCGACAGGCGCAAGTAGCGCGCCGCCAAGTCGCGCGCCGGCGAGTCGCCGCCGATCAGATCGGCGATCGGGCCCGCGAACAGCACGAGGCCGACGGCGACCACGACGCCCGTGATCGCGCCGAGCCACAGCCCCTGCGCGCCAAGCGCCGCGCGCGCCCGGTCGTCGGCAGCCCGCGCGACTTCGGTCGTCGACCCGTACGCGAGGAACACGCACAGGCTCACGATCGTGAGCAGCACTTGGGTCGCGATCGCCAGCGCCGCCAGCTCGCGCGTGCCGAGATGGCCGACGATCGCCGTGTCGACCAGGAGGTAGAGCGGCTCGGCGATCAGGCTGCCGAGCGCCGGGATCGCGATCGCGAAGATGCGGCGGTCGAGCGGCGTCCGTCCAAACACGAGGGCGACCACGATGACAGCCGTGCCACCATGAAGCGGTGCTGCGCCTCCGACTCTTCCACGCCTCGGACGGCGCGCGCATCGCCTACCGCGAAGGCGGCACGGGCCAGCCGCTCGTCCTCTGGCACTCGCGCGGCCTGAGCCACCGCGAGTTCACGCCAGCGTCGAACGAGCTCCTCGACCGCGTGCGGCTCGTCCTGCCCGACCTGCCGCTCCACGGCGACTCCGAAGAGGCTCCAGGCTTCGCGTACGACATCGACTGGACCGCCCGGCTGCTCGCTGAGTGCACCCAGGAGGTCGGTGGGGCCCGGCCGCGGGTCGGCGGCAGCGGCCTCGGCGCCCAGCTGATCCTGCGCGCGATCAGCCGCGGCTGGCTCGAACCCTCGAGCCTGGTCCTGCTGCCCGGCCGCCTGCACCGCCCGGCCCGCACGGGTGCCTCGGGCTCAGCGGCCCGCCTGGTGGCCGGCGCCGTGGCCCCGGCAGGCCCGCTCATCTCGCGGTCGGTCGCGCGCCTGGTGATCCGGCCTGAGCTCGTCGGCTCCAAACCGGGCCCGCGGGTGCAGACGCTCGTGTCCGCCTCCCGCACCGCGATGCTCGAGTCCGGCGAGCGCAGCCGCGCGTGGCGCCGCGTGATCGCCGGCTGGGACACCGAGGAGTTCCGCGAGCTCATCGACCACTACTCCAAGGTCACCTGCCCGACGCTCGTCCTCTGGGGCGACGACGACGAGCTCGCGCCCCGCCGCGCCGCCGAAGAAGCCGCCGACCTGATCGACCAGGCCCTCCTGCGGACCCTTCCCGGCACCGGTCCGCTGCTGGCGTTCGACGATCCCGTCGGGATGGCCCGCGAGATCGCCGCGTTCTTGCGGGATCCGTCCACCGATTAACTCGGGCCAGCCTCCTCCGAACGGTCGCAAGCCATCGCAGCGCGGTGGCGCTGCCGATCCTGCTCCGAGTCGCCCTGATCGTGACGCTGCTTGCGCGGCGCCATAGGATTGAGCCCGCCCGCCCGAGCTCTCAGCGCGCGGAACTCCGGTCCGACCCACCCCCGCCCGACGAGAGCTAGCCATGACCAAGTCCACCAAGAACGCGACCGGCGCTGGCGTGCCGCCCGCGGGCAACGGCAAGAAGCCGCGCAAGCTCGACCGGGACGTGTTCGACTCCGAGCTGCGCCGCCTGCAGACCGAGCTGGTGCTGCTGCAGGAGTACGTCAAGCAGAAGGGCCTCAAGGTCGTCGTCGTGTTCGAGGGCCGAGACGCCGCCGGCAAGGGCGGCGTGATCAAGCGGATCGCGGAGCGCACCAGCCCGCGCGTCTGCCGGATCGTCGCGCTCGGCACCCCGACCGAGCGTGAGCGCGGGCAGTGGTACTTCCAGCGCTACGTCGCCCACCTGCCGGCCGAGGGCGAGATCGTCCTGTTCGACCGCTCGTGGTACAACCGCGCCGGCGTCGAGAAGGTCATGGGCTTCTGCACCGACGAGGAGTACCAGGAGTTCATGCGGTCCTGCCCGGAGTTCGAGCGGATGCTCGTGCGGTCGGGGATCCTGCTCATCAAGTACTGGTTCTCCGTCAGCGACGAGGAGCAGGAGAAGCGCTTCCAGGCCCGCGTGCACGATCCGATGCGCCGCTGGAAGCTCTCGCCGATGGACCTGGAGTCGCGCCAGCGGTGGGCCGAGTACTCGAAGGCCAAGGACGACATGTTCGTCCACACCGACATCAAGCAGGCGCCCTGGTACGTCGTCCGCGCCGACGACAAGCGCCGCGCGCGGCTCAACTGCATCACGCACCTGCTCTCGATGGTCGACTACGAAGACCTCACGCCGCCGCCGCTCGAGCTGCCGCCGCTGCGCAACGACGGCGGCTACGTCCGTCCGCCGCTCAGCGAGCAGACGTTCATCCCCGAGCCGTACTGAGTCCGGGGCGGGCCCCAGCCGCGGCGCGCCGACCCCGGGCCGGACGCGGCGGCGCCGTTGGTTCCCGGCCGGGACGCCAGCCGCCCCCTCGGCAGCGGCGCACCCGGCCGGAAGTCTGTGGGGCGACCGATCAGCCGATCGTGACGATCACGTCGTTCGCCGGGAAGACGCTGACGCTGAACGGCCCCAGGTCGATGGTCTGCGGCTCGGCGTCCGGCTGCGCGGCGCTGAGGGTCGTGACGCCCAGCGCGTTGCTCGGCAGCGGCAAGCTCAGCGTCCCGCTGCCGATCGCGGCGCGGACCGCGCTGTTGATCGTCGCCGCGAGTCCGCCGCCAGCGAACGCGTCGGTGAGCGCGATCGCCAGGACGAGCAGCGGCGAGACGAAGATCCCGCCCGCGTAGACCCACCAGGCGACCCAGATGTCGAGGCCCGACACGACGCCCGGGCCGACGGACAGCGTCAGCGTGCGCGTGCCGTCGGCGTTCTGCGTGATCGACATGCCGATCCGCAGATCGAGCGTCCCCTCGATCCCGAAGGCACCGGTGGAATGCTCGCCGTCGAAGGCCAGCTGGACCCGCAGCGAGCCCGTCGAGTCGATGCCGGTGATCAGCGCCTTCACGTTCGGCCGGATGCCGGCGACGGTCGCGGCGGCGGGCATCGGCGCAGTCCCGATCCACGCGCATGGGTGCTGCGAGACGAAGCCCGAGTTCGACAGCCCGAGGCCCGTCCGCAGCATCGGCTTCAGCAGGTCGCGCAGGACGGCCTTGTTGCCGATGACCACGGCCGCCAGGTCGCGCGGAACGCCGCCTGGCCCGATCCGGATCGCCGACCGCGTGATCGCCGCGGGGTTCGCGTCGGCCCGACGCCCGCCGATCATCATGAGGATCCGCAGCTCCTGGCCCACGGCCACGATCTCGACCGACGAGACGGGCGGCCGCGGCAGCGTCCCGAGCGGGACGACATCGGCGAGGCTGGCGTTGAGCGACGCTTCGATCGCCCCTTCGGTCGCCTCGTAGATCCGCTCGCGCTCGGCCTCGCGCGCCGCGTTGCCGAAGAGCGTCCCGACGAGCGACAGCCACGCGCCGATGCCGAGCACGCCCTCCAGCGTCCCCGGGGCGATCTCGACCTGCACCGCGTCGGGCGCGAACCGCAGCGAGAGCGCCGTGCCGCTGGCCTCGGGCCGCCCGGTCACGGCGAGCGAGGCGGCGAAGGTCTGGCTGCCGGGGGCGATGACCTGGATCCCGCCCGAGATGAGCGCGGGCCACGTGAGGGTGACGCTGGCGCTCAGCGCGGTCCGGACGCTGGCGTCGGGGAGCAGCGTGAGGTCGGTGAGGCTCAGCTGCGTGTGGAGCACGAGCGTGCCCCAGTTCTGGACCGGCATGTTCGTGTCGGGGAGCGGGGCCGCGATGAGCGGCGCGAGCCGCTGGCGGATCGCGGCGACCGAGAGCTCGAAGACGAGGTCGAACCCGCCGCTGTCTGCGCGCGACACGGGTCAGGCGCCCTTCACGCGGGGGACGCGGATCGCCGTGCCGCTTGGCGGCCGGAGCCTCGTCGGCGCGCCGTAGACCGCGCCGATCTGGTCGCTCACATCGACGACGACCGACGCCGCCGCGGCCGACCCAGCTCCGAGCCCGGCCGGTGGCTTGGTGGCGGCCACGCTCGTGACGACGCTCAGCGGATCGGTCTTGAGGCTGGCGAACGTCGCCGGGTCGGCGGCGGCTGCCGTGAAGGTGTCGGCGAGCAGCTGCACCGCGGCCTGCTGGGCAGGCGTGAGGCGTGCCGGGTCCGGGGCCGCGGTCGCGCCGACGGGCACCTGGATCTTCACCCCGCGGAACCGTTCGAGGAATTCCGCGCGGGTCAGCTCATCGCCGTCCGTCCGCAGCTTCTCGGGCACCTTGAGCTGCGCGAGCGCAGCCGCCGGATCGGTCGCAAGCAGCTCGGCGAGGTTGCGGTCGGCGGCCAGCTGCTCGGCGATCTCGTCGCCCCGGCTCGCGAGGTGCTTGGCCAGCTCGGCGACGCGCGCGTCCTTGATGCCGAGGCGCTTGAGCGCGGCGCCCGACGGCGGCTTGGCGTCGAGCCGGATGGTCACGTCTGGCGGCGGCGCCTTGCGGCCGAGGTCGAGCGCGCGCTCAAGCGCCACGCGGTCGACGGCAGTCCCCGGTTTCGGCGATTTGGGCTTGCGGGGCAGGGGCGACATGGCGCGAGTGAACCACAGCAGCGGCTCCGCGTCGCCCTGTGCGCAAGCGTCGGGGGACGCGCGAACCGGTGCATCGGCGGCGGGCAACCTTGTACGGATGGCGGTTGCGCGCGGGTGCCGCGGCGGGAGAAGATGCTGCCGACCACCCCCTCCGCTCCGGGAGTTCCCCCTGACCACGCCAGCGCTCCAGCCCACGCCCGGCCTCGGCGGCCCGCGCGACTTCGCGGCCGACCGGGCGCTCTTGCGGCTCGTGCTCGACCGCGTGATCGTGGCCGGCGACGGGGAGGAGGCCCTCGACCTGCACCGCCAAGTGATCGAGCTCGGCGAGCGGCTCCGCGGCGGCGAAGAAGCTGCGGGTGCAGAGCTCGACGCCCTCATCGGCGGGCTGTCGACCGAAGGGCTCGGCCTGCTCGCGCGCTCGCTGACGCGGTGGTTCCAGCTCCTCAACCTCGCTGAAGACAACGACCGCATCCGCCGCGTGCGCTCGAAGGAGCTCGAGACCGCGCCCGCCGCGCGGCAGGGGTCGCTGCGTGAAGTCGTCGAGCAGATGGCGGCCGACGGGCTCTCGTCCGACGACGTCCGCGGGCTGCTGGAGCGCGCCGAGGTCCACCTCGTCATGACGGCCCATCCGACCGAGGCCCGGCGCCGCACCACCCTCGACAAGCTGGCCCGGATCTTCGGGATCCTCCGCCAGCTCGACGAGCGCCGCCCGACCCACGACGACGAGGCGATCGCGGCTGACTCGCTGTCGAGCGCGGTGCAGGAGCTGTGGGGCTCCGACGAGATCCGGGCCGTCACGCCGACCGTCGGCGACGAGGTCCAGACCGGCCTCGCGTACCTGCGCACGACCCTCGCCCGGGTCCTGCCGGATATCTACCGCGAGCTCGAGGCGGCCGTCGCCGAGACCTACCCGGACGCCGAGATCACCGTGCCGCCGCTGCTGCGCTTCGGCTCGTGGATGGGCGGCGACCGCGACGGCAACCCGTTTGTCACCCCAGAGGTCACTGAGCAGACGCTGCTCGCGATGCGCTCGGCGTGCCTGCAGTTCCTGCGGGAGCGGCTGATCGAGCTGTCGGCGCGCGTGTCGCTGTCGAGCCGGCTGGTCGGGGAGCCGCCGGCGCTGGCGGCGATCCAGGCCCGCGGCGCGGAGGACTTCCCGAAGACGTTCGCGATCCTCGACGGCCGCAGCCCGGAGGAGCCGTACCGGCGGGCGTTCGGGCTGATCGCGCGGCGGATCCGCGCGACGTTCGAAGGCGATGCGCGCGGCTACGCCTGCTCGGCCGACCTGCTCGACGACCTGCGCGCCTGCGAAGCGGCGCTGCTGGCGAGCGGCGGCTCGTTTGTGGCCGACGGCCTGCTGCGCGACGTCATCCGGCAGGTCGAAGTGTTCGGCTTCCATTTTGCGCGGCTCGACATCCGCCAGCACGCCGACAAGCACCGTGCCGCGATCGCCGAGATCCTCGCCGAGCTGGAGCTCTGCGCCGACTACGACCAGCTGCCGCAGGACGCGCGCATCGCGCTGCTCACCGCCGCGATCGACGACCGCCGGCCGCTGATCCCCGGCGACATCAGCGGCTTCTCCGAGGCGACTCAGGAGATCGTCCAGACCTTCCGCACGCTCGACGACCTGCGCCGCGGCGACCACGAAGGCGCGCTGCAGAGCTACATCATCTCGGGCTGCAGCGGGCCGGTCGACCTGCTCGAGGTGCTGCTGTTCCTCAAAGAGAGCCGCCTCTCGCGGGCAGGCGGCGTCGACTGCGCGCTGCGGATCGTGCCGCTGTTCGAGGAAGGTGAGACGCTCGCGGCGGCGGCCGAGACGATGCGCACGGTGCTCGCCCAGCCGTGTTACCGAAGCGCGCTCGAAGCTGTCGGCAACGAGCAGGAGATCATGCTCGGCTACTCCGACTCCAACAAAGACGTCGGCTACGTCGCGTCGGGCTGGGGCATCTACCGCGGCCAGCTCGAGCTGTCGGAGGTCATGCGCGAGCACGGCCTGACCTGGATCTTCTTCCACGGCCGCGGCGGCGCCGTTGGGCGCGGCGGCGGGCCGAGCATCGTCGCGATCAGCGCCCAGCCGCCCGGCACGGTCGGCGGCCGGCTGAAGGTGACCGAGCAGGGCGAAGTGCTGTCCGACAAGTACGCGGTGCCCGAGATCGCGCACCGCGAGCTGGAGCTGACGACCGGCGCGGCGCTGCTGCGCGGCGCCGGCAGCGGCGACGCGCGCCTGTCGGCCGAGCTCCGCGCCCGCTACGACCCGGTCCTGGAGGAGATGTGCGAGCGCTCATCGCTCGCCTACCGGGGGCTGGTCTACGACGATCCGGACTTCGCTGCCTTCTTCCACTCCGTCACGCCGATCGGGCAGATCTCGCAGCTGCGGTTCGGGTCGCGGCCCGCCAAGCGCAAGGCGAGCCAGCGCATCGAAGACCTGCGGGCGATCCCCTGGGTGTTCTCGTGGACGCAGTCGCGGATCGTGCTGTCGGGCTGGTACGGCTTCGGCGTCTCGCTGGAGGCGGCGCGCGAGGCGCATGGGATCGAGCTGCTGCAGGAGATGGATGCCAACTGGCCGTTCTTCGCCGCGCTCGTGAGCAACGCCGAGATGGCCTGCGCCAAAGCCGACCTCGGCATCGCTCGCCGCTACGCCGCGGTCGCGGGGGCGACGCCGATGCGCGACCGCATCTGGCCCCAGATCGAGGCTGAGTACGCGCGCACCACGCGCGAGCTGTGCGCGATCACGGGCGCAGACCGGCTGCTCAACCGCGAGCGAGCGCTGCGCAGTTCGATCGACCGGCGCAACCCGACCGTCGATCCGCTCTCGTTCATCCAGATCGAGCTGATGAAGCGCGCCGCTGCCGGCGAAAGCGGCGAGCAGATCCAGCGGGCGAGCGCGCTCGCCATCAACGGCATCGCCGGCGGCTTGCGGAACACGGGCTGAGGCCCGGTGCGGACGGCGCTCCCGCGCGGCCCGGCAGCTGCCCGGGCGGCGCAGCGGTACGATTTACCGAATGAGTGTCCGGTTTGAGGTTGAGGGCAGCGGCGCGGACCCGGCCGAGGGCGCGGCCGTCGTCTTCGGCGGCGCGTCGGGACTGGGCGAGGCGGCGGCGCGGCGGCTCGCGAAAACGTACGGCCTCGTGGTCGTCGCCGACCGCGACGAGGCCCGCGCGCAGGCGGTCGCGGCAGAGATCGGCGGTGTGGCCGTCGGCTGCGACGTGACCGACGAGGCCGGCGTGCAAGCCGCCCTCGCCGCTGGTGCCGACGCCAGCGCCGGCGTGCGGCTCGGCGTGAGCTGCGCGGGGATCGCGCCGCCGGCCAAGCTCGTCGGCAAGGCGGGCGTCGCCCCGCTCGACCACTTCGCCGCGACGATCAACGTGAACCTGCTCGGGACGATCAACGCGCTGCGGCTCACGGCCGCCGCGATGCAGGGCAACGAACCGGACGCCGGCGGCGAACGCGGCGTCTTCGTGATGACGGCGTCGATCGCGGCGTTCGACGGCCAGGTCGGCCAGGTCGCGTATTCGGCGTCCAAGGGCGGCGTCGCGGCCGCCACGCTCCCGGCGGCGCGCGAGCTCGCCGCCACCGGGATCCGCGTCATGACCATCGCGCCGGGCCTCTTCGACACGCCGATGATGGCGGGCCTGCCTGAGCCGGCCCGCGAGTCGCTCGGCAAGTCCGTGCCATTCCCCGCGCGCCTCGGCGACCCCTCCGAGTACGCCGACCTCGTCGCGCACATCGCCGCCAACCGGATGCTCAACGGCGAGGTGATCCGCCTCGATGGGGCGATCCGGATGGCGCCGCGCTGAGCCCGCCCGGAAACGGACCGCGGTCCAGGGGCGCAAAACGACCTCGATCTTGAGTCTGTTTTCGGGTGCGCTGCCCGTTCGGGCCGCTGCGCCGTTCAACGATCAGGTCCGGCGTGTCAGCCGAGGCCGGCCAGCAGCGCTGCGGCGACCACGCCGGCGACGGCCACCGCGCCGGCGGCGAGCGCGCGCCGCGGGCTGACGGCGGTCTGCTC
>JAEYAL010000214.1 GCA_023404805.1 Actinomycetes bacterium | reverse complement strand
CCCCGGCCGGAGGTCGAGGCGCTGCGCCGCACCGCGGACCTCCCTGCCGGCGCCCAGGCGTTCCCGACCATCGCCGCCTTTATCGCCGACCGCCCTCAGCGCGTGACCGGCGATCCGCGCCAGCAGGACCTGCTCGGCGAGCCGCTCGGCGGCCGCTGGCTCCTCGAGGAGGCCGGACGACCCTGGGCCGTCACGCCGTGGCGCGTCATGTGGAACCCGGGCGGCGATCCAGCGGGCGGCGAGGTCTTCGCGGTCGAGCACTCGGTGCGGCCTCGCAGCGACCGCCGGGTGTGGCTCCTGGGCACCGCGGCAGCTGGCGCCGAAACGGCGGCTCGCCTCGAGGCGGCGCTCGGACGCCAGCACGAGCGCAACTCGCTCGCTGCCCTGGCCGCCATCGTCGCCGCAGGCTGACGCCGGGGGACGCGGGTCTAGGCTGGCGCGATGGAAGCCGCTCTGTTCGTCCTCGGGATCGTCCTCGCCGTGGCCGTGATCGTGGCCGTCGTCATCGCGACCAAGGCGGGCGTCCGCAGGGTCGCAGCAGCCAGCGACGAGAGCATCGCGCGCGAGTTCGCGGGGGTCGACGTCGTGCGCAAGGCGCCGATGGCGAATTACCTCGGGCTCGAGTCCAAGGGCGGCAAGCAGCTCCGCGGCAACGGCGCCCTCGTGGTGACGGCCGACGAGGTGTGGTTTCAGCGCGCGGGCGGAAATGCCCCGCTGCGCGTGCCCCGCAGCGCCATCACGGGTGCGAGCGTCGTGCGCTCCCACGCCGGCAAGGCCGTCGGCCGCCCTCTCGTGCGCATCGACTTCGACGGCCCTGGAGGCCCGGATGCGGCCGCGTGGTACGTCCCCGACGCCGAGTCGTGGGCCGCTGAGCTCGGGCCCAGCTAGGGCGCGGAGCTACGCGACGTACTCGGGGCCCTGGTCGCGGTACTGGTCGCGGAAGGCGCGGATCGCGTCGAAGGTCGCGTCGGTGAGGGCCGGGAACGCGATCGAATGCGTCCACGCGGTCACGGCCACGTCGCCCTTCATATCGGTGGCGTTCTCGAAGAGCTGCATGTGCTGCGGCGACTCGTCGAACAGCGCCTCGAGCTGCGCGACCTGCGCAGCCGGGAGCCCCGGCCGGTACTGGATCTGCACCCGGCCGTGCTCGAGCGAATGCACCAGCTGCTCGATCTCGGGGGTCGTGCGTCCAGCGTAGTTGCCGTCGGCCGCCCACACTGGGTTGTGCGGGCCGTTCGTCGGCGGGTTCATCGGGTACTTGACGGGATCGGTGGTGTGCTCGCCTTCGCCGTCGTCCTTGAACGTCTTCTCCTTCACCCCGGCGGCCGCGAGCGCGGCTTTGAGGGCGGTGACCTTCTGCGCGGGGATCTCCGCCTTCGGGGCCGAATCCCCCGGCGCGCTGGGGCTGTCATCCCCTCCGCCCGCCACGACCACTCCGACGACCACGGCCAGGACGAGGAACAGGGCAGCGCCGCCGCCGACCAGCTGCATCCGCTTGCGCCGCGACGCGGCGAGCACGGCAGCCTGTTCTTCCTCGCGGCGGGCCCGCGCCGCCTCCTTGCGCTCCACAGGGGTGCTCATGCGCGGCAACCTAGCTGCTGGTTTGTCAGCGCAATGTCAGGCTGCCTGCACGGCGGCGAACACGCGCGCCTGCGCCGCGCGGCACCGCAGCGGCGGCTTAGAAGTCCTGCTCGCGGTCGCGGCGGAGCCGCTCGAGGTCACGCCGGTCGCGCTTCGTCGGGCGGCCCGTTCGGGCATCGCGCTTGAAGACCGGCTGGTCGAACGCGCTCGGCTCCGGCGGCGCTGGCGTGTGATCGACGATGCAGGTCGCAGCGACCGCTGCGCTCACGCGCTTCTCGATCACCTTCACGACCTCCAGGTCACGCTGGCGGCTGCCGACGCGCGCGACGACGCGGTCGCCCGGCTTGACCATCGTCGCGGCCTTCGCCTGGTTGCCGTTCACCGTGACGTGCCCCGCCCGGCAGCCGTCGGTCGCCAGCGCGCGCGTCTTGTGCACGCGCACCGCCCACAACCACCGATCGACGCGTGTCGTCTCCATGCAGGCATCGTCCCACGCCGCGCGCGAGACCGCGAAAACAGCCAAATTCCGAGCTTTCCCGGGCGAGCCCGAAGAATTTCTAAGCGGACACGTCAGCCGGTTTGCCAGATCGACGTGATGCCAATCACGGAAATCGACGCTGAGCAGGCAAAAGCAGAGTTCTCAGGCTGCACCGTTTTGCGGCGCGTCGGAGGTGTTCGTGGCCGGTCTGGAGTCCTCAAAACGGCCCCTGGCCAGCCCCGACAACCCCATTTCGCCCGTAACTGCGGGCGATCCGCCGCTGGGACATGTAGCTTGAGACACCCCGTAGACCCCAGGAGGTTCTCTCATGACCAAGCAGGAGCTCGCTCAGAAGGTCGCTGCTGACGCTGATGTCAGCCAGGCCCAGGCGAAGGAGATCATCGACGCGACGTTCGATGCCATCACCACTGAACTGAAGAGCGGCGGCGAAGTTGCCGTCAGCGGCTTCGGCAAGTTCTCCGTCAGCAAGCGCGCTGCGCGCGAGGGCCGTAACCCGGCCACTGGCGAGACCATCAAGATCGCCGCGAGCAACGGCGCGAAGTTCAGCGCCGCTGCCGCGCTGAAGAAGTCGCTCAACTAAGCGCCTCCACCTTCTGCGGACGCCGCGCGTCGGACTTCGGTCCGGCGCGCGGCCTCGCTCTCGCTGCTCCCGCCGACTGCGCATGGCCGACTGCCAGCGCCTCAGCGGTCGAGCTCAGCCTTCCGGGCGCCAGGCGCCCCTCCGACCCCGGCGGCCTCTCAGGTGCCCGCTGCCACCAGCTCTTCGGCGAACCGGGCCAGGCGCCCGCCCTGCCAGGCGAGCGGCGACTTGCCCTCGTCCTCGACCTCGAGCCGTGCCCCCGCGATGCTTTCGGCCCAGCGCTGGGCGACGACCAGCGGATGGCTGGGGTCCACCTCGTCGCGGCTGCCGACGATGATCGTCGGCGCGGTGATCGCGTTGAGGTCATCCAGGGCGTCGAACGGCGAAGACGCCGGAACGCCCTCCAGCGCATCCGCGACCGCCGAGAGGTCGTCGTGGCGGCTGATCCGCTGGCGGATCGCCAGGGCCACTTGATCGCGGAACGCTTCCGGCAAGGTCTCCAGGCGTGAGGCGCGGATGAAGCCATCGATCGGATCCGGGCCTCGCAGCGCGGTGGCGAGCGCTTCCCAGGCCGACCGGTCGGCGGCCTGCGGGCCAGGCAGATGCGCCGGGGTGATGAGCACGAGCCCGGCGACCCGCTCGGGGTGGTCGATCGCGTAGCGCACCGCGGTGTGCGAGCCCATGGAGATGCCGAGGAGCACGACCTGCTCCGACGGGCCGCTCACGCCGTCGACGACGGCCGCCAGGTCTGCCGCCAGATGTTCGTAGGCGTACTCCTGTGGACCGGCCGCCCGCTCCGAGTGGCCGTGCCCGCGCGCGTCGTAGGCGACGTTCGCGATGCCGCGGCGGTCGAGGTGGCGAGAGCCCATGACCGTGTAGTGGCGGGTCGCGGTGAGGCCATGCAGCATCACGAGGCGCGCAGGGCCCTCGTCGGGGCCCCCGCGGGTGCCGGAGAGGCGCAGTCCGGCGCCGGTGATCGAGAGCTCGGTCATCGACGATGACGCTACTGGCCCGATCACGCGGCGCGGCCCGCGGCGTCCGGCCCCAGGGCTATTGGCTGAGGCCGAAGTCGCCCGCCGGGCCCGCCACCTGCATCGCAGCTTTGCCCATCTCCTCGTACCCCTTGATGTTGGGGTGGTAGTAGCCCGTGGTGCCGAGGACCTGCGTGAACTCGTTGATCCACTGGCCCGAGGCTTCCTTCCAGGGGTTCTGGTCGGGTTCATGGCCCGCGAACCGGGCCTTGGTCGGGATGAACGTCACGAACTCGTAGCCAGCGGTGGAGTTTGCCGCGGCGATCGCGCTGTGCGTGACGCGGTCGAAGCCGTCCTGCGCGGCTCGGGTGCCGGCGCCCGAGTTGTAGGCCGCGAACGGAGTCCTGAGCAGGAAGCCGGAGCTGTTCGCAAGGTACGGCGCCGAGATGTAGCCGACGCGCGCACCCGGCCTGAGCTTCGCGAGCAGCAGGTGGAAGTTGTGCTCCAGCGCGGTCTCGACCGCGGGCAGCTTGCGCACGCTGGCTTGGAGCGCGCCGCGGCAGATGTTCGGTCCGGCCACCAGCGGCGTGAAGCACCGGGTGACGGCGTCGCTGAACCCGGCGTCGTTTCCGCCAGACGACATCAAGACCAGGTCGGTCTGCGGCGTGATCGCGCTCATCTGGGCCTCGAGCTGAGAGAGGACCGTCCCGCCACAGGCGGCGTTGTTCACATGCACCGTCAGCCCTTGCTCGCGGGCCAGCCTGCCGTAGACCTGGCCCCAGGTGTTGGCGCTGCGCGCGCAGGTGTTCGCCTCGTAAGCCCAGCCGCCCGAGCCTGCGGTGTAGCTGTCGCCGAGCAGGACGATGTCGAGGGTCTTGGCGTCGGCAGCAGCAGCGCCGACCAACGCACAGGCGGTAGCCAGCAAGAGCGCGGCAGCCGCGCGGAGCGAGCGGATCATGGTCCTCCGGTAGGTCAGGACGTGGGGAGCGTCTCCGGGAGCGCTCACGCATCCAGAGGCCGGCGGGGCAGCCGGCGGACCTGACAATACCGATGGTATGCGAGCGATGTCACCCCGGGCACCGCCGCGCGGAGGGCGCGCAGGCGGGGTCGCCGCCTGCGCGCCGTCTCGTCAGCGGCCCGACACCCAGACGCGCCCGACCTGGTTGAAGCCGATCGCCCGGGCCGTGGCCTGGGTCAGATCGAATTCGCGCCCCGCGTGGAACGGGCCGCGGTCGACCACCGTCGCGCGCGTCGTGCGGCCGCGGAAGCGCACCGTGAGCTTGGTGCCGCACGGCAGCGACTTGTGGGCCACGCCGCGCAGGCCCGGCGTGAGCGTCTGCCCGCAGGCGGTGCGGTTGCCGAACAGGCCCGGTCCGTACCACGAGGCAGTGGTCGGCCGGAGCTTGCGGACCTGGCCGACGGCCACATCTGCCGTCTCGGTGCCGCCGTCGGTGCGCGAGACGAGCAGACGGAGCTGCTCGCCTGCCGACGCGGCGCCTTCCAGGCGGAAGCGGCGGCCGGGCGCCGCATCTGCTTCGTCGACCTTGCGGCCGGTGGAGCCGACACGGAGCTCGACGTGGACCGGCACCGTCGTGGCGCGGCCTCGGACGATCACCGGGCCGCCGCTGGTGGTGGTGAGCCCGCGGTGCACGATGCGGACCAATCGGCCGCTGGCAGGCACCGCTGGAACGGCGGCAGGCGTCGTGGCCGCGACGGGGGCAGCGGCTGGAGCGGGCGCCGGTGCTGGCGCAGGGACTTGATTGGCCTGCGCGGACGCACCGGCCGTTGCGCTTGCGAGCAGGGCAAGCGTGGGGATTGCTGCACGCGTGAGCGCGCTTGCATATGGGGGCATGTGACCTCGGGGGGCTTGCCTACGAGGTGAGCTGACGGGCTCGCGGTCTTCGGCGCCCTGAGAGAGGCGCGTCGTCGGATCGCTACGCGTGGCACGCCACGCGATTCGCCCCGGCCGGCGATGGGTCGTCGCCAGCAGTGGGTCCCCCGCTCCGGCGCCGCGGACGGCGCCGAACTCGGCAAGTTCGATTACGCGGAAGCACGTTAGCGACGCATTCCGCGCACCCCGCGTGAGCCTCGCCACACAAGCGCGGAAACCGCTTGACCGGGCACAAACGAGACGCTAGTGGGCGCCGTCACAGACGGCGCCCCCGGTGGTCACACCGGTTCAGGATCCAGCAACGCGCTCGCGAATTCGCTGCGCAGCTTGGTCAGCCCCAACCGCAGGCGGCTCTTGACCGTGCCCAGCGGCACGTCGATCCGGCGCGAGATCTCATCGGCGGTGAGTCCCCCCCAATAGGCGAGGACCACCGCCTCGCGCTGGGCAGGCGGCAGGCAGTCGAGGGCTTCGCGCACCGCGAGCGCGCGCTCGCTCGCGAGGACCGCCGGCACCGGACCGCCGTCGTCGTCGACCGGAATCGACACCTCGGTCGCGGCGACAAGCCGGTCCTGCGCTCGGCCCGCGGCCTGCCGCTCGCGCCACAGGTCGAGCGCACGCGAGCGGGCCATCAGCCGCAGGTACGGCAGCAGCTCGCCGCGGCTCTGGTCGAAGCGGTCCGGCCGACGCCACAGACGCATGAACACGTCGTGCGTCACGTCGTCGGCGGCCACAGGGTCGTGCGTGACCCGGAGCGCGGCGAGGAACACGCTGCGGCGGTGCTCGCGGTAGATCCGGTCGAAGGCGGTGGTGCTGGCGATGTCCATGGTGTCCCGTGGGCGTTTGGTTGGGCCCTGCCGTGCAGCATAGCGGGAACATTGCAACCTTTAACAGATCATGTTGAAGGTCGCGGGCGTGACTGGTCATGACGGAGAGCGCTGCGGCGCGCACGAGTACGATGGCCCCGTGAAGCGGATCCTTCCGGTCGTCGCCGCGTTTGCGCTGGTCATCGCGGGTGTCGGCGGGGCGATCGTCCTGCTCGCCGCGCGCGACCACAGCTCCCTCGAGACCGGCCAGGGAGCGGGTGGGGACGGCGCGCCGCCAGCCAACGCCGAAGGCCCCTACGGCCTCCCGGCCGGCAACGTCGTCGTGACCTACGCGGCGCAGCAGGACCGGTTGCGGATCGACCAGTTCGCCGAGCAGCTCGGCGCGATCGACACCCCAGCGTCGCGCGCGGCCGGGCAGGCGCTCGTGTCCAAGGCCGATAAGAGCGGCCAGGTGCTCGCGACCAATGGCACCGCCACCCAGCCTTTGAAGGACGCCAGCGACCCGCGGCTCGCGGACTTCGTTCGTCAGTACCTCGGCCGGATCGACGCCCCATGACTCTCGACGTGATGCGCCTTGCGCTCTGCCAGCTCGACCTCGTCGTCGGCGATGTCGCCGGCAACACCGAGCGGATCGCCGGAGCCATGCAGCGCGCGGCCGACGGCGGCGCGCGGATCGCTGTGTTCCCGGAGCTCGCGATCTGCGGCTACCCGGCCGAAGACCTGCTGCTGCGCGAGCGGTTCCTTCAGGACTGCCGGGACGCGGTCACCAGCTTGGCTGCGGGCGCGCCCGCAGGCCTGGTCGCCGTCGTCGGCTGGCCGGAGCGCGACGAAGACGTCTACAACGCCGCGGCCGTCCTCGCCGACGGCGAGGTCGTAGCGAGCTACCGCAAGTCGCACCTGCCCAACTACGGGGTGTTCGACGAGCTCCGCTACTTCCAGGAGGGCCCTGGCCCGGCCACGATCCTGGTCGACGGCCACCGGATCGGCCTGACGGTCTGCGAGGACATCTGGCAGCCCGGCGATCCGATGGACGCCGAGGCGCTCTCCGGCGCGCGCCTCGTGTTGAACCTTTCAGCTTCGCCCTACGACCTGGGCAAGGGCGACCGCCGTGAGCGGATGCTGGTCACGCGCGCCCGCGACAACCTCGCGGCGGTCGCGTTCTGCGGCCTGGTCGGCGGCCAGGACGAGCTCGTCTTCGACGGCCGGTCGGCGGTGATCGGCCACGACGGCACCATCCTCGCGCGCGCCAAGGAGTTCGAGGAGGACCTCCTCTTCTGCGACGTCGACCTCGAGGTCATCGGCGCGGCGCGGCTCCGCGAGA
>JAEYAL010000203.1 GCA_023404805.1 Actinomycetes bacterium | reverse complement strand
GCACGCCGACGACGACGCGGATGATCTGCGTGATCGAGAGGCGGGACTTGCTGTGGGTGCGGTGCGCGTCCTGGATCGCGATCCCAGCCAGATGGTCGCCCGGGCGGGCGCTGCCGGGGATCGCGAGATCGAACGGGACCCGCACCTGCTTGCCAGGCGGCAGGTCGATGCTCTTGGTCGGCAGGTCGATCCACGAGCCGGCGCCCTCGCGCGGATCATCGCGGTTGGCGTAGACCGAGCCCGACGTCGTCCCAGTCAGCCCGTCGACGGCGTCGAGCAGCAGGTGCTTGGAGTGCTTGGAGAGGTTTTCAATGACGACCGACTGGCGCCGGCCGGTGCCGCGCTCCACATGCAAGCGGAAGAACGTCCCGCGCTTGTCCTGCGGCGCGCGCTCGGAAGGCCGCGCCGAAAACGCGCCCGGCTCGTTCTGCGCGGCATGAGCGGGCGCGGCGGCGCCGCTCGTGGCGAGCAGCGCCGCCGCGGCGACCATCAGCTGGCGGAAGCTCACGGCCCGCTGACCAGGCTCAGCGTCCACGTCGACGTGTACGTGCCCACGGCCGCGGTCGCCGGCACCAGCAGCCGCCACGTCGGCGTCACCGTCATCGCGCCCGTCCCAGTGCTGGTCGCCGCGTTGTACATCTTCGTCGCCGCCGGCGCCACCGCCGCCGCCGGCAGCGTGTACGGGTACGAGATCGAGTTCGTCGGCGTCACGCACGTGACCGAGGCGTCACATGCCACCGACGGCGCCGTCGTGATCGTGGTCGAGTTGTTCGCCAGGCTCACGGAGCCGTTGTTGAACGCCGTCGACGTCGCCGTGACGTTCCAGCCCGCGCCCGAACCGCGCGCATCGCTGATATCGAGCGTCTGCGACTGCGACGAGGTCTGATCACTGCCATTCAACGCCACCGGCGGAAACGTCACCGGCGTCGGCGACGAATTGATAAACGCCAACGTGCCGGCCGTCACCGTCTCACTCGCCGCAGCCGTCGCTGCGTTCGCGGCGGCAGGCAACGCGGCGGGCGCGAGGGCAAGCGGCGCGGCAGCGAGCAGCGCGGCACGACGAAAGAAGGGGGTCATGGTTCCGTTCGGGGTCAGGGAGCGAAGGGACATCGCCCACTGGGTCATCGGCGTTACCCCCGTGGCCGTTGACCGTCTTGGCGTATGAAAATCCCGAGTTTTTGAGGAGCGGCTTTGGTAACTCGGGAGCCCTCCCGAAAAATGGGGGCGCCAATGCCGCTCCACCCGACCGAACGGCCCTCCAAATTCCTCGTCCAAATGTCCAGACTTGGACTCGGACCTCAACTCGGCGAGCACGCGATGGCGCCGCCGCGGCCACCTCACCCCCGATGGAGGCGCCTCGTGTGAACAAGCGGCCGCCCGAAGGCGGTGGCGGCCCGAGGCGGTCACAGGCGACACCGTCAACGGCCGGCCGCGTACAGTCGGCCGCATGTCCACAGAGCGCAAGACCGTTCCCGCCGCCGGCAACTGGGGCGACATCGTCGGCTACAGCCGCGCCGTCCGCGTCGGCCAGACGATCCACGTCGCGGGCACCACCGCACCGGGTGACGACGTCGGCACGCAGACCGCCGGCGCCCTCGAGATCGCCCTGGGCGCGATCGCCGAGCTGGGTGGCACGCGCGAAGACGTCGTCCGCACGCGCCTGTTCCTCACGAACATCGACGAGTGGGAGGCCGCCGGACGCGCCCACGGCGAGTTCTTCCACGCGGTCCGCCCGGCGAACACGATGCTCGAGGTGTCGCGGCTGATCGACCCGGCGCTGCTCGTCGAGGTCGAAGTCGAGGCGATCCTGCCCGAGGGCCGTTAGAGGCAGACGGGGCCGAAGGCTCCAGGCGGGTTCGGCGGCGGCCGATCAACCAGGCGTGAGCGTCCCGCCGCCACCCAACGAGCGCGAGCTCGCCGACACCATCCCGGGCGCCGTGCCGCACGGCGTCTACGAAGGCGTGCCTCGGCCCGGCGAGGGCCCCGGCGGGCTGCCGCCGCTGGCGCCGCCACCCCCGAGCAAGCCGAGCGCCTGGAACGCCCCGGCGTTCGTCATGCTCGCGATCTTCCTCCTCGCCCTGGGCGCGCTCGTCTGGCCGCAGTACCGGGCGCGGGCCGTCGAGGCGAAGGTCAAGCCGCTGGTGCAAGAGCTCGCGGGCCGCGACGCCGGCGCCCGCTGCCCGCGCTACATCACCGCGATCTTCACGAACGTAGGGTCGGTCAGCCTCGACGCGAACGGCAACCCGGCCGACCGGACCGACCTCACCGGGCCGATCTGCGACGCGCTTCGCCACCTCTTCACGCCCGACGGCCGCGCCGAGCTGAAGTGCCTCGTCACCGACGGCCGCTGCTCGGACTCAGCGCGGCGCTCGGTGATCGCGCTCGCCGTCGTCGCGCACGAGTCGATGCACCTGCGCGGGATCCTCGACGAGGCGGCCGCCGAGTGCTCATCGATCGCCGAAGGACAGCGCTCCGGCGAACTGGTCGGGCTGAGCCCAGAGCAGGGGCGGATGATCGGCTACCTGCACCTGAGGGCCCTGAATCCGTCGACGCCGCAGGAGTACGCCGTCTCGACCGGCGACTGCGACGCCGCGCGCGACCTGACCGCTCGTCCGCCGGCCACGGCGCCCGTCCGCGACCTGCTCACGATGCTCACCGAGCAGACCTGGACGACGCTCGGCGACTGACGCCACGGCACGCGGGGCAGGCACGGTGGCACCCAGGCCAGGCCTGACGGAGGTCCGAACCCTCGCGGACAAGTAGGCTTGCGCGCGATGAGTGGACCCTCCGAGCGGCGCGGCGGCTGGCGCATCGAATTCGGCCAGAATCCCCGACGTGCCTCTGGCGGCCCCGGCGGGCCGCGCGGTCCGCGCCGCCCCCTGCGCCGGGCCGGTGGCGGCGGGAACCGCGATGGCGCCCGGGGGGG
>JAEYAL010000121.1 GCA_023404805.1 Actinomycetes bacterium | reverse complement strand
ACACGCCGAGGCGGGCGAGCAGCCCGGCGCCGACGGCCGCGTCGGGGCCCGGCGAGGCCGCGCAGAGGAAGGTGTCGGCGCTGTCGCGCTTGGTGTAGAGCAGGACGCCCGCGCCGGCCCGCAGGATCGCCTCCTGCGAGGCCCGCAGCTCCTCGCCGCAGGTGCACGCGAGGCTGCCGAACACGTCGCCGAGGAGGCACGCCTCGTGGGCCCGCACGACGGGCGCGGGATGCGATGCCGGATCGCCGTGGACGAGCGCCGCGGTGAGATCGCCCTCATGGCGTTCATGGGCGAGGATCCGGAACTGGCCTTCGCGGGTCGGCAGCGCCGACTCCACGGCCTCGCGCTCAGCGGCCTCCTTCGCCTCGCGGGCCTCACGCGCCTCGCGGGCCGCACGGGCGGCGGATTCACCCGAGGCAGCGAGCGCGTGGTATTTGCCGCCGTAGTAGAGCAGCGGCTCGCCCTCGTCCTCTGGGTGGTGCAGACCCACCACGCGGCCGATCAGGATCTCGTGGTCGCCGCCGTCGCTGAGGCGGTCCAGGCGGCAGTCGAGCGCGATGTGCGCGTCGTCGAGCAGCGGGCTGCCGGTCACGCCTTCGCTGTGGGTGAGGTCGTCCCAGGCGGCGTGGTTGGCCGACCGCGCGAAGGCGTTGGAGACGTCCTGGTGGTGCGCGCCGAGCACGTTCACCGCGAACGACCCATGCTCACGGACGGCGGCGAGCGTCTGGCTCTTGCGGTCGAGGCAGACGAGCACCAGCGGCGGCTCGAGCGACAGCGACGTGACTGCCGAGACGGTGGTGCCGACGGGGTTGCCAGCAGCGTCTCGGCCCGTGATCACGGTGACGCCGGTCGCGAAGCGGCCCATCGCGCCGCGCAGGTCGGCGGGGGTGATCTGGGGAGGTGCGGTATCGGTCGGGGTCATCCGTCTGGGTCAAATAGTCAAAACTGGATTATCTTTATACACTTTAGGAGCCTCATCGGCCAGCGGCGCCGGGCCATGACCGCCCCGGTCCGTTCGGGTACTGGCCCAGGCTCGGCCGGCCGCGCAGCACAGCCGGGGACGACCGCACAAGCGGATCGGCGGCCAGGCGCGCCGCCGCTGGTGATTTGCAGCACCTACTGCGATCTACGAGCCCGCGGCCAGCTACCGTGCTCTCCATGCTTTCGCGCGTTCCCTCTGCCGTTCGCGCGTTCGCGCTTCCGGCCGCCCTCGCCGCCGCCGTCGCCGCGACCGCCCCTGCACACGCCCAAGACCCCGTCCCCGCGACCACGCCGGCCGCCCCGACGGTCGTCGCTGGCGTCGTCGTCGCTGGCGTCGACCTCTCCGGCCTCGACGCCGCAGCCGCCACTGCGAAGCTCGAGGCCGCCCGCGCCCAGCTGCAGCGCGACGTCGTCGTGCAGATCGGCCCCCGCAAGCACAAGCTCAGCGCCGGCCAGGCGCTCTACTCGATCGACGTCCCCGGTTCGGTGACCGCTGCGCTCGGCGCCACCGCCGCCGGCAACGTCGCGCCGGTCGTGAAGTACTCCAACGACAACATCCGCGCGTTCGTGAAGAAGGTCGCCGAGAAGGAGTACCGCGCGCCCGTCGACGCCGTCATCAAGATCAAGCCCGACGCCATCACCGTCAAGCCGCACGTCGTCGGCCGCCGGGTCGAGGTCAACCCGCTCGCAGCCCAGATCGTGAAGGCCCTCAAGGACCCCGTCAGCTCGCGGTTCTTCATCCCCAAGCGCCCGGCCGTGAAGGCCAAAGAGACGCGCGGGACGCTCAAGAAGAAGTACTGGACGGTCCTCACCGTCAACCGCAGCACCTTCAAGCTCCGCCTCTTCAAGGGACTCAAGCTCAGCAAGACCTACCCGATCGCCGTCGGCGCCGCGGGCCACGACACGCCCTCTGGGCTCTACTCGATCCAGAACAAGCAGGTCAATCCGGCCTGGCACGTCCCCAACAGCGACTGGGCAGGCAGCCTCGCGGGCACCACCGTCCCCGGCGGCGCCCCGAACAACCCGCTCAAGGCCCGCTGGCTCGGCATCGTCGACGGCGTCGGTATCCACGGCACGTCCGAGGACTGGTCGATCGGGTCCCGCGCCTCGCACGGGTGCTTGCGGATGCACGTGAAGGACGTGGTCGACCTCTACCCGCGCGTGCCGGTCGGGACCACGGTCCTGATCAAATAGCGCCTGGCGGCGTTGCGCCCGGGGGCGGGGTGCCCTTCCCCTGGCTGCGATCGCGCAGTCCGGTTTCGCCCAGGGGGCGAAGCCCGTACAGCGCGACGCCGATCCGCCTGGGGAGCGGCACCCCCGCCCCGGCCTCGTGGCCTTCTTCTGTTCGGTAGGAGTTCAAGCGCGGTTGAAGTCAAGGGCCGCGTGTGGTTGGGTGCGAGGCGTGTCCGTCCCGACACTCACGATCGGCGAGCTCGCGAGCCGCAGCGGCGTCGCGACCTCGGCGCTGCGGTTCTACGAGGACCGCGGCCTGATCACGTCGGAGCGCGTCGGGTCCGGGCACCGGCGCTACCTGCGGCCGGTGATCCGGCGGGTCGCGTTCATCGTCTTCGCGCAGCGGGTCGGGTTGACGCTCGAAGAGATCAAGGGCGAGCTCGACCGCCTTCCGAGCGACCGCATCCCCACGCGCGACGACTGGGCCGCGCTCTCGGGCTCGTGGCAGGCGCGGATCGACGAGCGGATCGCCGAGCTCGAACGCCTGAAGGACGGCCTCAGCGGCTGCATCGGCTGCGGCTGCCTGTCGATGGAGCGCTGCCACATGATCAACCCGGACGACCGCGTCGGCCGCCGCGGCACCGGCCCGCGCTTCTGGCTCGGCGACCCCCGTCCAGCTCCGCCAGGTGCCGCGCTGCCAGACGGCCCCGCCGGCGCTGCGAAGCCCAAGACGGGGCGAGCGACATGACCCCTGCGCCCGTCATCGACCTCAACGCCGACCTCGGCGAAGGCGCTGGCTACGACGAGGAGCTGCTCGACGTCGTCACCAGCGCGAACATCGCCTGTGGCGCTCACGCCGGCGACCCCGAGACCATGCGCCGGACGTGCGCCGCGGCTGCCGAGCGGGGAGTGGTGATCGGCGCGCACCCGGGTTATCCGGACCGTCCGAACTTCGGCCGGCTGCCGGTCGAACTCCCGCGCACCCAGCTGCTCGAAACGCTGAAGGGGCAGCTGGCGCTCCTCGCCGGCGCGGCAGGCGAGGCCGGCGTCCAGCCGGACTACGTCAAAGCCCACGGCGCGCTCTACCACCGCGCCGCGGAGGACCGAATGACGGCGAGCCTGCTTGTGACGGCCGCGGCTGGGTGCGCCCCGCTCGCCCGCTCGGGGTCGGTCGTCGTCCTCGGCCCGCCAGGCGCGGAGCTGGGGCTCGCGCCTGCGCTCGTCGCGGTGCAGGCGGTCGTCGAGGGCTTCGCCGACCGCGCCTACGCCGTCGACGCAAGCGGCCGCCCGCAGCTCGTCGACCGCCGCGAGCC
>JAEYAL010000117.1 GCA_023404805.1 Actinomycetes bacterium | reverse complement strand
GTCGCCGGGTGAGCCGGCCGCTCCCGGGAGGCCGCGCGCAACACCGGTGGTGCTCACCCTCGACACCGCGGCGCTGTCGGCGAGCACGGCGCCGGTCCCGCCGCGGCCGGCGCTCACGCCGCTCGATCCAGCGCTGCTCACGTTCACCTCTGGCACCTCGGGCCCGCCCAAGGCCGTGGTCCACGGCCTCAAGTACATCGCGGGGCAGGCCGTGCAGGCCGAGCACTGGTTTGGCGCGCAGCCAGGCGATCTGGCGTGGTGCACGGCCGCGCCGGGCTGGTCGAAGTCGGCCCGCAACGTGTTCATCGCGCCATGGCTGCGGGGCGCGGCCGCGCTGCTGCACGACGCGCGCTTCGACCCGCAGGAGCGGCTCTCCGTCCTGCGCTGCGAGCGCCCGCAGGTGCTCTGCATGGCGCCGACCGAGTACCGGCTCCTCGCGGCTCGGACCGAGCTCGACCTGCCGGACTCGCTGCAGCGGCTCGTCGCCGCCGGAGAGGCGCTCGACCCCGCGGTCCTGGGCGCCTGGCACGCCGCGACCGGCCTGTGGGTCCGCGATGGCTTCGGCCAGACCGAGACCGGCCAGCTCACGGCTCCGCCGGACGGAACCGACCCGCTGCCAGGGTCGATGGGACAGCCGCTGCCCGGCTTCGGGCTGGCGATCGACTACGCGGGCGGCAGCAGCGCGGAAGACCACGTCGGCGAGGACGGTGAGCCTGGCGGCGGCGACCGCGTCGGCGAGCTCGTCATCGCCGACCCGTCGTCGGTCCCGACGTTCTTCCTGGGGTACCTCGACCCGCAGACCGGCGAGCCGCTCCCCCACGCCGGCCGGTGGCGCACCGGCGACCGCGTCCGGCAGGACGCCGCTGGGAACCTCTTCTTTGTCGGCCGCACCGACGACGTCATCGTGTCGTCCGGCTACCGGATCGGCCCGTTCGAGGTGGAGAGCGTGCTCGTCGAGCACCCAGCCGTCGCTGAGGCCGCCGCCGTCGCCGCACCTGACCCGGACCGCGGCTCGATCGTGCGCGCGGTAGTCGTCCTGCGCGACGGCCACGAGCCGTCGGAGTCTCTCGCGGCTGAGCTGCAGGCGCACGTCCGCGAGCGCACGGCGCCGTACAAGTACCCGCGCCGCGTCGACTTCGCCGACGAGCTCCCCAAGACGCCGTCCGGCAAGATCCGCCGCGCGCAGCTGCGCGGCGACGACGCGTAGCAACAGCCCCGAAGCGGCGGCGCTGGGCGCCGGGCGTCCGGACGCCGCCGCTCGGGCCGCCTGCGCGTCCGGCATGCTTCGCGGAGTGCGGGGCCTGCGCTTCATCGACGACGCGAGTCCCGCGCTGCGGATCGTGCGGGTCTTCCTGGCGTCGCTCGTCGTCATCGCGGTCGTGCGGCAGCTGTTCGTGGTCTACGACCAGCCCGATCCGGCGCCCGTCAACTTCTTCTCCTTCTTCACGATCCAGGCGAACCTGATCGCGGCGGCGGTGTGGCTCTGGGGCGCCTGGCGGCCAGCGTCGATCGCGGCGCGGCCGCTGCTGCGCGGCGCCGCCGTCACCTACCTGCAGATCACAGGGATCGTCTATTTCGTCCTCTCGTTCGACGCGAACAAGGACGAGCTGCTCGCGCTCACCGCCTGGTGGGTCAACGCGCTCACGCACCAGGTGCTGCCGCTCGCCATCCTCGTCGAGTGGGTGTTCGTCGCCCCGCACCGCGCCATCCCGGTCCGGGTGTCGCTGGCGTGGCTGCTCTACCCCGTCGCGTACTTCGCCTACTCCATGCTGCGCGGCTTCTTCAACGGCTGGTACCCGTATCCGTTCCTGCAACCGGGCTACTGGCATGGCTACGACGGCGTCCTGCTGAACGCCGTGATCGTGCTCGCGATGATGGTGCCGATCGCGCTCGCCGTGGGCTGGATCGGGACGCGCCGCGCGCTGCTCCGCGAGCCGGCCGCAGACGACTCCACGCAACCCGCGTCCGCGGCGGCACAGGCATGAGCGAGCTGCAGACCGACGCCGAGGTCGAACGCGTCGCACGCGGGATGGTCGCCTGCGAGCTGCCCAAGGACGAGTGGACCCACGCCGCGCACTTCGCGACGACGCTGTGGCTGCTGCGGCATGAGCCCGACGCGCTCGACCGGCGGCTGCCGGGCTTGATCCGCGCCTACAACGAGTCCGTCGGCGGCGTGAACAACGACAACGAGGGCTACCACGAGACGATCACGCAGGCCTCGCTGCGCGCGGCCGCTGACCATCTCGGCCGCTACCCCGGCGATGCTCCGCTCTCGAGGGTCCTGGCCGACCTGCTCGCGACGCCGCTCGGCGGCTCGGCGTGGATCCTGGAGCACTGGTCGCGCGAGCGGCTGTTCTCGGTCGAGGCGCGGCGTGGCTGGGTCGAACCCGACCTGCGCCCGCTCCCGTTCTGAGCGCCCGCAGCAAGTGTGAAATCGGTGCGCGATCGGGCCATTGGCCTTCGCTCCGGCGACGCCGTGGCCTAACGTAGTCGGGGTGACCACCCCCGATCACTTCGCGACGGCCTCCGACCTGCCGGGCCGCCGCCCGGTGATCGGTATCGCCGGCATGCGGGAGCCTGTGAGCTTCGGCATCTGGCATATGTCCGCCGACCTCACCCCCGAGGCGTACTCGGCCGCGATCCGCAGCGCCGGTGGCCGCGCCGTGCTGCTGCCGCTGGACCCGCGCGACGTCGACTACCCAGAGGAAGCGCTCCGCGGCCTCAACGGCCTGATCATCCCGGGCGGCAACGACCTCGACCCCGCGCACTACGGCGCGCACGCGCACCCGGCGCTCGGGCCGACCATGGAGCTGCTCGACGACGTGCACCTCGCGCTCGCGCGGGCCGCGCTCGCCGCCGACCTGCCGCTGCTGGGCGTCTGCCGCGGGATGCAGGTGCTCAACGTCGCGACCGGCGGGACGCTGCATCAGCACCTGCCCGATGTGCTCGGAGGCAGCGAGGAGCACCGCCGGGTCCCGGGGTCGCTCGGGACCGAGAACGAGCACGCCGTCGACCTGGACCCGGGCAGCATCGCGGCCGAAGCCGCCGGCGGACCGCAGGCCATCACCCGCTCGCACCACCACCAGGCGGTCGACCGCGTCGGCGAAGGCCTCGTCGTGACGGGCCGCAGCGCCGGCGACGGCCTCATCGAAGCGATCGAGTCGACGACCAACAGCTTCTGCCTCGGCGTCCAATGGCACCCCGAAGCCGATCCAGACTCGACCGTGATCGCCGCGCTCGTCGAGGCGGCACGGCGCCGGATCGAGACCTACTCCGCCTGACGCGCCGCGCGCAGCGCGATCTGCAGCTCAAAGCGCGCCTCGGGATCGTCGAGGTCGTCGCCGAACAGCTCGCGCAAGCGGCCAATCCGGTAGCGGACGGACTGCACGTGCATGCCGAGATGGTCGGCGATCGCCTGTGGACGCTGCGGGTGCGCGAGCCACGCGGCCAGCGTCTCGAGGGTCTGCTCGCGCTTCGCCTCGGGCAGGTCGGCGACCGGCGCCAGGCGCCGCTCGACCAGCGACCGCGCGAGCTCCGGCGCCGCGGCCAGGAGCAGCGGCAGCTCGTGGTCATCGGTGCGGACGACCTCGCCGCCCGCCGCTACGGTCCCCGACTCCAGCTGGCCGAGCAGGTCGCTCGCGCGCTGCGCGCTGCGCGCCGCCTCCACCGCAGGGACGGACGGCCCCACCGCCACCGTGCCGGGCGCGCCGTGAGCGGACGCGGCGCGGCGCAGGAG
>JAEYAL010000071.1 GCA_023404805.1 Actinomycetes bacterium | reverse complement strand
CCTTGGTCCGCACGGCTTCGGCCGGGGCCCGCTCGCGCTCCGGGGCGTGCGCCGCGGGGACGGCGCCGAGCGTCACGAGCTGCGCATGCGAATGCGGCTGCGAGGCCCCCGCCCGCGGCCGCTCGTTGACGAACAGCTGCCGGGCCGGCGCGCCCGCGTGCGCCCGCAGCCGCTGCTGCCACATCGCCACCACGCGCCGCAGCTGCGCGCCGTCGACCTCAGCGAGCGACTGCACCGCAGCGGGCGACTGCACGATCACCTCATGCGCGCCCGTCGCGGCGACGGCGCCGAACAGCTCCGGCAGCGCCTCGGGCTCGATCTCCGGCGCGTCGGAGGCGACCAGCGGGTACTTGTTCGGCACGACGCGCGTGACCCAGCCCGGCCCATCGGCCGCGCCACCGCCCGGCCGCTCCGCGTCGACCTCCGGCGGCGTCTGCGACTCATGTCCCTCGAGGAACGGATCGCCCGAAGGATCAAGCGGCGTGAGCGGCTCGACCGCGAACTCGGCGCCCGGCCTGCCTTCGCGCCCCGCAGCCACGACGACCCGCGACCCGTCAAACGGGCAGGTGCGGATCTCGTGGCCGCTCACGACGCGTACCGCTTGATGTCGGCGAGCAGGTCGGCCTCGGTCTCGTACGGGCCGATGTGGATCGTCCGTTTGCCGCTGCGGTCGTAGAAGAACGTCTTGGGGAGGCTGTTGACGCCGGTGCCGATGTTCACGTCGCCGTCGGCGTCGAGCAGCGATGGATAGGGCACGAACACGTTGCGCAGGAAGGCCTCCGCCTTCGCGCGCGGCGAGTTGACCGCCACGCCGAGGAACGCGATCTCGCCGCGGTTGCCCAGCGCGACGCGCTGCAAGATCGGCATCTCCCTCTTGCACGGCCCGCACCAGTCGGCCCAGAGGTTCACGACGACCGGCGTCCCCTTCAGCGCCGCGACGCGCGCCTCGAGCGTCTTGACCGCGCCCGCGGGCTTCACGTCGAGCAGCTCGCTGGCCTCCTGCTCCAAGCCGCGCTCAGCCGCCGACTGCCCGGCGACCGGCTCAGCGAGCTTGGCCTTCACCTCGGCGGTGGTGAGCTTGGCGACCGGCGGCGCCGCGTCGCCGCACCCGGCGAGTCCAGCCGCCAGGGAGCACGCCGCCGCCAGCGCAACCGCCCGCGCAACCCGCAGCCATCCAGGCACGAGAAGACGGACAACGGCGTCAGGCACGCCGCCAAGCCTGACAGAGCGGCGGCGCCCGCCGCCCATGCGAGGGCGCCCGGTGACCGTCCTCGTGTCCACCCTGTGAACGCTCGGCTTGTGAAGGCGCGCCACGCTGCGGTAGACTGCTCGGCAGTTGCTCCGGCCTCTCGCCGAGCGCCGTGCTCTTGCTCCGGCAGAGCACGAGACTGCTTTCGGATCGCGGCGATCCGCCCCTTCCCCGCCGCCAACCTCTCGATCGCCTACCGGCGTCGCCTGCGTGCAGACGCCTTCTCGGCTCGCTCTGCGGCCGACCGATTGCCACCCGCTCCCTGCTCGTGACTCACTTCTTCACGACCCGTACTGCTGAGGCCGTGCGTGCCTAACGCCGCCCCGCTCGCCGACGTCCCCTCGGACGCCCAGCTCGCCCTTGCGGCTGAGTTCATCCGCGAGCCCGTGCTGCTCGGCGACGAAGAGGCGTCCGTCGCCCTTGCGCACGGCACCGCCCGCCGCCGCGCGATCGACCAGGCGCTCGCCGAGCAGAGCGAGGGGCTGCCCGCCCCGTCGACGGCGTGGCGCCGCCGCTGGTCGCTGCTGCTGGGCCTCGAGCGCATGCTCTCTGTCGAGGAGCCGACGCTCGCCGACGGCAGCACGCAGCTCGGCCCCCATCAGGTCGACGCGCTCTCCGGCACGCTCACGGCCCTGCTCGCGGAGAACCAGAGCAGCAGCGCGTTCGTCCCGGCCGAGGTCGACCTCGACGCCCCGCTGCCCCGGAGCGGCCGCGGCAAGGGCCCCGACAAGCCGTTGGCCGGCGGTTCCCGCGCCGGAGACCCCCCGGCGGACGCTGCTGCCGCCGACGCCGAGCCGGCCCCGCAGCCGAAGCGCGCCGCCGCGTCAGCCGCCACCGACAGCGTCTCCGCCAAGCCCCGCCTAGCCCCGGACGCCGACGACGAAGACCGCGACGAGGACTACGACGACGAGGGCGTCTCGGGCGAAGGCTCCGACGTCCACGGCCCGACGCTCGAGGAGCTCGCTCCGACCGCCGCCGAGCTCGCCGAGCTCGAAGCGCTCGACGTGTCGGACGCCGAGGAGATCGTCGACGTCCGCGACTCCGAGCAGATGGAGGAGCAGGCGGAGGACCCGAACGCCGCCAAGCGCTTCTGGTTCGAGCACGCCACCGGCGCCGGCAAGACGGTCGCCGCCATGGGCTTCGTCGACGCGTGCCGGCTGGGCGGCGTCCTGATCCTCACCCACCGCCGCAACCTCGTCGAGCAGTTCATCGACGAGATCAAGACGCGCGGCTACAAGGACCGCCTCTCGCCGCCGCTGCTCAAGGGCGAGGACCCCGTCAGCGAGCGGAACACGCTCGGCCCGGTGACCGTCGAGACCTACCAGTGGTTCGTCCGCCACGCCGGCGAGATCTCGTCCGCCTACACCGTCGTCATCTGCGATGAGGCCCACACCGCGCTCGGTGAGAAGACCTCCGCAGCGATCCGCGAGTGGACGGGCCCGATCTTCATCGGCATGACCGCGACCGGCGCGCTGATCGCCCGCCACGTCGCCGACCTCTTCCCGACGCAGACCTCGCGCTTCGACCTCGCGCAGGCCGCCCGCCGCGGCGTGATCGCGCCGCTGCGCTGCATCCGCATCCCTCCTGGCGTGGGCGTGCGCACGATCGCGAAGGTGCCGCTGCGCCGCGGCGAGGTCGACATGGAGTTCGACCAGGAGATGCTCGCCGAGGTCCTCGACCAGCTGCCGTTCAACCTGGCCGCCGCCGACCTCTACAAGACGCGCTTCAGCGGCATGCCGGGCGTCGTGTACGCCGCGGGCGTCAAGCACGCCTACAACCTCGCCGACGCGTTCAACGAGTTCGGCATCAAAGCCAAGGCCGTCTCCGGCGAGACGCCCAAGCGCGAGCTGTCGCGGACGCTTGCCGACTACGAGACCGGCAAGATCGACGTCCTGATCAACGCGCAGCTGCTCGCCGAGGGCTGGAACTCGCCGCGCGCGACCGTCTGCCTGCACCTCGCGCCGACCGCCTCCAAGCGGATCTACCAGCAGCGGGTGGGCCGCGTGACCCGCCGCGAGCCGGGCAAGGAAGCCGGCCTGGTCGTCGACTTCGTCCATCCCGGCACCAAGCACGACGACCCGGTCGTGACGCTCCACTCGCTCCTCGACCGCGACGTCTACCGCGGCGGCGCGATCGTCGTCGGGCCGGTCCGACGGGGCCGCGGCCGCAAGGTGCGCGTCGAGCGCCGCGTCCTGCCGGTCGCTTCGGATCTCACGGTCCGCCACGAGGTCTTCAAGCGCGAGCTGTGGCGCATCGGCGTCGAGTTCCTCGACTACGGCGAGCAGGTCCAGTGGGCCGCGCTCGCTGGTGCGAGCGTCAGCGCCGCGAACTGGCGCAAAGCCCGCGCGATGCTCCACTTCGACCGCGGCGGCGAGCTCAAACGCGCGTTCCTGGTCACGGCGATCAAGCGCAACCCGAGCGCGCAGGTCAAGCTCAAGGCCGTCCAGGACATCGCCGCGCTGCGCGACCCCGAGGCGTTCGCCGATGCCGTCGACGAGGTCGTCGGCTGGAGCAAGAACGACCGCCGCGATGCCGTGCGCGTGCTGCTGCAGTCGATCGCCGACAAGCCCGTCGGCCGCCGCGACCAGGCGACCGCGTGGATCTGGCAGCTTGCTGAGGCCACCGCCGACGAGCACGAGGAGTACGCGACCCAGCGCTGGAAGGAAGGCAAGCGCCTCCTCGGCCTGCTGGTGAACTCCGCTGGCCCGGCGCACGGCCGCAACGCCCGCCGCCTCGTGCAGGCGACCCGCGAGCAGGACCGCCGCCTCCAGGCCGCGATGCTCGCGTCGGCGCGGCCGCATACGCCTGAGGCCCAGCAGGTCGTGACGGGCGCCCGGACGCGCCTGGCCCGCAAGCCCGGCGCGCTCGCCCGCGAGCTGCTGCGCAACATCCCGAAGGCTGGCAGCCAGCCGTCGCAGAAGCCCAAGCCGAGCCCGGCCGAAGCCAGCGCCGAGGCGGCGGCCGCCGCCGCGGTCGAGGGCGCCGTCGACGCAACGGTCGAGACGCCGAACGGCGAGGCTGCCGAGACGGCGAAGCCGAGCGAACCGGTCGAGTACGAGGCCTACACGTTTGAGGGCGAGGCCGCCGAGCATGCCGCGGAGCGCTCGAAAAAGTCGCGCCGCTCCCGCAGCCGGCGCCGCAAGAAGAAGAACGGCAACGGCGAGAACGGCCAGCAGGGCCAGCAGAACGGCGGCGAGCAGAACGCATCGGCCGATGGCGCCGCTAAGGCCGAGGGCGCGACGTCGTCGCCCGATGGCGAGGCGTCAGCCGACGGCGCGAGCTCGTCGCGGCGCCGACGCAACCGCGGCCGCAGCCGCTCGAAGGCCAAGGCTGCCGAGGGCAGCGCACCGGGTGAGGACGGCGCATCGGCGGACGCCAGCGCCAACGGCGCGGCGAAGGCCGAGGTCAAGACCAGTGCGGCAAAGGCCGCTCCTGCCAAGACGCCCGATGCCGAAACCGCCAAGAGCGGCGTGGCCGACGCGATCGCCGCGTTGAACGCCAGCGCCCCAGCGGCGAAGGCCGCGCCAGCGTCCGCTGAGGCCGACAAGCCTGCGCCGAAGCCCCGCACGCGCCGGACGCCCGCCGCATCGGACGCCACCGAGACGGCTGCTTCGGCGGCAGCGCAGACCGCCGAGAAGCCGGCGCGCACGCCGCGCACGCGCAAGGC
>JAEYAL010000068.1 GCA_023404805.1 Actinomycetes bacterium | reverse complement strand
TTCGCCGTCACCGGGTTATTCGTGGGAGCACTTTGTGGCCCTGTGGGGCCGGCCGGGGCGGGGGCCCCGGCCGGAAACACTGAGTCCGCGAGCGGCGCCACCGTGAGTCACGCGGCTGGATCGGTCGCCCCGCTGCTGATCACCGACAAGGTGGGCACGCACGCCGGGGGTCCAATCACACCGCTGCACAAGGATGGCGACCCGTCGGCCAAGCGCCTCGGGATCTGCGACGCGTCGCTCTACGGCGGAGCGTTCACGACCAGGCTTGGCTCCGGCTGGTACTCGGTCGCCGCCAGGAGCAAGCCGTGCACCGCGTCCAGCGGGTCGAGTTCGTGGGGCGGCGGCGGCATCCCCGTCTCCAAGGAGACGACCGGCGAGACGCTGTGCCGTGGCCGCAGCACTGGCGACGCATCGTCGATCTGGTTCAAGACCTCGCGCGGCTACATCTGGTCTGGGGCGACGGCGAACCCCCGCTGGAACCGCCGCTGCTAAACGGCGGCTGGCGCGCGGCTGCACGTGCACGCCGCGCTCTACCCCACCGCGCTGAGCGCGCCGCGCAGCTCGGCGCGGCTCACGGGCTACTGGCGGGGCGCGCCAGAGCGGTCGGTCGGCCGGCGCGTCTCGATCCACACGTCGACGCGCGCCTGCACGGCGAACATCGTCAGCGCCAAGACGGTGAAGACGAACAGCGCGGTGTAGGCGCCGCCGATCACGGCGAGCACCGCGCCGATCGCGAAGACCACGGCGGCGAACAGGTAGTACTTGCGCTGGGCACTCATCGGGCCACCGAGGGTAGAGCGTCGGACGGGGCCAACGCCCTGCCATCCACCAGCCACCGCGCACGCTTACGATGCGCGGCGTGACGTTGACGCTGCTGCACAACCCCCACTGCTCGACCTCGGTCCACGCGCTCGACGCTCTGGAGGACGCGGGCCGCGAGGTCGAGGTGCGCAAGTACCTGCTCGTCAAGGAGCGCCTCAGCGAAGAGGAGCTCCGCGGGCTCGCCAGCCGCCTGCAGGGCGACCCGGTCGACGCGCTCGTGCGGCGCGACGCGAACTACAAGAAGCTCGGTCTCGAACTCGACGGCGCCGACCTCGAGACCGTGGTCGCGACGCTCGTCGAGCACCCGGCGCTGCTGCAGCGGCCGATCCTCGACGACGGCACCGCGGCGATGATCGGACGGCCTCGCGCACGCGCCGCGGCATGGGCCGCGGCGGGCAAGGTCGTCGACGCCGAGTAGCCATCGCCTTGGCCGGCCGGCTCGGCCCGGCACGCGCGAACTTGCGTGAACTGGACGCCTGAGCCCGCTCGGCATCGACCGTCCGTCCTTTCCGGGTATGGAGTCGGTCACACGACCGGGCTAACCCTCATAACGCCGTTGCAGCGGTCGTAGTGTCAGGTATATGGCACCACTATCCCTGCTCTCACCGATCCCTCCGCTGACGCTCCTCCACAACCCCGCGTCCGCCACCTCTGAGTACGCCCTCCAGGCGCTCCAGCTCGGATGCCAGCGCTTCGACGTGCGGCGCGTGAACTTGGCCAGCGAACGCCTGACCGAGGCTGAAGTCCGCGACATCGCGAGCCGCCTGACCGGCGACCCGGTCGACGCGCTGGTGCGCCGCAGCGCCCTCTACCAGGCGCTGGGCCTCGACCTCGACGGCGCGGACGCCGAGACCGTCGTCGACGCCCTCACCGAGCACCCCGAACTGATCCAGACGCCGATCCTCGACGACGGCACCGCGACTATGCTCGGCCGCCCGCGCGAGCGCGCTGACGCCTGGGCCGTCACCGGCCACGTGGTCGACGCGCGCCCCGCCCGCGCCGCCTAGCGCGAGCGCGCCCCTCCACCGGATCCTTCGCGTCCTTTCGGGCGCGCCGCGCGGTCCGGCGTGCGCATCTGCAGGCTGGCGCCCGTCATCGCCCCGCCCATGGCCAAGAGCGCCACGGCGACGACCCAGACGCCGGCCGCCGCGAACCCCGCGGCGACGAGCATGTAGGCGATCGTGACGCCGACGTAGATGCGCTTGGCACGCGCGCTGATCAGGACGCCGGAACGAGGGGACGGCCGCATCTGGCGGACGGTACGCCGGCCAAATTGCCAGACCGTGAACCCCGGGCGCGCTCAGTCGTGGACGACCGGGCAGCCGCCGACCGCGTTTGACGCCGACGCGGCCCGGTAGCCGAGGTCAGCAGGCACTGGACAGCCGCCGTACTCCTCGCCGAACGACTCGGTCAGCGACCGCATCGGCGGATCCGGGAGGTACCTCTGCAGCCGCAGGTAGCCGCCGAGCGCGGCGACCACCACCCGCTCCATCACGAGGCCTGGTTCGCCAAAGCCGTGGATCTCCCGCAGCTCTCGGCCCAGCAGCACGGTGACGGCACGGAACCCGAGCGGGACGAGCCGCCGCGGCAGCCAGCGCCCGACGTAGTCCTCGATCACCGACCGGGCGACCGCCGCTCCAGCCACGGTCGGTGCCCACTCGGCCCGCTCGTACGCCGACGCGCGGGCGAACGCGTCCTCGTAGCTCGACGGCAGGTCTTCGATCCCCATCCGCTCACCCACCGCGTGCCAGAACCGGAAGGTCGCCACCTGCTCCCGGGCCGAAAGCGGCTCGACACCGACGAGCCGGCTGGTGCGCTCGCCTTCGGCGATGATCGTGTCGAGGGTGTAGCTGAAGTCCGAGGCGCGGATCGGGAACTGCGCGTGGATGTCGTTCAGCCGCGCGATGAACGCGCCGCCGTCGTCCGATCCTGGGCCGTGTTTGAAGAAGGCTCCGAAGAAGACGAGCGTGTCGTCGTTGCGTTTGCGCACGTCGCGCATCGACGGGCCGCCGCCGTTCCGGTAGAGGATCGTCGCGATCGACGGCACCGCCACCTGGCGGGCGAACGTCACCGTGTAGAACGCCGCCGCGATGACCGGCGCGCCGAACCGGACCTCAAAGGCGAGCCGTGCGATGCGCTCGTAGTCGCGGTCGGGGTCGAGGGTCGCGATCTCCTCGCGGGCCCAGCGGTATCGGCGGGGGCGGCGAAGTCGCGGCATGCGGCTCAGCGTAGCTCATAAATCTGTCTGTGTGCAGAAAGTTTTCTGTCGCCGCGCCGGTAGAGTCGGCCAGGCATGACGACGGCCCGCCGCAGCCACGCCCAACGCCAGGTCGATGCCGAGGACCGCCTGACCCAGGCGCTCGCGGAGCTGATCGCCGAGCAGGGGTACGAGCGCACGACCGCGGCGCAGGTCGGAGAGCGCGCGGGCTACAGCCGCGCGGCGGTGCGCGACCGCTACGGCTCCAAGGACGGCCTGCTCTTCGCGATGCATGCGCGCTACGAGGCGCTGTTGCTAGGCACGCCGGAGTCGCCGCCGGCTTCGATCGAGGAGTTCCTCGGCCGCGTCGCCGACTTCGCACGCGAGCGGCCCGAGTGGCTGCGCGCGATCTACGTCGTGAGCTTCGAGGCGACCGGCGCCGCGACGCCGTTCACGCCGGTCGTGCGCCGGTGGGTCGCGACGCTCCGCGCAGTCGCCATCGCGATGTTTGACGGCGGCCAGCGCGCGGGCACGATGCGCGCCGATTTCGATCCCGCGGAGCTCGCCGACCGCCTCCTCGACGAGGCGATCGGCCACGCCTACCGCTGGGTCCTGGGCGGCGGCGCCGGCGACTACGCCGCCTACCTCGCCACCTGGGCGCAGCAAATCAGCGCCGACCTCACGCCGTAACCGCCCGCCCCGACCGCAGATGGCGAACTGCGCACCCGCCGGGACAGCAGACGGCGACACGCGCCCCGCGCATTCCGCCAACGCGGCACCCAGCGCGACGGCCCAGCCAGAGCGCCCGCCGACAACGCAGCGCAGGCAGATGGCGAACTGCGCCCCGCGCATACCGGCGCGGCGGCACCCAGCGGCCGGACTCGCCAGAGCGCGGCCCAGTCGTGTCGCGCCGGCCGGGGGTGAGGGGCACCCCCGGGCGGACCGTTGCGACCGCAGGGCGCGCGCGCTTGCGAGCTCGCCCGGTAAGGGTGTCCGAACGGGGGTGCCCCTCACCCCCGGCCCCAGAGCTACTCGGCCGCGATCTGGCGGAGGACGTACCGCAGGATGCCGCCGTGGCGGAAGTAATCCGCCTCTTTGGGGGTGTCGATCCGGACCGTCGCGTCGAACTCGACGGTGGTGCCGTCGGCCTTGGTCGCGACGACCTTCGTGGTCTTCGGCAGGTCGCCGCCGTTGAGCGCGTCGGCGTAGCCGGTGATGTCGAACGTCTCCTCACCGGTGAGGCCGAGGGAGTCGGCGCTCTGGCCGGCGGGGAACTGCAGCGGCAGCACGCCCATGCCCACGAGGTTGGAACGGTGGATGCGCTCAAACGACTCGGTGATGACGGCCTTGATACCGAGCAGCGCAGTGCCCTTGGCAGCCCAGTCACGCGAGGAGCCGGAGCCGTATTCCTTGCCGCCGAGGATGACGGTCGGCGTGCCCGACGCGATGTACTGCTGGGCCGCGTCGTAGATCGAGACGACCTCGGACGGATCGGCGCCATCGAGGTATCGGGTGACGCCACCCTCGGTGCCGGGGGCCAGGAGGTTCCGCAGGCGGATGTTCGCGAACGTGCCGCGGATCATCACCTCGTGGTTGCCGCGGCGGGAGCCGTACGAGTTGAAGTCGCTGCGGTCGACGCCGTGCTCCTGCAGGTACTTGCCAGCCGGGCCATCGGCCTTGATCGCACCGGCCGGCGAGATGTGGTCGGTGGTGACGGAGTCGCCGAGCTTGGCGAGCACGCGGGCGCCGGCGATGTCTTCGACCGGCGTCGGCTCGGCCGGCATCCCGTCGAAGTACGGCGCGAGGCGCACGTAGGTCGAGTCCTCGGCCCACTCGTAGCGGTCGCCGGTCGGGATGTCGAGACCCTGCCAGTTCGCGTCGCCATCGAAGACGGTCGCGTACGACTTGCGGAACTGGTCGGACGACAGCGAGGCCTCGACGGTGTCGGCGACCTCCTGCGTGGTCGGCCAGATGTCCTTCAGGTAGACGTCGTTCCCGTCCTTGTCCTGCGCGATGACGCCCGACGCGAGGTCGATGTCCATCGTGCCCGCGATCGCGTAGGCGACGACCAGCGGCGGCGAGGCCAGGTAGTTCATCTTCACATCGGGGTTGATGCGCCCCTCGAAGTTGCGGTTGCCCGAGAGCACCGACGTGACGGCGAGATCGGCGGACTGCACGGCAGCCGAGACCTCAGCCGGGAGCGGGCCCGAGTTGCCGATGCACGTGGTGCAGCCGTAGCCGACCGTGTGGAAGCCGATCGCGTCGAGGTCCTCGGTGAGGTTCGCCTTGTCGAGGTAGTTCGTCACGACGAGCGAGCCCGGCGCCAGCGACGTCTTGACCCACGGCTTGCGGGTCAGGCCGAGGGCGCGCGCCTTGCGGGCGACGAGGCCGGCGGCGACCATCACCGACGGGTTCGACGTGTTCGTGCACGAGGTGATCGCGGCGATCACGACGTGGCCGTGGTCGAGCTCGAACGCGTCGTCGCCGAGCGTGCACGGCGTGGGCTTGGTCGCGCGGCGCACGGTGGCGAGGCCGCCTTCGTTGACCATCGCGCCGGTGTCTTCGGTGCGGCCGAGGATCGTGCCGAGCGCGTCCTCGAAGCCGGGCTGCGCGTTGCTCAGGGCGATGCGGTCCTGCGGGCGCTTGGGGCCGGCGATCGACGGCACGACGTCGCCGAGGTCGAGCTCGACGATCTTCGTGAACGTGGGCTCGTCGGCCGGGTCGTGCCAGAGGCCCTGGGCCTTGGCGTAGGCCTCGACCAGCTCGCAGGACTCCTCGGAGCGGCCCGAGAAGCGCAGGTAGCGGATGGTCTCCTCGTCGATCGGGAAGATCGCCGCGGTGGAGCCGAACTCCGGGCTCATGTTGCCGATGGTCGCGCGGTCGGCGAGCGGCAGGGCGGTGACGCCCGGGCCGAAGAACTCGACGAACTTGCCGACGACGCCTTCCTTGCGGAGCAGCTCGGTGACGGTGAGGACGAGGTCGGTGGCGGTCGCGCCTTCGGGCAGCGAGCCGCTGAGCTTGAAGCCGATGACCTGCGGGATCAGCATCGGGATCGGCTGACCGAGCATCGCGGCCTCAGCCTCGATGCCGCCGACGCCCCAGCCGAGCACGCCGAGGCCGTTGACCATCGTCGTGTGCGAGTCGGTGCCGACGAGCGTGTCGGGGTACGCCTGCCCGAGCTTGTCGTTCACGAAGACCGTGCGCGAGAGGTACTCGAGGTTGACCTGGTGGACGATGCCGGTGTCCGGCGGGACGACCTTGAAGGTGTCGAACGCGTCCTGGCCCCAGCGCAGGAACTGGTAGCGCTCCTCGTTGCGCTCGAACTCCTTTTCAGCGTTCTTGAGCGCAGCGTCGAACTGGCCGAAGTAGTCGACCTGCACCGAGTGGTCGATCACGAGCTCGGCCGGCACGAGCGGCTCGATCTTGCTCGGGTCGCCGCCGAGGTTCGCGATCGCGTCGCGCATGGCGGCGAGGTCGACCACGGCCGGCACGCCGGTGAAGTCCTGCAGCACCACGCGCGCAGGCGTGAAGTTGATCTCGGTGTCGGGCTCAGCCTTCGCGTCCCACGTCGCCAGCGCCTCGATCGACGCCTTCGTGACGGCGCCGTTGCCCTCCGTGCGGAGCAGGTTCTCCAGGAGCACCTTCAGCGAGTACGGCAGCCGCGCGACGTCGTACTTGGCCTGGAGCGCGTCCAGCCGGAAGATCTCGTACGACTTCCCCCCGACTTCGAGGGTTGAGCGGCTAGAGAAGCTGTCGGTAGACAAAGGTGGCTCCTGGGTCGGGGCCGGCAGGTGCAATGCGAGCCGCGACGGGTCGTGGAAGGGCGGACTGAGAGCTGCCCCAAACCTACAGGGGACGGGAAGCCGCCGCCGGGGGCCTTGCGCCAGGCCCCGCCCAGGGGTGTTCTGGCCATCTGGCGCATGCACTAGCTACGGGTGCGTAGTCTGTGACAGGCATCACCGGTCGGGACGCCGGTCGATGTCTCTCCCGAAGCGTTTGGAGCCTTTGATGCCAGACCGTCGCCACGTTCGCCTGCTCGCTCTTGCCGCCGCGTCGCTCGCCGCGGCCGGCAGCGGAATCGCCAGCTCACCGGCAGCCGCTGCAACGGCCACCGGCCGGATCCTCCCGGCCGACATCAACAAGCTCCCCCGCGGGGGAGCGGTCGAGTACGGCAACGCGACGGTGAAGCTCAGCAGCGGCGCGGCGGGCAAGCTGAAGTCGGCGGGTACGAAGCTCTCGGCGACGGGCGATGCGACGATCAAACCGAACCTCTGGGAGTTCGAGGCGCTTGAAGACAGCGGCCCCCTCGACGTGACCCAGATGGTCGGCGCCGTCGGCGTCGAAGGCGGCTTCACGGCGAAGGGCAAGAAGGGCTCGGTCAAGGTCAGCTCGATCGTGTTCCAGCCGGGCGGGACCGACAAGAACGTCGTCGCGAAGGTCGGCAGCAAGCTCGTCGAGCTCGGCACGCTCACGGGCGGCACCGCGACGTTCAGCCGCCGCGCGGACGGCCTCCTCAAAAACGCGAAGCTGTCGCTGTCGTCCAAGGGCGCCAAGGCGCTCAACGCCAAGACCGGCGGGGGTTTCTCAGCCGGCGCGTTCGGCACGGTGCAGCTCAAGTTCACGACGCGCGAGCTGCCGATCAAGGAGGGCGTCGCGAAGCTGACGCTCGCCCCCGGCCTGCTCGACCAGCTCACCGCCAACGGCCTCGAGATCACGACGACGGCGCCCGCGACGCGCACGGGCAACGACGTGTCGATCCAGCTTGTGGCTGGCGCGTTCGACCCCGAGAACGTCACGGGCCGCCTGCAGCTCGAGGGCCAGGTCTCGATCGGCAAGGCGGGCACGAGCACCAACCTCTTCGCCTGGCGCGCGGTCGTGAACAAGAAGCAGAAGGAGCTCTTCGCGAACGTCAACGAGACCGTCGCCGCGGTCGTCGCCACGCTCGACATGACGAACTTCACGGCGACGTTCAACGGCCCGCAGTTCGTCGCGACCGGATCAGTGCTGAAGCTCAGCAAGATCGCCTCGGCGACGATCAAGCAGCAGTTCGGCGCGGTCGTCCCTGAGGGCACTGTCATGGGCACCGTCGAGATCACCGGCTCGCTGTCGGGCAAGTAGGCGTCGGCGAGTTCGCGGGGCTTATGGCCCCGAGGTGAGCGTGAACGTCCAGGTTGAGGTGTAGGTGCCGGTGTAGGTGGTGGCTGGGATCGCCAGCCGCCACGTCGGCGTGATCGTCTGGGCGCCGAGGCCGGTGTTGACGGCGGCGTTGTAGAGCTTTTGCGCCGTCGGCGCGCTCGCGG
>JAEYAL010000027.1 GCA_023404805.1 Actinomycetes bacterium | reverse complement strand
GTTGCCGCCAGGGGCGAAGCGGATCGCGGTGCCCTTGGCGTCGAGCGCCGACGGGCGGCTGCCGACGATGCTCAGCTTGGTGCCCAGGCGGCGGGCGCCCTTGCGCAGGCGCAGCTCCAGGATCGGGGCGGTCTCGCCCGGGTGCGCTTCGAGCAGCAGCACGTGGTGGGCGAACTCGAGGTCCGGGACGGTCGCCTGCAGCGCCGGGGCGTGCAGCGCGGCCAGCAGCTCGCGCGACGGGCCGGGCGCGACCCGCGACTCCAGGTGCGGCGAGCCGAGCTGCTCGCGCACGAGGCGCTGGAGCAGGTAGCCCTCTTCGTTGAGCGTGCGGCCCGCAGCCAGCGCCGCGGTGTTCTCGCCGCCGGCGCGGAGCAGGACGCTCGCGCGGTCGAGGGCTTCATCCCACGTGGCGGGCTCAAGATCGCCGTCGAGGTTCCGCACGAGCGGCTGCGTGAGGCGCTCGTCGACGTGCGTCGACTGGTACGAGAAGCGGCCCTTGTCGCAGAGCCAGCCGTCGTCGACGTCGCTGTTCTCGCGCGACAGCGTGCGCAGGACCCGCTCGTCGCGCACCGTGTACTCCACGTTGCACTGGCCCGAGCAGAGCGTGCAGACCGAGCCGCCGCCCTCGATGTCCCACGGGCGCGCGCGGAAGCGGTACGGGCGGCTCGTGAGCGCGCCGACGGGGCACAGCTCGATGATGTTGCCGGAGAACGGCGCCACGTACGGGTGGCTGTCGAACGTGCCGACGTAGGTGTCGGCGCCACGCTCCAGGAACACGAGCTGGTGGTCCTCGGCGACCTCCTGGCTGAACCGCACGCAGCGGTAGCAGAGGATGCAGCGCTCGCGGTCGATCGCGATCAGCGGGCTGAGCTCCAGCGGCTTGGTGAAGTGGCGCTTGGGCTCGACGACGCGCGACGTGCCACGGCCCCAGCCGTAGGTGATGTCCTGCAGCGGGCACTCGCCGCCCTTGTCGCAGACGGGGCAGTCGAGCGGGTGGTTCACCAGCAGGAACTCGAGGACCGACTCCTGCGCGGCCTTGACCTTCGGCGCCGTCGTGTTGACGACCATGCCGTCCTTGACGGGCGTGGAGCAGGCCGTCTGCAGCTTCGGGATGCCCTCGACCTCGACGAGGCACATGCGGCACGCGCCGACCGGCTGGCCGAGCTTGGGCTCGTAGCAAAAGACCGGGATTTCGACGTCGCCCAGCTTCGCGGCGTCGGCGAGCATCGTGCCCTCAGGGGCGACGACGTCCCGTCCATCGACGGTGAAAGTGATGTCAGCGCGAGATGGGCGAGGCATGGAAGGCGGAGGGCGAAGGGTGCGGCGGGAAGGCGGTGCCGGCGCGAGAGGCTAGGCGAGAACCCGGATCGGTGTCTCGACGTGCGTGGTGTCGCCGAGGAGGAAGTCCGGCGCCAACCGCTTGGCTTCGATGTGGGCTTCGAACTCGTCGCGGAACTTGGCGATGAGCGAGCCGACCGGCATCGCCATGGCGTCGCCGAGCACGCAGAGGCAGTTGCCCTTGATCTGCTCCTGGACCGACGCGAGGCGATCGAGGTCCATCGGGGTCGCGAGGCCCTCGTCGATGCGCTCGAGCATGCGCAGCGTCCAGTTCGTCCCCTCACGGCAGGGGGTGCACTTGCCGCACGACTCGTGGCGGTAGAACTGCGCGAGCTTGAGCGCGACCTGCACGGCCGACGTGGTGTCGTCGCAGAAGATCATCGCGCCGGAGCCGAGCATCGAGCCGGCCTTAGCCATCGAGTCGAAGTCGTAGGGCAGCTCGAGGTCTTCCCTGAGCAGCACGGGCGACGACGAGCCGCCGGGGAACCAGAACTTGATGTCGTGGCCCTTGGTCGGGCCGCCGGCGAGGTCGTAGAGGATGTCCTTCGACTTCATGCCGAGCTCGATCTCGTAGTTGCCCGGCTTCTGCACGTGGCCGGAGACCGAGATCAGCTTCGTGCCGGCCGAGCGCTCGACGCCGAGCTTGGCGTACTCCTCGCCCCCCATGCCCAGGATCACCGGGATGGTCGCGAGGGTCTCGACGTTGTTGAGCAGCGTCGGGCCCTGGTAGAGGCCCTGGTTGGCGGGGAACGGCGGCTTGAGGCGCGGGTTGCCGCGCTTGCCCTCGAGCGAGTCGAGCAGGCCCGTCTCCTCGCCGCAGATGTAGGCGCCGGCGCCGCGGTGGACCCACAGCTCGAAGTTGTGGCCCGAGCCGAGGATGTTGTCGCCGAGGTAGCCCGCGGCCTTGGCCTCTTCGACGGCCGCTTCGAGCACGTCGGCCTGGTGCATGTACTCGCCGCGGATGAAGATGAAGCCGCGGTTGGCGCTCACGGCGTACGACGCGATCACCATGCCTTCGATCAAGCGGTGCGGGCACTTCTGCATGAGCTCGCGGTCCTTGAAGGTGCCGGGCTCGGACTCGTCCGCGTTGCAGACGAGGTACTTGTCCATCGGGCCGCTGGGGATGAAGCTGGCCTTCATGCCGAGCGGGAAGCCGGCGCCGCCGCGGCCGCGCAGGCCCGACTGCTTGAGCTCCTCGATGATCCCGTCCTGCGGCTGGCGCAGGGCGTTCTTCATCACTTCGTAGCCGCCGCGGCGCTCGTAGACCGGCAGCGTGTTCAGGCCCGGCTCGTCGATGCCGTCGAGCAGGAGGCGCGGTGCAGTCGGGGCGCTCATGCGTCGTCCTCCGGGTCTTGGCCGGTGGCGCGGCGGTCGACCGCGTCGTCGTTGTTCGGGTCGCTCGACGGGACGGCCGGGTCGGACTCGCGGCGCGGGTCGGGCGCTGCGTCCGCGCCCGCCTCGGCCTTCGACGGCTTGGCCTCCGCCGTGCTCGCGAGCTCCGCCTGCGGGCCTGAGGCGCCGTGCGTCGGCGTGTCGCCCGCGGCCGGGTCGGCGATCTTCATGTGGTTGATCTGCCGCTCGGGGAAGATCTCGTGCGTGCGGCCGTCGGCGACGGCGTCGAGGATGCCCGCGACTTCGGCCGTGTCGATCGGGCCGATGAACAGGCCGTCGATCGAGACCATCGGCGCGATGTCGCACGCGCCCAGGCATTCAAACCCGCGCACGTAGAACTCGTCTTCGCGGCCTGCTGATTTCGCCTCGAACTCGTGGAGGAGCGCGTCGGCCCCGCGGAGCGAGCATGAGATGTTCGTGCAGACGTAGATCGTCGACGTGCCGACCGGCTCGGTCTCGAACTGGTCGTAAAAGGTGGCGACGGCCATCAGCTCGGCCGGCGTGCGCCGCAGCACGGCGCCGACCTGCTGCACCGCGGTCGGCGAGCACCAGCCGTGGAGACGCTGGGCGGCCCAGAGCGCGGGGATGATCGCCGAGCGCGGGTCTGGGTAGCGCGTGAGGTACGACTCGATCTCCTCGCGCAGGTGGTCCGGGACCGGCGTCGTGGCCAGGTCCGGAATCGTCGCGGGAGACTTCGAGAGGTCGGCCGGGGTGTCCCAGCCGGGGCTACGTGATCCGTCGGGACGGCGCGGGATGGACTTGTCGCGGGGGCCGAGCGAGCCGGGCTCCGGAGCGACGAGTGGCGAGTCGCGCGTCTCGATGTACGGACCGTGGCTCAACGGGCAACACCCTTGGCGGAGCAGAGGCCGACCGACCCCATCGCTTCACGGCACGTCACGATCATCGGGGCCCATCCTTACACCGGACCCGGCCGACGCAAACATCGTGCGAGTTGTTGCACGGCCGCAGGCCTGGGCAAGCACTGAGGCTGAGGCCCGCCAGACGCCATCGCGACCGAAGAGAATTCGCCTTCGCCTAAGTTGATTTCTCTTAGCTCGCGGCGGCGCTCAGCGAGCCGACCGGCCCAGCCGCAGGACCGCACCAAGTACCTGCTCAGTACGGAAATCCCCCAGGAACAGGGCGCCCGGGCGCTCCTCCTCGGCGTGCCAGCACTCCCGGCCCTTCGGCGTCCGGCAGACCGCCTGCACGGTTCCATTCGCGTCAAACGCGTACCCCCACCCCGTCGCCGCCGCGTCGTACTTGAGGAGGAACGCCTCCCGTTCGCCGTGCACGGTGAAGACGCCGACGGCGTTGCGGGCGCCCCGGCCGTCGATCGGGCCGTGGTCGCCGCGGCGCGCGACGGCACCCGGTGTGAGGCCGAGGTGGCGGGCTCGAAGGCAGGCGCCGTATGGCGGGGCGGCGGGGTCGGTAGTGGCGGCGCTGGATTCGGCGTCTGTGGCGGCTGCGTTGTCTGCGGGCCCGGGCTGGGCGGCGCCGCCGCTGGCCGCCGGGCCAGAGGTCGCGGCGCGGTAGACGCAGTCCGCGAAGGTCTCGGCGATCGCGGTGATGTCGGCCTGGGCGGCCTCGGCGCTGCCTGCGGCGTACGGGCCACCCGGATCGGGCAGCGCTGGCGCGCGGAGGGCGGCGGCCTGGGCTTGCGCGACCGCCGGGTCGTTGGCGCGACTGTCGGCGAGCTGCGAGGCGAGCTTCGGCGCCGCCCACGCGCACGTGACTGCCAGCGCCAGCGCGGCCGCCAGGATCACGCTGCTGCGCAGTCGTCGAGCGCGCCGCCGCGAGCCGTGGCGACGCATCGCCGTTCGCTCCTCAGAGGGAGCCTCGGACTCAGTCCGCGCGTGTGGCGTCAGCCGGTACACCGGCCCATCGTGCCAGCCGCCTGCCACTCATGCCATACGCCCCGTAGCCCGTGTCACACATCGGCGAAACGCCTGCTGGCACCGGGGACAGGTGAAGCGGTGTGCAAGAACTGGGGGTACCGGGGGCCGGGCTGTCGTCGACCGCGCGGGGTCGGCCGGCGACGGGCGGCGGACCGACGCCCTACTAGGCTGGCTCGTCCGGTGGGGAGGAAGGACCGGATACGCGGCCGACCTTACGGCCCAATGGTTTGGATCTGGGTCAAGAACCAGTCCGTCAGTTCCGCGATTGTCAGCTCTGCAACACCTGCGCGACTCAGGACGACCTCGAGGACGTCGCAGATCTGGCCGCGTTCGAGGGCAGTGACCTTGAGTTCAATCGTGTCCGCCGGCCCGAGAACAAGCTCCGGTCCCGCGAGTTCGATCCCACGACCTGCGGCCGCGCTGCGGCTGTGTTCAACGAGCTCGGCCACGGCGTCGAGCGCCGCCGTTGTGAAGCCTGGTTCGTTACTCATACGTCTGGGTACTGGATCCATGAGTTGGGGAGCTGACGTTCGCCGCCATGCTTCCCTTGTGCGTTTAATGCTGATGCACTGTCTCCCGTCAACCGTGATCTCATGAGTCACCGAGATTGTTTCGCCGCCTTGCTTTTCGATGATATGGCGTGACTAGTGATCACTACGACTGAACCTAATCGCCGCATCGAAACGACTCAACAAACGGCTTGCGACCTCCTCGTCAACTCCGAGGCGTGCATGGAACGCGGCAAGTGGGATATGCCGCCCGCTCAAAACCTCGCGGACCGCTGCGGCCATGCAAACGATCTCAGACGCCCCGACCGCGAGGGCCGCCGTCGCCGTGCGCCACTGAGGCTGCCAACGATGATTTCGCAACGCTGCCGTTGAGGCCCCGCCCAGGAACAAGAGGTCGTAGAGGTCACTGATGCTCTCGTGGATCTCTCGAACCTTCGCCGCAGAGCACCCCGCCGATCGCTCAAGCTCGAGGTCAGTCCAGCGGATCCCGTTGGTTAGCTCGTTGAAGGCGTTGGCAAGAAGAAGCAGTTCGTCCTTCTCGTAGACCAGCGTGACGTTCTGATCGGGCATCACTTTAGCTTGTTGTCCCAATAGTCCTCGGCGTCGCGGGGCCGAAACACCGAGCCGCCATCGGCGTTGCGCGGATCGACCACGATGATCGTTCCAGTTCCCGGATCGTAGTAGCCCGTGCGACCGTTCTCGAGTTCCTTCTCGATCGTCGCACCGCTTCCCATAACGTCCCTGAGAAAGTCTTCTAGCTCCTCAGGAGTCATGATCCCGAGGTCTTCGAAGTCACCCAAATGGCCCGCGGCGTGGCCGTTAGCAATCGATTCGGCAGCGTCGCCGTCCTCGTCGCCGTCGACGGCGTCCTGCGCATTGTTGATCGCGTTGTGGATGCCGTTGACACAGAACGGCGCCAGCATGCTTGCCGAGCCGCCCAAGCCCCGTGCGGCATCGAGCGCCTTGCTCAACCCCCAACCGACGGTTGCCGCCGCCGCGACCTCGACGGCCGCCGTCGCCAGGGTCGCAGCGGAAGCAGCGAGCGGCGCTGCAAGGACCGCCAGAACGGCGAACCTCCCGTCGGCGTCGATCAGGTTGATCGGGTCTCCGCCAAGGGCGTCGTGCTGGTTCCAGACCGCCGCGAGCCCGGCGGGGTCGGTGGTCGTGAAACGCCCGATCAACGGCAGGTAAGCGCGGACGCCCATCCAGACCAGCCCGGCGCCTTGCGCGACCGGGTCGGCCAGCGCGCCCTTGAAGCCGAACGGCTGGGTCCCTGGCGCGGTGTTCTGCGTCGTGCGGCCATAGGCGTCGTAGGCCAGCCGTTGCACGACGGCGCCGGTGTCGGCGTCGACTACGGCGCGGACAGAGCCGACCGCATCGGTGATGAGCCGCAGGCGCTGGCCGTCGCGACGGACGATCAGGTCCGGCACATGCTCGTACGAGGCGTAGACGTAGCGCTCGAGCACGTCGCCGTCGGCGTCGACCCGGGCGCGCGGGAACTCCGCGCCGCCGTAGACGAACCGGCGCACCAAGCTGCCGTCCAGCCTCACCGCGGTGCGGCGGCCCGAGGCGTCGTAGCGGTAGCGGCCGATCTCGCCATCAGGCGAGATGACTTCGACGAGGCGGCCGAAGCCGTCGTAGCCGAACTCCGTCTCAGCACCTCCAGGCGCCGTCAGCTTCAACAGCTCGCCATCGGGCGACCACTCCAGCTGAGTGCCATCTGCAGTCTGCGTCGGGCGGCCGTGGCCGTCGGTGTGGATCCACGTCGAGACCACGCCATTGCCGCGAGAGGTCAACCCGCCCGTTGAGTCGTAGCCGTAGGTCTCGGTGACCGCGGCATTCTTGGTGACCTGCGTCAACCGGCCCGCCAGGTCGTACGAGTAGCCATAGACATCCGCCGGACCAGAACCGACCGTCTCGGTCCGCTGCGTGATGCGGCCCAAGTCGTCGCGGACCACCGACTCCGAGAGGACCGGTGCCGCGACGCCCGAGGCCTCGGTCGTGCTCGCCAACGACTGCAGATCGCCGCGCGCGTCGACGCCGATCTGCGTCGACGCGACGCCAGCAGAGACCGTTTCCGGATCGCCGGAGTCCTCGTCGTAGCTCAGCGATACATCACCGACTTGTGTGGCCTGGTCGTCGTTGTTGTAGCCGTAGCCGACCGAGTCGCCGTCGATCTCCTCGGAGGTCAGCCGCAGCGACTCGTCATAGCCGAACTCGACCTCGGGCTGGTCGGCCGTCGCATCGCCGGACCACGTATCCCCGAGCGACTGCACACCGGTCAGCAATGAGCCGTCGTACTCCAGCTCCGTCGACGCGCCCTCGCCGGTCTGCGTCGAGGTCAAGCGCCCGCCCTTGCCGTCGGCAACCGGTTCGTAGGCGGCGCCAGCCGAGGTGCCATCGTCAGCCTCCCGCTCAGCCAACCGCCCTGCGGAGTCGTACGAGGTGGTGACCTCCTCGCCCGACGGACGCGTCCGCGAGGTGAGCCGGTCTTGAGCGTCGTACTCGCGGGTCGACACCAACGCGGTATCGCCAGACCCGGCGCGCGCCGGGCGGGTCATCTGCGTCTGGTTGCCGTTGTCGTCGTACTCGAACGAGAACGCGCGGCCATCGGGCGCCGTTACGGAGGAGAGCTGCCCGGCGGCGTCGTAGGTGAAGCCGGTGTCTTCGCCGTCGGGCCCGGTCACGGTGGTCGGGCGCCCAACCGCGTCGCGGCCGACGGTCGTCACACCGCCTTCAGCGTCGGTCGTCGACGCCACGCGGCCGTCGGCGCCGTAGGTCGCTGTCGACTCGGCGTCGCCCTGCGACACCGAGGTCGGGCGGCCGCGGGAGTCGTACTCGACCTCCACGTCCTCACGCGCCGGAGCGCTGATGCGCACTGGGCGGTCGTCGTCGTCGTACTCGACCTGCGAGGTGCGGCCCATCGGCGACTCCGCAGTGTCGGTCCGCTCGCCCTTGTCGTAGGTGGAGGTCGTGGTGCGGCCGCCGACGGTGTACGTGTCGATGATCGACTCGTACGCGAACGGGTCCGTGGAGTCCTGGGTGCTGCTGCGCTGTACGTGCGTGTCGTGGCTGCCAGAAGCCTCAAGCCCTGAAGGGAGCTTGGCTTTGGATGCGTACGTGGACACCTGGGCGCCCCACCGCGGATCGGAGCTGCGCTCCTGCTCCACGACGGTGCCGTCGGCCGACACCAGCGCCGTCGCGTCGGCGCCTTCGGACGTCTCCGAGACCGTCGATTTCGAGCCATCGGCAGCCGTCACGGTCTGGACCTCGCGACGCACCGCGTCCTCGTCCTCTTCATCGTCACCGGTCTTCGGCGCGGCCTGCTTTTCGGTGCGATACGTCGTCGTCTGTCCGCCTGCCGTCTGGTGCGTGACGGTCGTCTGGGAGCCCGCCTCGTTGCGGGCCAGCGTCTGCGTCCCGCCCTCCGGTGAGGTGTCGGTCAGCAGGCGACCGGTCGGACCCCACGTGAACACGGTGTCGTTGCCGAGCTGGTCGGTGTACGTGTCCATCAGGCCGGTCGCCGAGTACTCGTACTCTTGGCCCTCGCCGGCGGCGTCCTGGATCCGCGTGGCCCAGCCGTCGCCGTTGATCTCGATGAGCGTCTGTTGCCCGTCGGGCCCGGTAGCGGTCACCGAACCGGCGCCGTATGCGAACGTCGTCGTCCCCAGGTCGGTCTCGGTGATGCCAGACAGGCGCCCCTCGCTGTCATAGGCGAAGGTGCGGATCACACGTTCAGTGCGGCCGTCGAGCGTTTCCAGGTGGCGGCCTTCCTTGTCGAAGCGGTACACCTCGCCGCCGTCCTCGGAGGCGATCAGCGTGTCGTCGACGGGGTAGCGCTGCAGCGCGCTGCTGGCGCGCCGCACCTGCCACGAGCCGTACTCGTGCAGGTACAGGCCGTCGGGGCCCTGGTCGATATCGGTCGTCCATCCGCAGGCGTCCTTCAGCGGGCCGCCTTCGCCGGGGATGATCTGGTCGGGCGTGTTCGTGTCGAAGCAGCTCAGGCCGATCTTGCGGACCCGGCCGTCGGCGCCGAGGCGCCAGATCCCGATCTTGTCGTAACCGGACTCCAACAGCAGCAGGCGGCCGGCGTCGTCGATCTCAAGGCCTGCGGGCGCGATGTTCGCCAGGCCGATCGGGCCTTCCTTGGACTGGTCGAACCCGTAGGCGGTCGACAGCAGCTGCGGCGCGCCGCCGCCTGGGGTGTAGCGGTACAGGCGAACCACATGGTCGCCGTTGGTCGCGGTCCAGTAGACGGTCCCGTCCTGCCCGGCGGTGATCTTTCGCGGCGGCTGGGTGTAGTAGCGGCAGCGGTTGCTCTCTGCACCGCAGCCGCTCACCGCCGCCAAGATCGACATCCGCCCGTCCGGCGAGAGCACGTGGATGCCGTCGCCGCCTGCGATGTACAAGGTCCCGTCGCCGGCGACCGCCAGCTCCTGCGGGTAGATCGCGTGCTGCAGCGGATCCGTGGAATCGGCGCCGTCGGTCGCGGTGCCGTTCCCGACCGCGGTCGAGATCGTTCCGTCCGGCGAGATCCTGCGCACGCGCCGGTCGTCCACATCGCTGACGTAAACCGTGCCGTCGGGCGCTGCCGCCAATTGGTAGGGCCAGGCGAAACCGGCCTCGGTGGCGGGGCCGCCGTCGCCGCTGCCCGGAGCCGCGCCGCGCTGGCCCGCCAGGATCGTGCTGTGCCCCTGCGGGTCGTCGACGATCACCGACCCGATCCACGGCGCAGCCCGCACCGACGAGCCGTCGGGGAGCACGTCCATCGACGTGGTGACCGGCGCGATGAGGTCGCCGTTGGCGTTGGGCACCACCATCCGCCGCGTGGTCTCCACGCGGTCGACGAGCGTGTCAGCTGAGCGGCGCTGCCCGTCGCCGGTGTACAGGGTGCCGGTGCCGGTGTCGTAGCGGTGCTGGACCGAGACGCCCCAGCCGCCCACGCCCATTGAGCGCGCGTCCATATACGGGACGGCGACGGAGTAGGCGCGCGCCACGGGCGTGCCGACGCGGCTCTCACCCAGCTCCCGCGGGGTGGGGACATCTGACCAGCAGTTGGTCTCGGTCGCGTCGCATTCCAGCGTCGGGCGGTCGACCGGCTGCGGCTCGTCGGGAGTCGGCGGCATGGAGACGAAGTCCCACACGCTGCCGGAACCGCCGCTGCCCCAAGAGACGTTCGACCCGCCAGAGAAGAACGGCATCTCGATCAGCAGCAGCTGCTGGCTGCTGGCCCGCGGGCGCGAAGCCCGCTCCACCGGCGAGTATTCCGCCGGGAAGATGTTGCGGACCTCGATGTCGGCCATCGCGCCGCCAACCATCGGGCGGCCGAAGGCGTCGTTGCCGTCCCAGCGGAACGTGTGGGCCGCGTCGGCCGGAATCGGGTCGCCCTCCTCTTCGGGCTTCAGCGTGTGGATAAGCCGCTGCCCAGCGATCACCGCCACGGCACGCACCTCGGCGAGGTCCTCGTCGGGCTCCTCGTCCGTCAGCGGCACGCGGATCGACCGCGAACCGGCCGCGCCCGGCGTGCGGGCCGAGTCGTAGCGCAAGGAGTAGGGCGTGCCGCCCAGGTCAGCCGTCTCTCCGAGCGACTGATTCTGCACGCCGATGATCGAACCGGGCTGCTCGCAGCAATCGTCCGGATCGCCGAACGGGTCATCCCCAAAGTCGTCCAGCCACCACGGCGGGAAGAAGAACGCGTGGTTCCAGTCGACCGACGAGAACCGGATCAGCCGCGTGCGCCACAGCGTGTCGCCGGGCTCATAAGCGTCGGCGAGCTCTTCGAGCTCTTCGTCGTCGATGTTGAAGTAGTCGAGCTCGCCCTCATTAGCGGCGCCAAAGCCCGTGACGTCGACCACGGCCTTGCCGCCGGACTCGGACAGGATCTTGATGACACGGCCGTCCGGGTCGCCGGCCCACGCGCCCTTCGATGGCTCATACGTGCCGATCGGCACGTCGAGGCCGACGGGGAAGTCGAGGAAGTTCTCGACGTAGGCGACGACCGGCTTGGAGAACCGCACGTGCTCGACTCCGGCGCCCTGGGCCTCGTCGATCTGGAACTCAGCAGCCCAGGTGTAGGCGGTGCTGTCGGGCAGCGTCGCGGGCATCCGCTTCTCGCCCTCTTCGCCGCCGACCGTGTACTCCGTCAGGCGCATGGTGCCGCCAGTCAGTGGCTCCATTGTGCCGTCGGTCTTCTGCTTCCAGGCCTGCGTGCCGGGGTGGATCAGCACCCGAGTCTGGCGCTCGCCGTCCTCATCGGAGACGACCGACGACTCGGCGACCTGCATGTCGGTCACCGCGGCGCCGAAGTCGACGGGCGTTCCAACCGGATCCTGCGACACCAGCCAGACGTCGTCGGCCCAGACGTAGTCGTTCCATTTCGTCTCGACCTGGCGCTCAGCAGGGAGCGCGCCCTGGACCTCGTAGCGCAGGCGCAGCTGCGCGCCGCCGTTGACGACGAGGAAGAACTGGCCGTTCTCGCGGGAGACGGTTTCGCCGAACTCCGGGTGGTCGGCGACCGAGACGGTGACGCCCGCGGCCGGGACGCCTGAGTCGTTGAAGACCTTGCCGGTCACGACCGCCGTGCGGCGCTCGTCGAGGGTCTCGGGATCCAGGCCGGTCTGCACGGCTTCGGGGCCGTCGTAGAGGAAGTCGACCTGCTCGGGGAAGGGCGTGACCGAGGTGTCCGACAGCGGCGGCGCGTCGGGCATCGGGTAGGCGTTCTTGACGATCTCGACCGTCTCGGCCTTGGTGCGGCCCGCGCCATCGGTGGCGGTGACGAGAACCTCGTGGGTGCCGTCGCCCAGGGCGCCGACGTCGACCGACCAGTCCTCGGTGCGCGAGCACGCGCCGGGCGCGCAGCTCTGCGTGACGTGCTCTTTCTGCGCGCCGTCGACCTTCATCTCCAGGTCGACGATGCCCGCGCCGGCGTCGGTCGCGGCGACGTGGACGTTGCGGGTGCCGGTCGTGGCCGGCTCGTTCTCGAGGTCGACGAGCGTGCCGGTCAGCGCGAGCGCCGGGACGGCGCGGTCGACGCGGACGGTGAACGTCTGCTCGGTCCGCAGGTTGCCGCCGTCGACTGCTGCGGCCTTCAGCGTGTGGATGCCGTTGCCCAGCGCATCCAGGTCGAGCGCGAACGTGCGGTTCATCGCGCAGCCACCCGCCGGGCAGGTCTGGGTGTCGGACGCGATCACGGTCGAGCCCTTGAGGACCTCCACGCGCTTGACGCCGGTGCCGGCGTCTGTGCCTGCGAGCGTGATGTCACCGGTCGCGGCGGTCCGCCACGTCGTCTGGCCGGTGCTCAGCGCGCCCGACAGCGTGAGCGCCGGCGCGGTCGTGTCCGGCACGCTCCACGTCACGTCGAGCGTCGGCCACTCGTTGGAGGTCGCCGGGAACGACGACGACATCGATGCCTCGGTCGACGCCCAGGCGTAGGCCTGGTTCGCCGGGGCGCCGGAGTCCGTCGCCAGCAGGAAGCCGTAGTTGGGCAGCGTGCCGTTGACCCAGCCCTGCACGGCGGCCAGCGGCGCTGGGAACGTGAACCACGTGCTCAGCGCCTGCACGGCGGTCGGCGAGCTGCTGGAGTAGGCCGAGTTGCTGGAGATGTCGCCGCCGGCGGTCGTCCACGGCACGCCGGTCTTGCGGTTGTTCCACGTGGCCGTGGAGTCCCAGTCCGAGGTGATCGTGTGCAGGCGGTGGTTGCCCGAGGCGCGCGCCGAAGCCGGCGGCGCGTACGCCTTGAACGTCGCCGCGCTCACCACCGCGTTCGCCGGGATCGCAGCCGCGATGTCGAACTTGAAGATGGACTTGTAGGGCCGGTTGAAGTAGCCCGTCTGCAGGTAGGTCTGGGCGCAGAACGTGTTGTTGGCCTGCGTGTTGCCCGACAGGTAGCAGTCCGCGGCGCCGTGGAAGTGCGTCGTGCCAGCCGACCATGAGAAGTCCGGGTCGAGCGTCACCGGGAAGACGCGCGCCTCATCGCGCAGCCACGCCAGGTCCGGGCGCAGCGTGACGGTCCAGCGGCCCGCCGAGACCTTGGACACCGACAACGCCAGCGCGTTGGTGAACGAGGGGTCCGCGGCCGAGTCCCACGCCAGCGGCGCGGTGATCCGGTACCGCTCGGCGCCTCCGCCGTCGCGCAGCACCACCTCGCCGCGCTCATCGACCGCCGCGCTCCACGCCGCTCCGGCGCGCACGTCGTAGGCGTAGACCGCCGGCGCCGACGCGCTGGCGAGCACCAGGCGCTCCTTCACGCCGCGGGCCGTCGCCTCGTACTGGACGTCGACGCCGGGCATCGCGCTGTCGAAGGTCGCGGTCGAGTCATCGAACTCCGCATCGCCGGAAGCGCCCTTGAGCTGGAACGTCACCTCGCGACCGGAATGTGCCACCTCGACCGCATCCGAAAGCTCGGCCGGGATCACGATGTCGCCGTCAACCGCTCCCGGGCTGGCGGCGCCATCGCTGCGCTCGTCGAGTTCCAGGTCGACCGGCTTCCACGCGCCGCTCTCCGTCTGGAAATTCAGCGGCTGCGGCGAGACCGTCGTGCGCAGCTGCCCAGGGGCCACCTGCGTCGTGGTCGTGTACTCAGACCGGTCGACAACCGATACCGCGACAGCGGCCGAAACACCGCCAAAGCAGGCGAAAACGGCGCAGATCAGCGCCGCGAAAAATGCGCGAAACACAGGGGGTCCTCAGGGTGGGGAGGCACAGCCAAGCTCACTCGGACGGGTGAGCGCCGCCAACGTACACCCTCCAAACCCGGAACCCGCAGAAGGTTGCGAAAAACCAGCGTTCACCCGCCAGACACATGGCGCGCAGGAATATTCCGTGATGCCCACTTCGCACGCACATCCAGGGTTTCTGAGGCACCACCCGCGAACCCGTCCCCCAACAGACGTACGAGCATCAGACCGGCCCACACGCATCGAACAAACGTCCAGTGGTCAAACCGGACACGGGTGTTCGGGCGGGCGTTTGCCAGCGAGAACGCGCTGGACGCGCGAGATCAGGCGCCGCTGCAGCCGGGCCGCGGGGCGAGCGCCCGCCTACCCGCCGAGGCGCCGGAGCCAGTCGGCCGGATCAGGTGGCGGCGTCATGGTCCACCGACCAAAGACAATAGCGGCCGAAGCCGTCGATCCATTCGTGGGTGAAGCATGCGGCCCAGGTTTGCGATGCGTCGAAGACGTAGAAGTCCTCGGGCAGCCACTCCTCACCGGCGAGCAGCACGCTGGGCGTCCCGGCCAGCACCGCGTCGCTGGGGACGACGGTCGTGATCGGCGGCGGCGTCGGCTCCTGCGGCGGCAGCTCCCACATCAGCAGCGCGGCGTCGAAGGCTTGCAGACGCTGGCGGGCGTCAGCCTCCGAGACCCGATCGCGCGGCTGCACGTCGTGAAAAGGTAGCCGGAATCGCGCTGGCCGCCGCCACTGTCAAGCCTTAGTGCGGAGCGCCCGTCAGCGTCTAGCCGTGCGCCGACGAAGGCACGCCGGATTTCGATCGCCGCTGTGCCTTCAATGACGCGGATCATGGAGAGGTACTGGCTGGGCGTCATACTCAGCGGCCGGTCTCGCGGAGCTCCCACGTGAGTTCAGCGCAGGTCAGCCGCAGCTTGTCGTCCTGCTCGCGGTCGGAGAGCTTGAGCGCCGGGCCGTCCCAGCCACGCGCGCGCAGATCGTCGACGAACAGCGGGCCGATCGGGCTACCGGGACAAAGGCTTTCAACGTGGAGCTCGCCGACGTCGGTGCAGACCACGACGAGACAAGGCGCACCGCCTGCGGTCTCGCTGCGGCTGAGCACCAAGCGCACCGCGAGCGTCGGCCGCTCGGTGATGTCGTCCTCGACGACGAACGCGTTGAGCTCGACGAGGTAGTCGAAACCGCGTGCGGCGTCGAACCAATGCTCCACCGTTTCGCGGTGGCTGCGGCTCACGAGCGCTCGCCCCGGCGCAGCTCGATCAGCGTGTCCTGCGCGAGTTCGTCGCCGCGGGCGGCGGCGGATTCGAGGAGGCGTTCGGCTTCGTCGAGGCGGTCGAGTTCGAAGAGGTGCACGCCGAGGTTGGTTTCGGCTTCCTGCTCGCCGTGCTTGATGGCGCGGCGGTAGAGGCGCTCGATGTCGGGGTTGTCGATATCGAGGCGGGCGAGGACGTTCGCGAGCTGCATCTCGGCGGTGCCGATGCCGCGGCGGGCGCCCGCGCGGAGGATGCGGCGGCCCTCGCTGGCGCGTCCGGTCCGCTCGAGCACGCTCGCGAGATAGACGTAGGCCTCGTCGGCGCCGTCGGCGAGCGCGCCCCGGAGGATCTCTTCGGCGACGTCAAGCCGGCCGCGGTCCTGCTCGATCGCCCCGATGTCGACGAGCGCGTCGAGGTTCCCGGCGCCGACGTCGCGCCGCAGCACCTCGATCGCCTCGTCGAACCGCTCGGCGTCGGCGAGCAGCGACGCGAAGACGATCCCCTCCAGCGCGTCGGCCTCGTAGGCCGTCTGCCACGCCGGGATCGCCTCGTCGTAGCGGCCAAGGTTCCGCAGCAGGCTCCCGTAGTTGTGCCAGGCACCGAGGTCGCCGGCCTCCGCGGCGCGGCGGTACGCGGCGAGCGCGGCGTCGAAGTCGCCGAGGTCCGCTAGGGCGTTGCCCAGGCCGAGCTCGCAGCCGGGATCGCCGCCGCGCAGACCCTCCTGGAGCACCGGCAGCGCCTCGGTCGGACGGTCGAGCTGGACCAGCAGCGCCCCGAGGTAGCGGTGCGCGCCCGCCTCGCCGGCCTCGAGCGCACGCCGGTACGCCGCCTCGGCGTCGCCGGGCGCGCCGGCCTCCTGGCAGCGCCAGCCCTCCGCGAGCTGCGGAGTCGTCGGTGGTTCGGGATCGTCAGACATCGCGCTACGTACCTGTTGGTCATAGCGTCGGCAGCGGCGGCCAAGGCCGTAGGACGAGCGCCTGCAGTTGCCCAGGCCTCCGCCCCGAGCGCCGTTTTTCGGCGCTCCAGGCGGAGGCCTCGCCGCGCCCGGCCCAGGCCTCCGCCCCGAAGGCCGTTTTTCGGCGCTCCAGGCGGAGGCCCGGCAGCCGGGCCCAATGCCCCGGCAGCGCTCGCCGAGCCGCTACGCAGTACCGCGTACGTGCGACGCGTCCTCCGGTTGCGCCACGGCGTTGGCGCGCCTACGCTTGCTGCCGCGTTCGGCGCGTCCCCCGGGCGGCCGACACGCGGCCCGTTACCCATGCGCCGTTTTCTGCCCGTCGGCCTCGCGCCGTTCCTCTCCTCGTTCGCAGGCGCCGCGCCGCGCCCGCGCTTCCTCACCGCGGGACCGCTCGCGACGACGCTGCTCCTCGCCCTCGCCGCCACCGCGACCCTCCCCCACACCGCTGCGGCGGCTCCGGGGACGCTGACGATCACCTACACCCCGGTCGCCGGGCAACCGGGCAACGAGGCGCTGACGCTCACCGGCACGGCCGACGACGAGATCGCCGACATCGCCACTGAGGGCATGTCAGCGGGGCTGGGCGGCGAAGAGGGCTTCCGGCTCGGGCCGCGGTTCGGGTCGGCGCCGATCGTCGCGGGGCCTGGCTTCACGGGCCGCTGCGAGCCGTCGCAGTACGCCGGCTACATCCGCTGCCAGAAGCGCGGCGCGGGCTTCACCGTCACGCAGATCAAGGCCGACCTGGGCGACGGCAACGACCAGCTTGAGACGAGCAACGCCGGCAACATCCTCGGCAGCGTCCCGGCGTCGAACTTCCCGGCGACCGTGACGGCGGGCGGCGGCAACGACTTCGTCGGCGGCAGCGCGGCCAACGACGTGATCAGCGGCGACGCGGGCAACGACGAGATCTGGGGCCGCGGCGGCACCAACACGCTCAGCGGCGGCGACGACATCGACACCATCCGCGCCGAGGGCGACGACACCGTCAGCGCGGGCCTGGGCAACGACACCGTGACGGGCGGCTACGGCAGCGCGACCGTGCACGGCGACGCGGGCAACGACACGCTCTGGGGCTACGACGGCAACGACACCCTCTACGGCGACGCGGGCAACGACGCCCTCTACGGCGACGGCAACGGCGGCCCGTTCCCGGGCAACGACACGCTCAACGGCGGCGATGACGACGACACCCTGGTCGGCGACCGCGGGTCCGACAGCTACGTGGGCGGCAGCGGCACCGACTCGGTCACGTACTACGACGCCGCCAGCGCGGTGAGCGTGAGCCTCGACGGCGTCGCCAACGACGGCCGCATCGACACCGACACCGGCACGGCCGGCAACCAGGGCGAGGGCGAGAACGTCGGCGCCGACGTCGAGATCATCACGGGCAGCAACTACGGCGACACGCTCACCGGCGGCCCGAACAACGACACGCTCAATGGCGCAAACGGGAACGACACGATCGCCGGCGGCGCGGGCAACGACATCCTCAACGGCAACGGCGACAACGACGCCTTCGTCGCCGAGCCCGGCGCCGACAGCTACAACGGCGGCGGCGAGCCCGGCGACACGCTCTCGTACGCGGCGCGCGGCGCGGGCGTCACCCTCACGCTCGACGGGATCGCGAACGACGGCCAAACCGGCGTCGACGGCGCCGGCGCGGGCGGTTCGGGCCCGGCGGCCGACAACATCGCGGCGACCTTCAACGGCAAGATCACCGGGTCCTCAGCGACCGACACGATCACCGGCGGCACCGGCAACGACCAGCTCGACGGCGGCGGCGGCACCGACACCGTCAAGGGCGGCGCGGGCAACGACCTGCTCAGCGGCGGCCCCGGCGCAGTCGCCGACACGATCGACGGCGAAGCGGGCGCCGACACCGTCGACTACTCCACGCGCACGGCGAACCTCACCGTCGACCTCGGCAATCCCGCGACCGACGGCGAGGCCGGCGAGGGCGACACGCTTACGAGCCTCGAAGGCATCCGCGGCGGCAGCGGCAACGACGCGCTCAAGCTCGCGCCGATCCAGTTCGACCCGCCGTCGACGCCGGGCGGCTCGCCCACGCCGGTCGATGCGACGGTCTTCCGCGGGATCGACGGCAACGGGGGCACCGACACGATCGTCGGCAGCGACGGCCCGGACTTCTTGAACGGCGGCCCGGGCACCGACAACATCACCGCCCTCGGCGGCCCCGACCGGGTCACCGGCGGCGACGGCGACGACACCCTCGACGGCGGCACCGCCGACGACGTGATCTACGGCGACGCGGGCTACGACAGCAACGGCGGCAACCTCCCGTCGACCTACAGCGAGGGCGGCGCGCCCGTCGCGGGCGAGGGCAACGACACGCTCATCGGCGGCGCCGACCAGGACACGCTCATCGGCGGCTCGGGCAACGACGGGCTCCAGGGCGGCGGCGGCAACGACGCGCTGTTCGGCGGGATCGGCGCGGACACCGTCGACGGCGGCGCCGACACCGACACGCTCGACTACACCTCGCGCTCGGCCGGCGTCACGCTGACGCTCGACGCGGGCGCGGGCAACGACGGCAACGACCTCGACGGCCCCGCGGGCTCGCGCGACACGGTCACCGGCGTCGAGAACGTGACCGGCACCCAGCAGCCCGACGACATCACGGGCAACGCGTCGGCCAACAGCTTCATGGGCCGCGGCGGCAACGACACGCTGCTCGGCGCCGGCGGCGACGACACGCTCGACGGCGGCGAGCAGGGCGCCGCCGGCCAGGGCGCCGACGTGCTCGACGGCGGCGAGGGCTTCGACACCACCACGTACGGCGGCAACTCGTGGTGGAGCGGCGGCGTGAACGTGACCCTCGACGGCGTCGCGAACGACGGCCGCGGCGGCGACGACGAAGGCCCGAACGGCACCAAGGACAACGTCCTGCGGATCGAGCGCGTCATCGGCAGCGCGCAGGCCGACACGATCACCGGCTCCGGCGCCGACGAGGTCTTCGAAGGCTGGGGCGGCGGCGACACGATCAACGCGGCCGGCGGGAGCGACGTCGTGATCGGCGGCGAGGGCGCGGACACGATCGACGGCGGCGACGGCAACGACCTGATCGGCACGGGCTACTACGACCCGCGCACCCCGACGTACGCCTACAACGACAGCGCCAAGGACACGGCGACCGGCGGCGCGGGCGACGACACCATCGTCTCCAACGACACGGGCAACGGCGCGGGCCAGAGCAACACGCTCAAGGGCGGCCCCGGCAACGACACGCTCACGTACCTCGGCGAGATCCAGCCGGTGCGCATCAGCCAGGACGGCACCGCCAACGACGGCGTGATCGCGCAGGGCGCCAGCGACAACGTCAGCGAGTTCGAGACGCTCACCGGCGGCAGCGGCGCTGACACGATCACCGGTGGCCCCGGCGACGAAACCATCCAAGGCGCAGCGGGCGACGACGTGCTCGACGGCGGCCCCGGCGACGACCTGCTCGACGGCCAGACCGGCAAGGACACGATGACCGGCGGCGACGGCCACGACACCGCCAGCTACGAGTCGCGCAGCGCACGCGTCGTCGTGACGCTCGACGGCACCGCGGCGCCCGCCGGCAACGACGGCGACCCGGCCATCGCGGGCGGCGGCGAGAAGGACAAGGTCGCGACCGAAGCAGTGCTCGGCGGCGACGGCAACGACGCCCTCACCGGCAGCGACGGCGCCGACGACCTCAGCGGCGGCCCGGGCAACGACACGCTCGACGGCAAGGGCGGCGACGACCGCCTCCACGGCGGCGCAGGCGGCGACACGCTGATCTCGGGCGCCGGCGCCGACCGCCTCGAAGCGCGCGACGACGAAGCTGACACGCTCACCTGCGACACGCGCGAGGGCAAGTCGGTCCTGGTGGACAGCGCGCTCGACAGCTTCTCCTCCTGCGCCGACCCGCAGCAGGTGCTCGCGGGCGAGGACGGCGGCTCCGGCGGCGACGGCTTCAAGGGCGTCCCGCCGCTGCAGGGCGACACGCCGGGCGGCAACCCGGAGACGGTCGGCCCGCTCGGCCCGCCGCTCGCGCGCAAGGGCGCCTCGGCGGCCGACCTCGCCAAGGCGCTCAAGGCCGCCGGCAAGGTCAGCACGAAGAAGGCGGGCGCGCGTCTCGCGCTCGGCAAGCTGAACTGCCCCGCGGTCAGCGGCGCCGCGC
>JAEYAL010000145.1 GCA_023404805.1 Actinomycetes bacterium | reverse complement strand
GCCTAGCGGCGCTTCGGCGGCGGCGGCGGCGGCGGCGGCCGAGGCTCCGGCGTTCGCCGGCAGCTTCGGCGTGCGGCCGGTCAAGCGGCACGGCGACGAGCTGGCTCCCGCGTACTTCCAGCTGAAGGCCGAGCCAGGCCAGCGTGTGCGCCAGACCGCCGTGATGTGGAACTCGTCGAAGCGGACCCTCGGCGTGCTCGTGGACGGCGTCGACGGCGTCACGGGCACGACGTCCGGCGCGGTCTACGCCAACCGCGACGACGCGCGCCGCGAGACCAGCAGCTGGATCAACCTCCCGAAGCGGAAGATCACCCTTGAGCCCGGTGAGCGCAAGCGCATGACGTTCGTGGTCGACGTGCCCGCTGACGCGCGCCCTGGCGAGCATCTGGCTGGGCTGGCGTTTCAGAACGCGCGCACGAAGACGTCGGGCACGAACTTCGCCGTCCGGCAGGTGCTGCGCGTCGTGCTGGGCGTCGAAGTCACGATCGCCGGCGGGCAGCCTGCGAAGGCCTCGCTCGGCAAGGTCCGGCTAGAGGCCCTTCCCGGCACGCAGGTCCCCGCGGCCATCGTGCAGCTCGGCAACAACGGGCAGCTGAGCTGCAAACCATCGGTCCGCGTGACGGTCGACGGCGCCGGACAGCACCGCGCGGTCACCCAGCAGCTCGACACGGTGCTGCCCGGCGATGCGATCCCGTACCCGCTGCCCCTGCGCGGCCAGCTCCCCGCCGGGCGCTACGACACGAAGACCGAGGTCGACGGCTGCGGCCGGCACCAGGAATCCACCGCGCAGCTCACCCTCGCCCGTTCGCTCTCCGGCACGACGCCGCAGGCCACGCCAGAGTCCCTGGCGGCGGTCCCTTCCGCCTCCAGCCCGAACCTCGCGTGGATCGTGGCAGCCGCGATCGGCGGCGGGCTCGCCGCCGGCGCGCTCGGAATGTGGCTCGTCGGCCGGCGCCGCAGGAAGGCCGCGGTCCCGCCGTCCAGCCACGCGCCAGCGCCGTCGTGACGGTGCGGCCGCCTACGGCCAGGTGGGCTTGGCTCCTCGCCGCCGCCGTCTTGGGCATCGCCGCGATGCTGCCGACGGCGGCCCGCGCCGACGTCGCGTACCGCACCTCCGACAAGGCCACGCTGCTGACGACCGGCACGACCTCGTCGAGCCTGGCGATCCCCAAGCCCGCTGGGCTGGTCGCCGGCGACGTGATGATCGCGATCGTGCGCTGGCAGCACGGCAACGACATCACCAGCGTCGGCTATTCGGCACCAGCCGGCTGGACCAAGATCGACGACAACGAAGCGACGGGCAGCTCCTACGCCGGCACCGCCGTCTGGTGGGCCAGAGCCTCGGCCGGCGATGTCGCAGCGCCGAGCTTCACGTTCACCCGCTCGTGGACGAACTCGCGCACCACGATCGCGTCCGGCTCCGTCTCCGCCTACTCGGGCGTCGACACCGTGTCGGCCTTCAGCTGGCCGTCGCCGCTGTCGTCGTCGTTGACCGTCCAGGCTGCCTCGACCCAGACCACGATCCCGTTCATGCGGCCCCCCGGCACCTACGAGATCGGCTCGATGGAGGTGCTCGTGGGAAGCATGGCGAAGATCGCCTCCTCGACCGCCATCAACGTGCCGAGCGTGACCAACGGGACGCAGCGCAAGAACTCGCCGATCCAAGACGGCGGCATCAACAAGAGCATCTCCACGGTCATCGCCGACAAGTCCGAAGACGGGTGCGGCGGCTACCCGGCGCAGACGGTCGCGAACCTCAGCATCGACGCGTACACGAGCGCGTGGAGCTTCGTCCTGACGCCCGCCAACACCCTCTCCGTCGGCGAGCCGTCGAGCATCAGCTTCGGCTCAGCCGCGCTCACGGGGCTCGACCTCACGCGCACGGCGAGCGCGGCGTACACCGTGTCGGACACCCGCGCCAGCGGCGCCGGCTGGAGCCTGAGCCTGAGCCCCACGCAGTTCACGGCTGGAGCCAACACACTGCCAGCCAACGCGCTGCGCGTGACTGGCGCGAGCAACGCCGCCGGCTCGGCCGGACGCTGCAGCGCGCCGTCGAACTCCGTGACCTATCCGCCGCTGGTGCTTCCGGCCGGGACGCCGACCAAGCTCTACAGCGCGGCCGCATCCAGTGGACGCGGCGCGTCCGACCTCACGCTCGATCTCGCCCTGCTCGTGCCGGGCAGCGCGCGGACGGGCGCCTACGCGTCGACCTGGACGGTCACGCTCTCGTCGGGGCCGTAGGCGCGCGCCCCCGCGTTGCAGGCATGCGCCACTGCGGCGCAAACCTGCAAAGGGAACGGCTGGCCGTCAGCAGTTGCTGGAGTAGCTCGACAGCTCCGAGGGGAACACGGCGGTGTGCGCCCCGCAGATGAACGGCGCGTAGCGCGTGTCGCCGTCGACGTAGCGCTTGAGCCACGCGACGGTCGCGGCGCCGACCTTGGCCGTCGGCGAGTTCGTCGCGAAGTGGCCTGCGCCCTTGAGGACGGCGAGGGTCTTCGGCGTGCTCCCCGGCAGGGAGTTGTAGAAGACGCGCGCGTTCTGGGCGACCGGAGCGATGAAGTCGTTCTGGGCGCCGATCTCGAGGGCGGGCACGGTCACATCGTCGTACTGCAGGCCCGGGTTCCACGGCGCGAGGCCGACCGCGGCCTTGAGCTCCGGACGCAGGCGCGAGGCGTCGAGCGTGCCGCCGCCACCCATCGAGTGGCCGACGACCGCCGTGCGGGACGCGTCGGCGATGTTGCGCTCCTTGGAGCTCGTCGTCACGAAGTCGATCGCTGCCAGGAGCTGGCCGGCGCGGCTGTACGGGAAGTCGGTCCACGTGTTGTTCACGTTGAACGCGATCGTCACGAAGCCGTGCGAGGCGACGCGCTGCGCCAGCCACGAGACGGCGCTGCTGTTCTCGGTGAAGCCCGGCGCGAACGCGACCACGCCCAGCGGCTTGGTGGCGCCCGTCGGGTAGTAGACGGAGCCCGCGCCGAAGCCGGGCGTCGCCGCATCCGTGTAGCCGGTGCGGGAGATCGGGTACGGGCCGAGGTTGGCCCGCAGCGACGTGACGGTCGGGTCGGGTCCATCGACGGCAGCAGCGGAGACGGCTGGGGCGACGGCGCACGCGGTGGCGACGACAGCGAGGCTGGAAACCAGCCGGGAGGACAGGCGCATGGGAGCTTCCTTTGGGCGGCGCGCTGGGACAGAATGGGGCCGCGCTGGGCGGGGCCCCGGGATGCGCGCCGACGCAAGGTACAACCTCTAATTTCCTTTGTGAATAGCAGCACACAAAGGTGAGAGATCCTCAGAAATACCTGATGGAAACTCAGGTTTTTCGGCGGCTGAGCGGGCCTCCGAACTGGCGGCCGCAGCGCGGCCGGCGCCGCTAGTTCACGACGTCGATCTGCGCCGAGAGCGAGTTCGCCGCGTACCAGAGCATGGTCACGCGGTAGCGGCCCGGAGCGGCGTTGCTCGGCACGGTCACCGTGCCGTTCCAGCGCGTGCCAGCGGGGATGCCGATCGTCGGCAGCACGATCGGCAGCAGCGGCGAGTTCGCGACCGTGACCCAGCGGTCGAACCACCGGTCGCCGTCGTAGCGCTCCCAGCGGTAGCCGCCGCCTCCGTAGACGCAGCGGCGCGCCGACGTGTTCTCGATCTCGTAGGCGCGCGATTCGCCGGCGCGGGCCGGAGCACGTGAGATGGAGAGGGCGGCGGTCGGCGGGCGCAGGTCGAGGAGGTCGTCGCGCAGGCTGCAAGTCGGCGCGGCGGGCGCGGCCGGCGCCGGCGTGGTC
>JAEYAL010000141.1 GCA_023404805.1 Actinomycetes bacterium | reverse complement strand
CGCGGTCCAGCACGTCGTCGTGCACCAGCGTCGCGACATGCACGAGCTCCACCGCCGCCGCAGACACCAGCAGCGACCGCTCCACGGCCTCGGGGCCAACAAAGCCCGGCGGGACCGCCACAGCGCTGCCAGCGGCTGCCTCAGGCGCCACGGCGCTGGCGGGGCGGTCTCCGGCGAGCAGGAGCGTCAGCAGCGGCCGCAGGCGCTTGCCGCCCGCGGCGACCACGCCGCCAGCGCGCGCCCCGGTCACCCCGGGGATCGCGCCGACCAGCTCCGTGATCAGCGCGTCGACCGAGCGGGCGCGCTCAGCCAGCGTGGACCCGCCCGCGCCGAAGACCGCCGACACCGCCGGCGGGACCGCGGTCATGCGGGCCACCCAGCTGAGCGAGGCGACGCCGGCGGCTCGCCCCAGCAGCCCGGCGACGACCCGGCGGGCGCTGGTGGAGAGATGAGGGAGAGCGGAGTCACTGCAGAAACACGTCGGGCCGCGACAGATGCACGGCCCGACGAAGAGAGATGAAGAGAACGCTGGCCAGTCACTCGAGGCGACCCGCCGGCGCGGCGGCGTTAGTGGCCGCCGTCCTCCTTCTTGAGCTCAGAGAGGTACGCGACCATGGCGTCGAGCTGCTTCTGCGGGAGGCCCGAGAAGGACGGCATCGGCGCGGTCGGGTTGCGCAGCGTCTGCGCGATGCCGGCCGCCGGCAGGCGGTCGCCGATGTGCGTCAGATTCGGCCCGAGGGCACCGCCGTTGTGGCCGATCTTGTGACAGGCCAGACAGCCGGACGAAGGCACGACGACCTTGCCGTACTCGAACTGCTCCAGCGTCTCGCCGCCTTCGGCGATGATCCGCTCCGGCGTCTCGAGCTCGATGGTGGTCGGGGAGCCGGCGATGGCGCCTTCCCACGTCAGCCAGCTCATGGCCAGGATCGTCAGCACGCCTGCGGTCGTCGCGATCGGACGGCGCAGCGGGTGGCGCTCCGGGCTCCGGTCGTAGAACGGCAGCAGGAGCAGCAGGACGAGGCAGACCGTCGGGATGCCGACGGTGGCCAGCGGAGTCAGCGACGCCGGCTTGACGACACGCAGCAGCTCGAAGACGAAGTAGTAGTACCACTCCGGTCGAGGCACGACAGTCGTCGAGGTCGGGTCGGCCTTGGAGGCGATGGTGCCACCGAGGAGGTAGCTCATCACCAGGATCGTCCCGATGACGATGATGAGCATGCCGCCGTCCTTGGCGATCACGTACGGGAAGAAGGGCTTGCCCTTGCTCTTGAGTACCGCGTATTCGCGCAGGTACTGCTCTTTCTCGCGACGGTTCACGGCTAGACCTCCTCGGAGCGCAGGTCTTCGTCGATCTCAGCCTTGACCCACGGGGGCGCCGTGGTGCCGTGCTTGATCACGAGGTAGAGGTGGGCAGCGATGAGTCCGCCGATCAGACCCGGCAGCAGCAGCATGTGGATCGCGTAGAAGCGAGACAGCGTCGTGGCGCCGAAGTCTGGCCCGGCCCTGAGGAAATCACCCAGGTACGGACCCGCGAGCGGGGCGTTGGCGAACACGTTCACACCGACGGCGGTGGCCCAGTAGGACCGCTGGTCCCACGGGAGCAGGTAGCCGGTGAGGGCCATGATCATCGTGAGGAGCACGAGGATCACGCCGATGACCCAGTTCAGCTCGCGGGGGTACTTGTAGGCCCCGAAGAAGAACGTGCGGCCCATGTGCAGGAAGATGAAGATCACCATCACGGTGGCGCCCCAACGATGCATGCCGTGGACGAACTGGCCCATCCACACGTCGTTGTTGATGTGGCGCATCGACTCGTACGCGCGGTTCGGCGACGGGTCGTAGTACATCGCCAGGAAGACGCCGGTGATCACCTGCGAGAGGAAGGCGAACATCGTCGACGTGCCGAGCGTGTAGAACCAGTTGGTCCCCTTCGGGACCTTGCGGAACATGACCCAGCGGGCGGTGCCGGAGATGGCGGTGCGCTCGTCGAGCCAGCCCAGCGCCGCAACAGCGGCGTCGGCAGCGTTGTCCTTGATGGTGTGCGGCTCGGCGGCCGGCGTACCGGGGCGCGGCGGGGCGCCGCCGGGAACGGAAGGCAGTTTCATGATGAGGCTCAGGTACCCGGGAGCTTGCGGATGGTCGGCCGCGACGGGAAGAGGTAAGGACCGATCCCATCGAGGTCCTGCGCAGGATCGCGCGGCGAGAAGCGCTCCAACTCGGAGTTCACGGAGAAGCGGGGGCCCACCTCGACGACGCCGTTACGCACGCGCGTGTAGAAGCGGTCGAGCGGGCGGACCGGCGGACCACCCTGGACCTGGCCGAGGAAGTCGTAGACACCGCCGTGGCACGGGCAGATGAAGCGCTGCGACGCGTCGACGAAGCGCACCGGGCAACCGAGGTGCATGCAGCGCGTCGAGATCGCGATGAACTCGTTGTACTCGTCGAGCGGCTCGGTATCGATCTCCGAATTGCGCGCGCGCATGTACACGGTGGACTTGCCGGTCTGGCCGACGCCAGGCGTGATCGTGATCGTCCGCGACACGTAGGTGTCGGTGGAGAACTCTTCGGGAGTGCCGACGGCCTCCCACCGGACCGGCGTCTTCTCGAAGTTCGGCCCGAGGGCGAATCCGAGCGTCGGCAGGACGATCATGCCGACGGCGACCGCGCCGCCGCCATTGGCAGCGACCGTCATCAGTCGGCGTCGGGTGACGGTCTCGCCCTCAAAAGCACCGGGGATCTTGCGATCCGCGGTGTAGGGCGACTTGATCTTTGACTTATCAGGCACGAGGAAGGGATAGAGACGGCTGCTCTGGGAGCGTCAATCTACCGCGCGCAAGCTTACGCGGGCAGCCCGGTGAATGCACTCTGACCATTCGCCGCCGCGGTTGCTATGGATCCCCGCGCTACCGGGCAAGGTCACGGGTTGGCAAGGGCGTTCGTCACGCCCGCCCAAACGCTGGCGAGGCCAAGAAGCCCGCTTCCAGGGGCGCTTTCGGCGTCTGCGAGCACCGCCGCGCACGCTCCGATGGCGGTGGCGAGCACGCCGATCGCCTCCAGGTCGCCGGCGTGGGCGAGGGCCTGCAGCGAGTGCGCGTAACACCAGTCGCCCACGAGGAGCGCCACGTCAGCGTCGGTCGCCCGCAGCAGACCGGGCGCGCCGGCGTGCAGCCGCGCGCCGGTCCAGGCCGCCAGAACTGCGGCAGCGCGGTCCTCGGAGAGCCCGCCGACGTCGGGGGCGTCCGTCCAGGCGCCCGCCTCGGCGCCGTCGACGAGCGACCCTGCTGATGCCCGCAG
>JAEYAL010000287.1 GCA_023404805.1 Actinomycetes bacterium | reverse complement strand
CCCCCGACCAGCCGCGCCGCGCGTCCTGCGGCGGCTACCTGGCGGTCGTCGCTGCAGCTTGGTCGTCGGACTTCGTCGCGCGGTAGAACGCGTCGACTTTCGGGAAGACCGTCGACTCCCAGTAGGTCGGCGAGGTCGTCGGCGCTCCGGGCGGGCGCGCGTTGTGCGGGAACACGTAGTGCGTGTCGAGCCCGGCGACGGGGAACGTCTCGAACGAGCAGAGCGCTGGGCCGAGGTCGTCGCAGGTGGCGCGCGACCAGCGTGCGTCGACGACGCCGTCCCAGCCGATCTGCGCGCCCCAGCTCCCCGAGCCCGTGATCGGCGACGTGTACTTCTTCCATTTGCCGGTCCAGTCGCGGTAGGAGCTCAGGCCGTTGAAGAACTTCACCGGCGAGTCGAGGGCGTCGGGCGTGACGACGCCGCAACCGGAGAAGGCGCGGACCGCGGGGGCCGCGAAGGAATCCAGGCCGTAGACCTTCTGGGCGTTCCGCACGCCGTTGGAGCGCGTGCACTCGCCGATCGAATCGATCGCGACCGCGCCGGCGACGCGCCGCTCAGTGGCGAACTGGCTGCCGTCGCCGGGGGCGCCGGAGCTGTCTTCGCTGCGCAGCGCGAGGCGCGCTGCCATGTGGCCGCCGGAGCTGCCGCCGAAGGCGACGACGCGGCGGCTCGCGGCCGCGAACGCCTCCCCCGCCGGCGTGCCGGGGTGCGCAGCGGCGAACCGCGTGAGCTGCGTCTTCAGTGAACGGACCGAGAGCTGGAGGCTGATCTGCGCGCGTTTGGCGCTGGGCTCCCAGCCGTCGTCGGCCATGCAGTCTCCCGTCTTGCCCTTGCGCAGCAGCCAGCCGAGGAGGCTCGACTTCTTGTCGTTGGTCGGGCGGGTGAAGTCGGGCAGGAAGACGATGTAGCCCTTCGCCGCGAAGAGCCGTGCCCAGCTGGTCTGCGAGAGGCGGCGCGAGTTGGGGCTGCACGGCGGGCCGGCGACCATGCCGCCGTGGACCGCGACGACCGCCGGGAGGCCCGGCTCGAGTTTGTCGAAGTCGACCATGATCGAGCCGCGCAGCGGGCCCGCTTCGTCGATGCCCTGCGGGACGGTGCGGGCGTATTCGACGTAGTCCGTCGTCGCCGCGGCGGCGGCCGCCGCTGCCGTGGCCGAGCCGGCGCGCGGAATCGTGTTGCCGCGCACCCCGCCGGACGTCGCCGGGGTCGGCGGGTTCCATGCCGCGTCGAACGGCGCGATCGGTGTCAGGTCGGCCGGCGCCGGCGGAGCTGCCGCCGCTGGGCGGTACTGCAGCGTCACGAGGCCAGCTTCAGCCGAGGGGGCGACGCCGAGCAACGCGGCTGTGAGGGCAAGCAATATCGGGACAAGGGAGCGGTGGCGCGAGCGATGCACGGGGATCTCCAGCATTCAGGGAGGAGAAACGGACCGTAGCGGGATCGAGATTGATGCGCAACGCGACGTGTCGCACTACAACTTCTACTCGTTAGACCAAGGCGTTTACGCGACACCATTCGACATATCATGGTCAGCGCGATTACCATCTGGGGACACTGGACGTCAGATTCGTTTGAGACGCGAGTCATCAAAACGTTCCAGGCGTGCCTCCGCGGAGCGGTGGCATGGACACTTGCGACCCGAACCAACTCCCGGGTCGCCTTCGCGATGGGGTGGGGAGCCCTTCGCGAACACGGACAACCCAAACCGGCCCGGCACTCCAGAGCCGGGCCGGAGCGGGTTGGGGATGTTGCGTCGCGGCGCCGCGACGCTTCGCGGCCGGCGCGCGCTGCGGCGCCAGCGGCGAACGTGCCCCGTTTTTCCGCCACCCTGGCGGATAAGTCGGGCACGTTCGTCGCGAGGTCGTCCGATGGACTCGCGCGCGACTTCAGGTCTACTGCCTACGCGCGCACGACCAACGCCCGCGTGCACTCCTCGACCCGCCGGAAGGCGCGCTCCTTCTCGGCCTCGGAGCCGAACCGGTCCTCCGCGAGCGCCCGGTCTGCTGACCGGCAGGCCTCAAACGTGGGGTGCTCGCCGAGGCGCGCGTAGGCCACCCCCGCGCCGATGGCCGCCACGTGTCTGGGTAGCCGCAACACGGATCGCCGTCCATCACGTACGGCGACGGCGGGACGATGAACGCGAAGGCGAAGATCGCCAGAGCCCCGCCTAGCCACAGCGCCGGCAAAAGCGCGAGCGCGCCGAGGCCCGCCGCGACGCGTCGCCAAGGCGTCGTGCGGATGTCAGGAGGACAGGGCACAGCCGAGGGCGCTCAGCGGACCGGCCCGATGAGCTTGCTCGCGGCGATGTTGCCGCCGGGGCTCGGCGCGGGCCGGGCCTGCTCGAGGTCGGGCGCCTGGATATGCCCCTCCATCGTCCAAGACTCCGTTCCGCTGACCCGCTCGACCGCGCCGACGTACCAGCCCGCGTACGAGGGCCGGATCCGCACCGACGCATGGTTGCCCGGCTGGATGATCGACGGCGTCATCGCCACGCAGTCCTGGCCGGCCGGCGTCGGGCAGGCGCGGAGGCCGATCATGGTCTTCTCGTCGCCGATCCAGCGCTGCCACCCGCCGGTCCATCGGCCACGCGTCGGCACCAGCACGCTCCCGACGCGCGCCACGCCCTTCAGCGTCGGCGGCTCCACGTTGCGGAGCTGGCCGTGCCACGTCGGCGTGAATGATTCGTAGACCTTGTCGCCGTCGGGCGCGGCGAGCCGGAAGCGCGCGCCGGCTGGCGTCGGCCCCGCCTCGTAGAACTCCTTGCGGCTCAGGACCGCCCCGCACTCGGGCGCGCACCGCTGCCAGGTGCGCCCCTTCGCGCCGGGCTCGCTGATGTTCCCCTCAAGCCAGGGCCATCCGTCCCCGGTGTAGCTGTAGCCGTCGATGCCGTCGTCAGCGGGCCAGCTCGACGGCCCTTTCAAGGCGAACGCCGCCGCCGCCGCGGCAACCGCCACACCGCCGCAGGCCGCCAGCGCCCCGAGGCGACGTACCCAGATCCGGCGACGGCTCACCATCGGGCCAGACTACGGGCGGCTGGGCCGGCGCCGCGCCGGCTGAGCCGATAGGCGCCTGAGAACGCCGCAGCGCCGCCCCTGTGGCTGGAGCTGCCGTTTTTGCCCGCCCTTGACCGATGGACTACGATCCGGTGCGAGCGGTTTGTCCCCGCTCGGCCGGCGCGCTGCGGAAGGGCGCGATCCCCCGCCGGCACCTACAACGCTCCCCTTCGGCGCCTGGCGCGCCGCGAAAGAAACACGTGCAAAATCAGCTCATCAGGCGCCGTTCCGCAGCGCTACGCCTCCTCCCCTTGATCGCCGGACTCGGCGGATTGGCCCTTGCTCCGCAGGTCGCTGGAGCGGCCGCGCTCGGCACCAACGGCGCCGCGACCCCGACCATCACCTGGGGCGCCTGCGACGACACGCTCCTCGGGCGTGAAGACGTCCAAGGCTTCCCGCAGGCCGTCGCCGACTTCCAGTGCGGCACCGCGCTCGTGCCCGTCGACTACCGCAAGCCCACGGGCGCGAAGATCGCCATCGCCGTCTCGCGCCTGCCCGCGACCGGTCCCGGTACCAAGCTCGGCTCCGTCTTCTTCAACCCGGGCGGCCCCGGCGCGCGCGGTCGCGGCACGGTGATCTACGGCACCGACCGCCTGCGCGAGCGGTTCGACCTCGTCGGCTTCGACCCGCGCGGCACGGGCTCCACCACCGCCCCCGTCCGCTGCGCGGCTACGGCCGACGAAGCCGCGACCCTGCTCGACCCGACCTTCCCGATCACGACCGTCCAGGAGACGACGGCGCTGACGAAGGCCCAGCAGGGCGCCAAGGGCTGCGGCCAGCGCACGCCCGCCTCGACGCTCCAGCACATCTCGAGCGCCAACACCGCCCGCGACCTGGACCTCCTGCGCAAGGCCGTCGGCGACGCGAAACTCTCGTACTTCGCGTTCTCCGCAGGCTCGATCATCGGCGAGACGTACGCGCAGCTCTTCCCGGCCACGACGCGCGCGATCGCCCTCGACAGCCCGCTGAACCCGGTCAAGTACACGACCGGCAGCACGTCGGCCGAGGGCAGCCAGCCGCTCGACCAGCGCATGAAGAGCTACGTCGGCACGAACGACGCCGTCACCTCGTTCCTCACCGCGTGTGCCGCGAACCCCGCCACCTGCGCCTTCGCGACGCCCGGCGCCACGCCCGCGAGCCTGCGCTCGAAGTTCAACGCGCTGTTGGCTCGCATCCGGGCCAACAACGGCGTGACGGTTGCCGCGGGCACGCCCGACGCCACCACCACCAGCTACCAGGACTTCGTGGAGTTCTTCTTCGGCGACCTGCAGTTCGGCATCTTCACCTCGCAGGACCTCGCCGGCATGCTCGAGACCGCTGACATCGCCAGCAAGAGCGCCACAGCGCCGATTCCGAAGACCGACCTCCAGGACTACCTGGCGGTGCTGCTGCGCAACCGCTGGAAGCCCACCGACACGAGCGGCGCCTACAACGACAACTTCCTCGACGGCTTCAACGCGACGGTCTGCGCCGACACCAACCACCCGACGACGGGGTCCGCCTACACCAACGCCGGACGCACCGCGAACACCGAAGTCCCCGGATTCGGCCCGTTCTGGATCTACACCACGTCGGCCTGCGCGTTCTGGCCCGTCGGCAACGACGTCGACCGCTACACCGGCCCGTGGACCGCGCGCCCGGCGAAGCCGATCCTGATGCTCGGCAACAAGCTCGGCGACACGTCGTCGAACTACGCCAACTCGGTCAGCGCGGCCACGCTCACCGGCGCCCGCCTCGTCGGCGTCAACACGTACGGCCACACGACCTACAACCTGGGCAGCCAGTGCGCCAGCGACGTCGTCGACAACTACCTGATCAACCTCGTCGTCCCGGCCGCCGGCACCACCTGCGCTCCGGACGCCGGCCCGTTCGAGGCGTTTGAGGAGGAGGGCCTCGCGGCCTCCACCGCGGCCACCGGCTACGGCCGCGGCATCAAGTAGCCAGGCATGAGGTGGTTTGGCGGCTGCGGCGGCAGCCGCCAGACGGCGTTCGGCCCGGCCCGCTCCGCGGGGCGCCGATGGGCGATGAGGGACTCGAACCCCCGACTCCCTGTGTGTAAAACAGGTGCTCTAACCAACTGAGCTAATCGCCCCGGGTGGAGCCGTCGTTGGGGCTCCGGTGCGGCCTCAGAGGCGCGGCCGATGGGGGTCGGCTGCGCGGCTCGCAGTCACGCAGCGTATCGCCTCGCGTCCCCCGCTGAGTACGTATTCACGGGTAGGCGACGGTGCCCTGGGCCGAGGCGACCGCAAAGTGGTCGGTTTCGTCCAGGGCTCCGGGTTGGGCGTCAGAGCTTGAGGCCGATTCCGGAGCCGCGCCGCCGCGTCGCCGCGAGCGGCGCTGCTCAGCCGCCGCCGCGCCCCGCCGGGTCGAGCACGGCCTTGATGACGGTGCTCGCCGCGCCCTTGAGCTCGGCGGGGTCGACGGGCTCAGTCGAGCCGACGGCGGAGTGGGCGATGAGCTCGCGCAAACCGCCGGTGATCATCACCGCGGTGGAGCGCGGGAGCGGCGCGACGTGCGGGTCGGTCTGGCCGACTAGGACCACGAGGGCCATCAGGAGGTCGGCGAAACGCTCGATCTCGTCGTGCTGCGCCCGCAGGCCGGCCTCGCCGAGGGCCGGGATCTCGCGCACGCACGCGACGGTGAGCTCGGGCTCGGCAAGGACCTCGTCGATGTAGACGCCAATGGCCAGGTCGACCTGCTCCTGCCACGTCGCCGACGGATCCAGGGCGGCGGCGATGTAGGTGCTGAGCACCGTGTTCATCGCGTCGAAGAGATCGAGAAAGCAGGCCTCGCGGTCGGCGAAGTGCTGGTAGAACGTGCGGCGCGACGTCCGGGCGCGGCGCACCACGTCGGCGACCGTCGACCCGCGGAAGCCGTGCTCGCGGATCGAGTCGGCCATGGCCTCGAGCAGGCGCTCGCGGTGCGTCGGGTTCGCCGGGTCCGCCCGGAAGATCACCGACTGGTCAGGACGCAGCCGCGCCGCGCCGACCATCGGCTCGGGGCCGCCGCCCGCAGGTGCCGCGGCGCCTGTGTCGGGGCCGACATGCGCGGCGCCTCCCTCCGCTGAGACGCCCTCCCCCGGTCGCTGCTGCTCGGCCGCGCTCACGCCGCCGCGGACTCCACCAGGGCGAGCTCGCTCTGCGGCACGCGCACTCGGCGCTGCACCGTCACGCGGCCGCCGCTGCCCGGCGCCGTCGCGATGCCGCGGAACGCCAGCCGCTCAGGCCGCGCCGTGGTCGGAGTGAGCTCGTAGGTCTGCAAAACGGTCCTCAGCACGACCTCCATCTCGAGGTGGGCGAAAGCCGCGCCGATGCAGCGTCGCACACCGCCGCCGAACGGCACCCACGAATACGTGCCCGGCTTGACCTCCAGGAAGCGATCGGGCCTGAACTCGCGGGCGTTCGGGAACAGCCGGTCATCGAAGTGTGTGACCGCTCCAGCGAGGGCGATGCGGGTGCCGGGCGGCAGGACGTAGCCGCCAAGCTCGAACGGCTTCTTCACCAGGCGCGTCGTCATGGTGATCACCGGCCGTACGCGCTGGACCTCGCGGATCGTCGATGCCAGGTACTCCTTGTCGCCCTCGTCGACGGCACGCTGCACGCGCGCGAGGACCTCCGGATGGCGCGTGAGCCGCTCGATCGCCCAGCCGAGCGTGTTCGCCGTCGTCTCGTGGCCTGCAGCGAGCATCGTGATCAGCTGGTCGCGGATCTCCGGGTTGCCCATCGGCTCGCCGTCCTCGTACTTCGCCTGCACCAGCAGCGCGAGCACGTCGACCCGGTCCTGGAGGGCGGGATCGGTCCGCGCGTGGTCGATCAGCGTGTCGAGCAGCCCGTCGACCTCCGCGCGCAGCGCCAGGAACTTCCCCCACGGCGACCACGGGCCCAGGTTCTGCTGGAGCGCCGGCGACACCGACAGCACCGAGCCCTTCTCGACCACGACGGGCAACAGCTCGTGCAGCCGCCGCTCCGTCTCGCCCTCAGCCCCGAACACCGCGCGCAGGATGGCGCGGATCGTGATCGTGTTCATCGACGGCACGGTCGCGAACTCGACGCCAGTCGGCCATTTCGCGACCTCCTCAGCGGCGATCTCCTCGATCAGCCGCTCGTAGTCCTTCATCCGCGCCCCGTGGAACGGCGGCAGCAGCAGTTTGCGCTGGCGCAGGTGCTGCGCGCGGTCGGTCGCCAGCAGCGAGTACGGCCCGAGGACCGGCTCCAGGCCGTTGGACTCGCCGGCGTGGAGCACGTCGGCGGGTGCCGTGAACACCGCGCGGATCAGCTCGGGCGTGCCGGGGAACACCCACCGGCCCATGCCGAAGACCTTCATCGAGAACAGGTCGCCGTAGCGGCGCTGGTTGCGGGCCAGCAGCGGCCGCAGCCGCGTGAGCATGCCCAGCAGCTGGTAGAGGCTGGGGCTGCGCGGACCCGGCGGCAGACCATCGATCGGCGCAGCGGCCGGGTCCTCGGTGTTGGTGCTCGCGGTGGTGGTCACGGGGTCGCTCCGTCCTGCCGGGGGATCCGTTGCAAGGTCTGGGCGGTACAACGATGTACCGCCCGCTCGGTACATGAACGTACCGGCTCGCCGCCCGAGCCGCAACTCCACATCGACCGCGCGAGCGGCACCCGCGACCTGGCACCATCCGGCGCCGTGGTCCGCGTCGTCTTCTTCACGCCCGAGATCCCGGGCAACACCGGCAACGCCATCCGGCTCTCGGCGGTCACGGGGTGCGAGCTGCATCTGGTCGAGCCGCTCGGCTTCGACCTGACCGACGCGAACCTGCGCCGCGCGGGCCTGGACTACCACGACCTCGCGCACGTGGCGGTGCACGCCGACCTCGCCGCGCTGTGGACGGCGCTCGGGCCCGGCGCGCGCGTGTTCGCCTTCTCCTCGCACGCGGAGACGACGTTCTCCGACATCGCCTACGAGGACGGCGACGTCTTGCTCTTTGGACCCGAGTCGGTCGGGCTGCCGGATGCGGTCTTGCACGATCCGCACATCACCGACCGCCTGCGCATCCCGATGCTCGATGGACGCCGCTCGCTGAACCTCAGCAACTCGGCCGCGATCGCCGTCTACGAGGCGTGGCGGCAGGCCGGATACGGCGCCGGCTGAGGGCCGCGGCCGGCCCGCCGAGCTGCTCGTCGAAACGCGCCAATCTGCGCCTTAACAGGTTTGCGAGACGACACCGACGCCACCGACAGACGCCCGGTGGATCGATTTACAGAAAGGTCATTCAAAACCTCGCTGCCGGCGTCGACTACGGTGGCTGGACCTGTGCCTCCGTTGTCCCCTCCGACCGAGCCCCTGACCGACGGCGTCATCACGCTGCGGCTGTGGACGGACGCCGATGCCGAGGCCCGCGCAGCCGCCTTCAGCGACCCTGAGATCGTCCGCTGGACCGACCTTCCCGAGGTCTACACGCCAGAGGACGCCGCGCGGGACATCCACCGCGCCGGCGAGCTGCAGGCGACGGGCGAGCGGCTCGGGTTCGCGATCGTCAACGCGTCCGGCGAGGTGATCGGCGGGATCGACCTCATGATCGGCATCTACGAGCGCGCCGAGCTTGGGTACGTCGTTGCAGCACCGCATCGGCGCCAAGGACACGCCACCCGCGCCGTGCACCTGCTGAGCGCCTGGACGTTCGCCACGCTCGACGTCTACCGCATCGAGCTGCCGGTGCCGCTCGGCAACATCGCGAGCGCCGGAGTGGCCGTCCGCGCAGGGTTTACGGCTGAGGGGACGCTGCAGTCGTTCCTCGCGCTGCGCGACGGTGGGCCGCGCTACGACGTGACGATGTTCGCGCTCGTTGGCGCGCCCGCCGCATGACTGGGTTACACACTGTCGCCCAACTGCGACGGCGAGCCACCGGAAAACCGCTTGTTTCGCGTCTGAGGCCGGTGGTAGCTTGCTCCGAACTCTGACCAGACACCCACTGGTCAACCCTCCAAATCGAGGCGCGAATCGATATGAATCTCACCAAGTCCAGGGGCGCGTTCGTCGCTCTGGTCGCGGCGGCTGGCCTGTCCCTCTCGGCCTGCGGCGATGACGAAAAGGCATCGACCGACGGCGGCGGCGACTCCGCAGGCGCATGCAAGCCCTCCACCATCGCCTACCTCGGCCCGAAGACCGGCGACGCGGCGAACCTGGGCCTGAACATCGTGGGCGGCGTCAAGGTCGCCGTCGACGAGTTCAACAAGGCCAACCCGGACTGCACCATCACCCTGTCTGAGTTCGACTCGCAGGGCGACCCGGAGAAGGCCACCCCGCTGGCCACCAAGATCATCGGCGACGACGCCATCGTCGGCGTGGTCGGCCCGGCGTTCTCGGGTGAGTCCGACGCCACCGGCGCTGCGTTCAGCGAGGCCGGCCTGGTCACGATCTCCGCATCGGCGACCAACCCGGACCTGACCAAGAACGGCTGGAAGACCTTCCACCGCGTCCTGGGCAACGACGCCACGCAGGCGCCGGCCGCTGCGAAGTACATCAAGGACACGCTCGCCGCGAAGAAGGTCTTCGTCGTCGATGACGCCTCGGAGTACGGCAAGGGCATCGCTGACGGCGTGAAGAAGGAGCTCGGCTCCCTCGTCGGCGGCACCGACACGGTCCAGCAGAAGCAGACCGACTTCGGTCCGACCGTCACGAAGATCAAGGCCTCAGGCGCTGACGCCCTCTGGTTCGGCGGCTACTACGCCGAGGCCGGCCTCCTCGCCAAGCAGCTCCGCGCTGGTGGCTGGAAGGGCTTCTTCGTCTCGGGCGACGGCTCCAACGACCCCGGCTTCGTCGAGGCCGCTGGTGAGAAGGGCGCCGATGACGCCCGCCTGACCTGCCCGTGCGGCCCCGCGCCGGACGACTTCGCCGTGAAGTACAAGGCGACGAACAACGACAAGGAGCCCGGCACCTACTCGGCTGAGGGCTACGACGCGACCAAGATCCTGCTCGACGGCATCGCCGCCGGCAAGACCGATCGCGCTGGCCTGCTCGAGTGGACCAACTCCTACGACGAGCCCGGCATCACCAAGCAGCTCAAGTTCGACGACACCGGCGAGGTCGCCGAGGTCGTGATCTACGCCTACAAGGTCGAGGGCGGCAAGATCGTCCCGGACACGGAGATCAAGTAGCGGTCAGCGCCCAGCGCGGACCACCCGGCATGTTGCCGCGGCCGGGAGTCTTTGACGGGCTCCCGGCCGCGGCCGGCCCCGCCCCCGGGCACGCCACTTGCAGTTCCTCTTCGACCACTTCTTCGAGCTGACGATCACCGGCCTCGCGCTGGGATCGATCTACGCACTCGTCGCCCTCGGCTACACGATGGTGTACGGCGTCCTGCAGCTCATCAACTTCGCCCACTCCGAGGTCTTCATGTACGGGACCTTTGCGGTGGTGTGGACCTTCTACCTCTTCGGTGCTGGCCCCGACACGAGCACTGGCGCGCTGATCGCGCTGCTCATCGTCGCGCTCATGGCTGCGATGGCCATGTCGGCCGGCATCGCCCTGCTGATCGAGCGCGTGGCCTACCGGCCGCTCCTCAAGCGGGGCGCTCCCAAGCTTGTCGCCCTGATCTCCGCCATCGGCGCGTCGTTCGCGCTCGCCGAGATCATGGGCCTGCGCGACCGCATCGCTGGCTTCGTCGGCCTCGAGGACACCCTCGGCAAGTACGTCTCCGGCGCCCGCGACAACCGCTCGCTCCCGGTGTCGATCACGCCGGAGCCCGTCTTCAAGATCGGCGATTACTCCGTCACGACCGTCGACCTGCTCGTGATCCTGTCGGCGATCCTGATGATGTTCGCCCTCGACCGCTTCGTGCGGCGCTCGCGCATCGGGCGCGGCATGCGCGCCGTGGCGCAGGACCCGGACTCGGCTGCGCTGATGGGCGTCGACTCCAAGCGGATCTACCAAATCACGTTCCTGCTCGGCGGCCTGATGGCCGGTGCCGCGGCGACGCTCTACATGATCCGGATCGGCACGACCCGGTTCGACGCGGGCTTCATCCTGGGCGTCAAGGCGTTCACCGCCGCCGTGCTGGGCGGCATCGGCAACCTGCGCGGCGCGCTCGTCGGCGGCCTCGTGCTCGGCGTCGCCGAGAACTGGGGCTCAGCGCTGATCGGCACCGAGTGGAAGGACGTCGTCGCGTTCGTCCTGCTCGTGGTGATCCTGCTCTTCCGCCCGACCGGCCTCCTCGGCGAGTCCCTCGGAAAGGCCCGCGCATGAGCGCCGCTGCCAAGCCGAGCGCCGCCAGCCGGATCCCACGGCCGAAGCTCTCGCTGCCCGAGACGAAGCGCGGCAAGATCCTGCTCGGCATCGTCGGCGCGGCGTTCTTCTACATCCTGCCGCTGCTGAACCTGCCGATCATCACGACGCCCGACAGCGACTTCGGCGGCGTGCTGTTCACGATGGCGATCTACGCGATCGTCGCGCTGGGCCTGAACATCGTCGTCGGCTACGCCGGCCTGCTCGACCTCGGCTACGTGGGCTTCTACGCCATCGGCGCGTACGTCGTCGCCGTGCTCACGTCGGCGCATGCGTCGCTGCCGTACTTCCTCGTGGTCCCGATCGCGGTCGTGCTCGCCATGGTGTCCGGCGTCCTGCTGGGTGCGCCGACGCTGCGCGTGCGTGGCGACTACCTGGCGATCGTGACGCTCGGCTTCGGCGAGATCATCCGCCTGACGGCCGTGAACTCCGACTGGCTCGGCGGCGCCCGCGGCATCTCGAAGATCCCGCCGCCCACGAGCATCCCGCCGGAGACGACCACCGGCCTGTTCGAGGTGCCGCATCTGGAGTGGGACGGCCTCATCCCGAGCATCGACGAGAACACCACCACGAAGGTGCTCAAGTTCGGCGTGCTCGACGCGATCCCGTACTACTGGCTCGCGCTGACGGTCGTGATCATCGTGCTCTTCGCTGACACGCTCATCAAGGACAGCCGCGTCGGCCGCGCCTGGGAGGCGACCCGCGAAGACGAGGACGCCGCCGAGATCATGGGCGTGCCGACCTTCCGCTACAAGCTGCTTGCGTTCGCGATGGGCGCGTTCGTCGGCGGCCTCGCCGGGTCGCTGTTCGCTGCGCGCCAGGGCTTCGTGAGCCCGCAGTCGTTCCAGCTGCTGCTGTCGATGCTGTTCGTCGCGGCCGTCGTCGTCGGTGGCCAGGGCAACCGCTGGGGCGTGATCATCGGCGCGGCGCTCGTCGTCTACCTGCCAGAGCGGTTCCGCGGCTTCGCCGACTTCCGCGTGCTGATCTTCGGCCTCGCGCTGATGCTGCTCGCGATCTACCGCCCGCAGGGCATCCTGCCGCCGCGGCGCACCAAGCGCGCGCAGGCGATGAAGGCGGAGCTCGAAGCGCTCGAAGAGGGCACCGACGAAGAGCAGCCCGAGCTGGAGCACAAGGTCAATGGCTGACCTCACCAAGGACCCGACTCCGCCTGCAGAGCCTGTGGCGCCGGTGCTCGGCGCGCCGATCCTCGAGGTCGACAACGTCACGCTCAAGTTCGGCGGCGTCACGGCGCTCGACGGGGTCACGTTCGACATCCGCGAGGGCGAGATCCTCGGCTTGATCGGACCCAACGGCGCGGGCAAGACGACCTGCTTCAACGTGATGACGGGCGTCTACAAGCCGACGAGCGGCGAGGCGCGGTTCACCGGCACATCGCTCGCCGGGCTCAAGCGCTTTCAGATCACGCGCCTGGGTATCGCGCGCACATTCCAGAACATCCGGCTGTTCCGCTCGATGACGGCGCTGGAGAACGTGCTCGTCGGCGCGGACACGCACTCGTCGGTCGGCGTGCTGCGCGCGCTGTTCCGCACGCCGCGGCAGCGCTCGGAGCAGCGCGCCGCCGAAGAGCGCGCGTATGAGCTGCTCGAGCTGGTTGGGATCCGCGGCAAGGCCGACGAGCTCGCTGCGAACCTGTCGTACGGCGACCAGCGCCGCCTGGAGATCGCCCGCGCCCTCGCGACGAACCCGAAGCTGCTGTGCCTCGACGAGCCTGCCGCTGGATTCAACCCGGCCGAGAAGCAGAAGCTCATGGAGCTCATCAAGAAGGTCCGCGATACCGGCTATACGGTCCTGCTGATCGAGCATGACATGCGCCTGGTGATGGGCGTGACCGACCGGATCGTCGTGCTGGAGTTCGGCCGCAAGATCGCCGAGGGCAAGCCTGCCGAGATCCGCGAGAACCCCGCCGTGATCGCCGCCTACCTGGGGGTCGATGAAGATGACGCTGCTTGAGATCGAGAGCCTCTCGGTCAACTACGGCCACATCGAGGCGATCCGCGATATCTCCTTCAACGTCGAAGAGGGCACGATCGCGACGCTGATCGGGGCCAACGGCGCCGGCAAGTCGACGACGCTCAAGACGATCTCGGGCCTGCTGAAAGTGCGGGCCGGGTCGATCAAGTTCGATGGCCAGGACATCACCTCGCTGCCGCCGTACGAGCGGGTGAAGCTCGGCATCTCGCAGTCGCCTGAGGGCCGCGGGATTTTTCCGGGCATGTCGGTGCGCGAGAACCTCGATATGGGCGCCTACGTGCGCACCGATCGCAAGACGCCCGCCTACAAGGAAGACCTCGACCGCGCCCTCGCGCTGTTCCCCCGCCTCGAGGAGCGCATCGACCAGATCGCGGGGACGATGTCGGGCGGCGAGCAGCAGATGCTCGCGATCGGCCGCGCGCTGATGGCCCGGCCGCGCTTGCTGCTGCTCGACGAGCCGTCGATGGGCCTCGCGCCGAAGCTGATCCAGCAGATCTTCACGATCATCACCGAGATCAACCAGCAGGGCACCACCGTGCTGCTGGTCGAGCAGAACGCCGCCCAGGCCCTCAAACGCGCCGACACCGCGCACGTGCTCGACACCGGCGAGATCACCAAGTCGGGAACCGGCCAGGAGCTGGCCGACGACGCGTCGATCCAAGACGCGTACCTCGGCGGCAGCGCCGTCTGAGTCTGCGGCTGGCCGTCTGCGTGCCGGGCTGCCGATCGGAACTGCGCCCGTCCGGGCCAGGGCGCTTGCGGGCGACCGCCGACGCGTGCTCTTCTTCCTGGTCGGATGCTGCGGCGTGGACGGATCCTGCTTGGGCTGGCGCTCGCGCTCGGCGCGGTGTGCCCGCCGGCCGCTGACGCGGCCCCCGTCCCGATCAACCCGTGGACGGCCGCGGGCGGAGCCGCAGCGATGCATGGCGACAGCGCGGCGTCAGACACGACGCCCTTGCCGGGTCCCGGGACAGGCGCGGTGCGGACCCGTGCGCTGGCGCTAGGCGGGCCCTGTCCAACGGTCCTGATCGGCAGCGACGGTCTGCCGCTCGCCGTCTGCACCCAGGTCGTCGACCGGCGCCCGACGGTCTTCCTGCTCGACCCCGCCACTGGCGGCCGGCGCGCGTCGCTGCGGCTCACGGCCGGCCAGAACTTGTTCGCTGGCGTCTACCCGTACTTGGATGAGCAGGACCGCGTGGTCGCCGTCGATGGCAACGGGGCGCTGCTGCGGATCGCGCATGCGCAGCGGAGCGGTGGCCGCTGGGTGCTGCGGGTCGTTGAGCGCACGCCGCTGCGGCCCGCGCTGGCGGCGGCGTGCGGTGCGGGCCTGGCTAGCGGCGCCGGCTCTCCGGGCGGCACGGGCAACAGACCAGGCGGGACCCACGGCGCAGTCGACTGCGGCGGCGTGGTCGGTCTCGCGCCGGACTGGGACGGCCGGGTGTGGTTTGCGACCGAGGGCGGCGTCGCGGGGTTCGCTGGGCGCGACGGAGCCGTGCAGACCATCGCGCTCGGAGCCGGTGAGCGCGTCGCCAACTCGATCGCCACAGCGCCTGCGGGAACCGCGGTCGCCACCGACCACGCGCTCTACCTGCTGCGCGCCGATGCCAGCGGTGCGCCGCGCGTCGTCTGGCGCGCCGCCTACGACCGCGGCGCGGCGCGCAAGCCGGGCAAACTCAGCCAGGGGACGGGGTCCACGCCGACGTTCTTCGGCCTGCAGCTCGGCGACGAGTACCTCGCGATCGTCGACAACGCCGCCCCGCGCGAGCGGCTGCTCGTGTTCGAAACCTCGAGCGCGCGACAGGTCTGCGCCGAGCCGGTCCTGACGGCGGCGACGAGCGGCAGCGAGAACTCACCGATCGGGATCGGCGACAGCGTCGTCGTCGCGAGCACCTACGGCTATCCCTACCCCGCGGTCCCGGCTGGTGCAGGCCGCAGCGTGCCGTCAGCCGCGCCGTTCCGCGGCGGCGTCACGCGCATCGACGTCACGGGCGACGGCGGCGGCGGCCGGCCGATCCGGAGCGACAGCACCGCCGGTAGCGGTGGCAGCGGCCGGCCCGTCCGGGGCCACAGCACCGCCGGTAGCGGTGGCAGCCGCTGCACGACCCGCTGGACGAGCCCCGTCCGCTCGGCGGCCGTCCCAAAGCTCTCGCTGGCCGACGGGCTGATCTACACCGTCGGGCGCCACAGCCCGTTCGGCGACAACCGCGCCGGGCTGTTCGACACCTACGCCCTCACCGCGCTCGACTTCGAGACGGGCGCGACGCGCGCGTCGCGCCCCCTGGCGGCGACTTCGCTCTACGACACCATGCAGCTCGCGGGCAACGTCGGCGCCCGTCGCGTCCTCTGGCAGGGCACCTTCAGCGGCCTGCTGCGCATCGCGCCCCGCTGAGCCCCCCGCGGCGCCAGCCAGGCGGTCGCGTAGCGCGTACAACCTGTACCTGCCAGCCGACCGGTCCCCGACCGAGGCCCGCCGGTTTGCCGCAGCCCTGGATGGTCGGCGGCCGCGAAGCGGGCGTCGACCATCCAGGGCCTGTCTCGGGCGGCGTGGCACCCTGTTCCGCCGCGCTCGGGTCCCGCGAGAGCGGCGGCGCACGCGCCGGACGCCTTCCGGCGTTCCGGCGCTTGGGCGCCTTCAGGCAGCCCGGGGCGTCGGCAGCGAGCCGCCGAGGCCGCGGGCGAGAATCGACTCGGCGAGGTGGAGAGACTCGCTGACGTCGAAATGCTCGGCCTGAAACTCGTCGATCCGGAGGTGGAGCGAGATGACGCCCGCCCACGACCCCCAGAGGTACATCAGCAGTTTCTCGATCGGCACCGGCTCGATCTCTCGGGCCTCGATCGCCGCCGCCGCATCGGATCCGATCTGCTTGGCGATCCGCGCGATGCGCTCGCCCATCCGCTTCTCCATCGCGTGGATCGCGGGATTGTCGGTGGGCTCGCGCACGCGCATCGTCGTGAGGTAGAACGCCTCGGTCTCGTCGAGCGCGAACTGCAGGTACGCGTCGCCGGTGTTGAGGAGCCGCTGCAGCGGCGACACCGACCACGTGCGGTTGACGATGTAGCGCTCGTTGATCTCAAGCGCGCGGTCGACCATGCTCACGAACAGCGTCTGCTTATCGCTGAAGTGCGCGTAGATCGAGCCGACCGAGACACCAGCGAGCGCGGCGATCTCATCGGTCGTGGTGCGGGCGACGCCCTGCTCGTAGAAGAGGCGGGACGCCGCGGCGACGATGGCGTTCGCCGTGCGCTCGCGGCGACGGTCTTGGGTCATCGCAGGCATCGGACTGGGGACAGGTAGGACATTGGGACCTCCGGGAGGCGCTGGTCGGACAGGGCCAGACGCCGGTTGGATTCCCGCCGGGGACAGGGGCGGTAGAAGGAATGGTGCGGCTCTGTGAGCGCGCCCACAGAAACCCGGCGGGAAACTGAGCCGGGCCTCACCGTGTACCGGCAGGTACCACGGCGGATACTGCGAGTTCTGAATTATCCGGCGCGCCTTATTGACGAATGCCTCAGATTGGCACGACTGCTGCGGCAAGACACCTCCGTTCGGCAAATCACAGTGCCTGCGGGCGGACCGCCCGGTACCATCGCCCGATGAGCTCGAGTCCCGGCGAGGCAACCTCAATTCGCTCCGTGCGGTTCCCCGCGGGCCACTCGGAATGCGCGGGAGACCTCTACGTCCCCGACGGGCCCGCCCCAGCCAACGGCTTCCCGATCGTCGTGCTCGGGCACGGTCTCGGCGCCACGCGCGACATGGGCCTGCAGCACTACGCCGAGCGCTTCCGAGCCGCCGGCTACGCCGCGCTGACGTTCGACTACCGCTCCTTCGGCGACAGCGGCGGCACTCCGCGCCAGGTGCTCAGCATCAGCCGCCAGCACGAGGACTTCCGCTCTGCGATCGCCTATGCGCGCAACCTGCCGGAGACCGACGGCACGAAGGTCGCGATCTGGGGCTCGTCGTTCGGCGGCGGCCACGTGCTCCACCTGGCGGCTCACGGCGCCAACGTCGCCGCCGTCATCGCGCAGTGCCCGTTCACCGACGGCCTCGCGTCGTCGCGCACGCTCGGCCCGATGTCGACGGCCCGCGTCGGCATGGCCGCAGCCGCCGATCTCGCCGCTGCCGCCCGGCGCCGCCCGCCGGTGCTGGTCGCTCCCGCCGGGCCGCGCGGGTCGGCTGCCCTCATGACCGCTCCCGACGCCGAGCCCGGCTACGGAGCCCTCGAAGCGCTCACCGCTCCCGGACACGCCTCCGGCATCGCCGCCCGTATCGGCCTGCAGATCGGCACCTACCGGCCGGGCACGTCGCTGTCGAAGATCACCGTGCCGACGCTGGCGCTCGTCTGCCTCACGGACACGGTCGCGCCGACGAAGACGACGCTCCGCCACCTGCGCCGCAGCGACAACCCAGCGATCGAGACCAAGACGTACGAGACCGGCCACTTCGACATCTACCTCGGCGAGCCGTTCGAGACGGCCGTCAGCGACATGCTCGAGTTCCTCGGCCGCCACCTCGGCGACAGCTGACGCAGAGGACGGGCACCGGCTTCCGGCGCGCCGGGGCCTGAGCCAGACGCGTCCCGTGTCAGTGCATGACGCGCCCGGCTCAGGCCTTGCGATCCTGTCCCGAGGTATCGCGAGGCGCCCTAGCTGAACTCCGCATGGAGCTCGGGCAAGAACTGAGCGAGGTGGTTCATCTCCTCGCCGCAGTGGCGCAGCAGGGCCGCGCCGAACCGCAGGTCGAACGTGATCGAACGAGGCAGCGAGATGCCGCGCTTCACCGCGCAGGCGATCGCCGCGGCATCGAGCGACCGTGTGCCGGCGACGTTCAGGTAGAAGCGGCTGCGCATCTCCGAGCCCGTCGCCGTGCGGCGCACCTGGTGGCAGAGGATGCCGACGTTGACCGGCAGCAGCGCGGTGCCGACCGTGCCGCAGACCGCCGTCCCGTCGAACCGGGCTGGGTCGACGCCGAACCGCCGCGGATCGGTGAACGCGATCGCGAGCTGGTCCATGTGCCCATCGATCGACTCGTCGACGTACGACGTGTTGCCGCGGTACTTCTGCTGGTCGGTCAGGCCAGCCGCGTCGGCGCGGTCGTAACGCAGGCCGGCATAGGCGTGCGCATCGGGATGCCAGAGCTTGTAGCGGGCGCTCTCCTTGCTGTGCCAGCCGAACCACCAGTCCCACATCTCCGGGGACACCCGCGGCATGTCCGTGAGGCAGGCGACCCAGATCTCTCCGTTGGCGAGCTTGCCGTAGCCCGTCTCGACGGCCGAGTAGCCGGGCGTGTGCATGTCGGCGGCTAGCGCGCTGCGCGCCGGGATCAGCGCCGGGGCCACTGGCCCACGGGCGATCGCCTCGGGCACATGCGGCTGTGGCGGATCGACGTGCGGCTTCATGTACTTCGCGTACGGCCGGGCCTCGTCGGCCGCGCGGTAGCGGAGGTAGCGCGGTTCGCAGCTGGCGCTCGCCGCGGCAGCCGTCCGTGCGCCCGGGCTGGCGAGCAGCGCCGCACCTGCTGCGATGCCGCCGCCCCCGACGAGCAGCCGTCGGCGGGTCGGCCCCTCCGCGGACGCCGGCGCGTTCGTTCTCTCCAACGGACTCTGCATCTGTAGAGGACAGTCCCACACCTGCGTCGCCGACGCAAGGGACGTCGCCGGCCGCGTCCCTACGATCCCGCGGATGGACGCCCGCCGGACCCTGATCGCCGACGCGGCACTGACGGTGATCGGCGAGCGCGGCATCCGCGGCCTCACGCATCGCGCCGTCGACGAGGCCGCCGAGCTCCCCGCTGGCTCGACGTCGTACTACTGCCGCCGCCGCATCGATCTGATGAGCCTCACGCTCCAGCGGCTCTACGCGCTCGACTCCGCGGACATCGCGGCAGTCACCGAGCGCCTGCGTCAGGGCACGCGCGACACAGCCTCGATCAACCGCGAAGTCTCGGCGCTCGTCGTCCACTGGCTCGGGGCACCCGCGCGCACGCGCACGATCGCGCGCTTCGAGCTCTTCCTCGCGGCTTCGCACGAGCCTGAGCTGCAGTCGCTGCTGCAGGAGCAACTCGGCGGGATCGTCGCACTGACCGAGGCGATCACACCCCAGCTCCCCGGCGGCGCAGAGGCGCGGCCCGAGCAGCGCCTAGCGATCCTCATGCTGGCCGAAGGCCTCATGCTGTCGAACGTCCGCCAGGGCCTTCCGACGCCGGACCAGGCCGATGTCGAAGCGGTCATGGGCACGCTCAGCCCCCGGCACTAGGGGCGCCGCGAACAAACGTGGCCGCGGCGCTCCCCGTGGGCAATCCGTCCGCATTGGAGGGCTCACTGGCTGAACCAGTCAGCCGCACCGACTCCTGGCGCGACCAGACTCCCCGTTTCGGCCCAACATCCCCAGCCAGTCGGCCGGGGCTAGATGGTCAGGCTTTAGGTGAGTCAGCACACAGAAAAACAGTTCATACTCGATTCTTGGACAAATCTCTCTTAGCGTCGCCAAGCGTGCTGAACCCCACGCTTTCCCCCACTCCCCCCGGCACGACCGCTCCTGTCGACTTCGGCACGGACGCGGTTTCCGCCGCGACCTACCTGGTCGACCTCCTGAGGATCCTCGGCGTCGAGTACGTCTTTGGTGTCCCGGGCGGCGCGATCGAACCGCTGACCGACGCGCTGGCCATCAGCGAACGCAACGGCGGCCCCAGGCTCGTCGTCGCGCGCCATGAAGCGGGCGCCGCGTTCATGGCCGAGGGCTATGCCCGCGAGACCGGCAAGCTCGGCGTCTGCTGCGCGACGTCCGGTCCCGGCGCCACAAACCTGCTCACGGGCGTCGCCTGCGCGTTCGAGAACGGCGTGTCGATGCTGGCGATCACCGGGCAGCCCGCACTGCCGCTGATGGGCAAGCGCGCGCTTCAGGAGTCCAGCGGCGTCGGCGTCGACGTGATCGGGATGTTCAAGAGCTGCACGCGCTCCAGCCAGCTCGTCAGCCACCCGTCGCAGGTCGAGACGCGCGTCACGTCGGCCGTGCTGCGCGCGCTGCAGGCGCCGGCCGGCCCGGTGCACCTGTCGTTCCCCGTCGACGTGCTCCGCGCGCCGGTCGAACGCAGCTTCGGCACGGCGACGATGCCGCGCCTCGCTGGGGCCCGCAGCAGCTTCCACCCGGCCGACGTCGATCTGCTCCGCGACTCGCTCAAGGACAGCGAGCGCACGGTGTTCGTCCTCGGCCGCGGCTGCCAGGGCGCGATGGGCCGGATCATGGCGGTCATCGAGGCGAGCAACGCCCCGTTCGTCGTCACGCCCGATGCGAAGGGCCTCGTCCGGACCGACCACCAGCTGTATCGCGGCGTGCTCGGTTTCGCGGGCCACGGGTCGGCGCGCGCCGCGCTGTCGGACGACGTCGACCTCGTCGTGCTCGTCGGCTCGTGCGTGAGCGAATGGACGTCGGCCGCCTGGAACCCGGTCCTGCTCAGCGACCGGCTCCTGCACGTCGACGACAACCCCGAGCACTTCCTCTACTCGCCGATGGCGCGCCACCACCTGCACGGCAACATCGGCGGGATCTTCTCGGCGCTAGCCCAGCGCGTCGCGCCGCAGGCTCCGGTCGAGACCTCGCACCTGCGCGCCAACCCGTCGACGACCGGCGGCCAGGTGCCGCTGCAGGTCGATGGCCCGATCAAGCCGCAGCACCTCGTGACCGAGCTCGGCGACCGTCTGCCCGGCGGCGCGCGCTTCATCGCGGACGCTGGCAACAGCACCGCCTGGGCCGTGCACTGGCTGCGCGATCCCGGCCGGGCGACGCTCGCCAACCGCGTCCCGGGCTCGCCCTGGCTGCACGTCCTCACGGAGTTCGCGCCGATGGGCTGGGCGATCGGCGCGGCCGTCGGCCTCGCCCGGGCCGACGCGTCCAATGCGGTCGTCTGCCTGACGGGCGACGGGAGCTACCTGATGAACGGCCAGGAGATCACGGTCGCCGCACAGGAGCGCCTGCCGGTGATCTTCGTGATCCTCAACGACTCGGCGCTGGGCATGGTGAAGCACGGCCAGCGCCTCGCCGGCGCTGAGCAGACGGCCTTCGAGCTGCCGACGATCGACTACCGCGGGCTCGCGCACTCGCTCGGCGTGCACGCGCACGTTGTCGAGACGCTCGCCGACCTGCAGGAGCTCGACCTCGACGCCATCGCGCGCCGCGAGGGGCCGACGCTGCTCGATGTGCGCATCGACGGCGAAGAGGTCCCGCCGATGAGCCTGCGCCTGCAGACGCTCAACGAGGTGAACGGATGAGCGTGCAGCTGCAGACCGCGATCTGGCAGGAGGAGCCGGCGCCTGGCGACGCGTTCGCGATCGAGGCTGCCCGCTGTCACGGCTACGACGTCTACGGCCAGCTGGTCGGCCGCGCGCAGTGGGGCGAGATGGTCCTGCTGCTGCTCACGGGCGAGCGGCCCTCAGCGCCGCACGCCGCGCTGCTCAACGACCTCGCGGTGGCGGTGGCGAACCCGGGCCCGCGTGAGGCGTCGGTCCACGCCGCGATGTCGGCTGGCGTGAGCGGCTCACCCGCCGCAGCCACGCTGGCGGCGGCGCTCGCCGTCGGCGCCGGGCAGGGCGGCGGTGGCCGCGACGTGTTCTGCGCGATGGAGGCGCTGGCCCGCTGCGGCCGCGACCTCGATGCGTGGCGCGCTGACGTGGCCGCCCCGCCGGTCGAGCGCGACGACGTGTGGCCCGAGCTCGAGCACCGGCCCGGTTTCGAGCCGCACGCCCGCTCCATCTCGACGCCAGTCCGGCAGACCCTCGCCGCGCTTGCCCCGCACGTCGCGGGCGGCACCGTCGGGTGGCTCGCCGAGCACGCCGACGAGCTGAGCGAGATCAACGGGGCGCCGCTGTCGCTGGCGGGTGTCGCTGCGGCGGCGCTCACCGACCTCGGGCTGTCGCCCGTGCAGGGCGAGATGCTCTACCTGCTGCTGCGCCTGCCCGGCGCTGCGGCCCACGCCCTCGAGCAGGCCGACCTCGGCTTCAAGGCGTTCCCGTTCCCCGAGATCGAGCTGCTCGACGACCCGGCCGAGCGGCTCGCGTCCGCGGCCGCCAGCTCCCGTGAGGAGGTCTCGCGATGACGACGATGCAGGACCCGCCGCAGGCTCCGGCCGCGGCCCAGGCCACCGAGCCGCAGGCGCACCCGCTGCAGGCGCACACCGGCAAGTTCGTCACGTCTGCGGGCGCTGCGTTCCCCGGTGAGCGCGCCGTCTTCCGCGGACGCGACATCCACGCCGAGGTGATGCACGACACGAGCTGGCTGCAGCTGCAGGCCTACGGCGCGGGCGCCGAGCTCACCACCGACCAGGCCGCGCTGCTCGACACCTTCTGGGTGAATACCAGCTACCCCGACGCGCGCGTCTGGAACAACCGCGTCGCGAGCCTCGCCGGCTCGATGCGCAGCACGTCAGCGCTCGCGCTGTCGGCCGCCCACGCGGTGTCGGAGGCGTCGATCTTCGGCCGCCGCATCGACTGGAAGGCGATCACCTTCCTGCAGCGCGTCATGGACGGCGTCCGCGCAGGCCAGTCGATCCAGGAGTGCGTCGATGAGCATCTGCGCACCCAGGGCAAGATCGCCGGCTACGGCCGCCCGCTGCACAACGGCGACGAGCGCATCCCGGCGATGATGGCCGAGGCCGAGAAGTACCGGCTGCACGACGGCGCCTTCGTGCGCCTCGCGTTTGAGATCGAGGAGTACCTCGCGACCACGGGCAAGCCGCTCGCGATCAACGCCAGCGCGCTCGTCTGCGCCTTCGGCCTGGACTTCGGGATGACGCCGCGCCAGTGGACGATCATGCTCTACCCGGTCTTCCTGGCTGGCATGACGCCCTGCTACCTCGAGGCGCTCGAAGACAAGCCGATCGGCGCTGCGTTCGCGGCGCGCGTCGACCAGGTCGACTACACCGGCGCCGCGCCGCGCGACTGGGACGCGTAGGGCGAGCGCGGGACGGGTCAGGCGTGGGGCCGGTCCGTCCACAGCCTCAAGCCGCGAGAAGCTCCTCGCAGCGCCCACGCACATATGCCGCTACGGGCATCTCGTCGTCGATGACCCCGCCGTCCAAGCCGTCGAGCAGCACCTCGATGGTCTGGACGGCGACGGCGCGGGCGCGGGCCGGCGAGTGCGGCCACGTCTTCGCCTCAGCGGCGATGTCATCGAGCGTGACAGCGCGAGCCCGCTCGCGGCCGTTGACGCGCATCGCCAAGTCCGGGCGGAGCTTCGGCCACAGCGCCGTGGGCACCGTGTCGTAGAGCGGCGCGAGCTCGATCGCCTGCCCCGTTGGATGCAGCAGAGCCAGATTCTTGGCGTGCGCGTCAGCGTTGCCGATCGCCACGGTGAACGCGGCCGTCTGCACAAGCCGGTCGAGCTGCGCCGCTGGATCGATCGCGTAGACGTCGAGCAGCTTGGCTGCGGCCTGAAACCCCGGGCCGCCGTGGCGCTCGTACTTGCCGCGCCCGGTCGGCCCGATGTGGTCGATGCCCGTCGCCTGGCTGAGGTCTTCCTGGTGGATTCGCTCGACCGCGCCGTCGACCACACGTCGGTCGAACCGCCGCACGATCAGGCAGTCGACGTCGCCGATGCGCTCGACCACCGGGTCGATGGCGCTGAGACCGGCGTGTTCGGCAAGGCGCAGCGCCACAGCCTCAGCCGCGACGAGCCCCGGCCGCCTGCGGTCGTCGACCTTGAGGATGTGCGTCGACGGCTCACCGTGCACGGGTCGGCCCCAGCCTCCCAGCGGCAGCGCGACGAGCAGGAGCTTCTCTTGGAGCCCGGCGAGCGAAAGTTCGCTGTCGTCGACCACACCGAGCGGATGCTCGCCGAGCGCCTCGATCGCAGCTTCGAGCGTCGTGTCGGTGTACGGCTCGACGCTGCCGGCGTCCGGCGTCCAGCCTTCGGCGGCGATCACGAGCGCGCCGGCCACATCACGTCCGTAGCGCTCCAGCAGCCCGAACGTCTCGCGTGTCGCGATGCCCGCTCGCGCAGCGAGCGCCTCCAGCGCATGGCCTTCTGGGAGCAGGCCGCTCGCGAAGACCTTCGCGTCCTGCGGCCGCGCCTGCAGCGGCAGCGAGCACGAGACAACGGGGCTGTTCTGCGGCCAGAGGTCGAGCGCCTCCTCGGTGTAGCGCAGCCGCAGCTCGTTCCAATGGCGCTGTTCGAAGTCGGCGACGTGCGTTCCGGCTAGCCAGATGCGGAGGCGGCGAAGACGCCTAGCCATCGCCGCGGTCCGGGAGGGTGATCGTGACCGTCGCCCCGAGGCGCCGCAGCGCGCGGAGTGTTCGCTCGATCGCGACCGGCGACGCGGCGCCGCTCTCAAGCTCGGCGAGGTAGCTGCGGCCGACACCGATTTCCTCGGCGAGGTCCTGCTGCGTCAGCCCCCGGCTCACCCGTGCCGACGCCAGGGCACGCGCCAGATCGTCCGGCGAGCGGACTTCCCAGATCTGGTCTCGGCTTGTCGTCATATTCCGACAATAGCACCCTGGGATCCGAAAGTCGGATTTTTCCGACATCCAGCCAACAGGTCGCAGTGTCGGAATATCCCGACAACGTGCGCGGAGTGATCTCGTGTCGGATTATTCCGACAGCGGACCGCTGCTCGGCCTAGCTACTCGGCACCGCGCACGCGGCGCAGCGCGGCCGCGGCGCGGTCGCGGGTGATCGCCGCGGCGAGCGTCGTCGCGAACGCGAGCAGCAGGTCGGTCTGGACCTCGGAGAGGACCGGCGCGTCGTCCGAGGCGATCACGAGGAATCCGACCTCGGCCCGTCCGGCGAGGAGCGCGGTCGCCACGCTGTGGCCGCCATCGGGCGCCAGCAACTCGGCGACCGCCTTCGAGCCGAGCGCCACGGGGACGTCAGCGTCGATCGTCGACCGCAGCTCGCGGGTGGTGCCAGGCGACAGCGCCGAGGTGGGCAGGTTGCCGCGCGCGGAAAGCAATACCCGGAGCTCGTCCCCTTGTGGCAGCACGAGCAGCGCGTCGCGGCCAACGCCGCCGCTGATCAGCGCACCGAGGGCCTGGTCGATCGCCTTGCCGCCGGCGCCGCGCTGGAGCGCGCGGCGGGCCGTGCCAAACGCCACGGCCCAGTCGTGCTCGACGAGCGTCTGCTCGCGCTGCTGCTGCTGTTGCTGCTGGAGGTTGAAGCCGAGGCCGTCGTGGCGGCCACGCGGCAAGTCGCCGTCTGCGCCGTCCTCGTCGGCGGCCGGCACGTCCATCACGAGCAGCACGGCCGGCACGAACGCGGGGGCGCCGCACGCCCACGCCACCGCGCGCGACGGCGTCGCAAGGGCGTCGACTGGGTCGACGGTGGCGGGCTCGGCGAACCACGGCCGGTGGGCGAGCCAGACCGGCTCGGCGGGCGGTTCGATCAGCAACGCCTGCAGGGTGGTGCTGCGGTCGCGGAGCGCATGTGGCAGCTCGACGGCGTCCGCCCCGTCGGGCGCCGCGGCCCGTGCCGCGTCGTTGGCCCAGACGACGGCCATCGGCGAGGGCCCCGCCACCGCGACGACCGGCGTGTCGAGCGAGCCGAACGAGCTCTCGAGCACGTCGAGGTCGACCTGCAGCGAGCGGCCGGCCTGCACGTCGCGCACTGCTTCGGCGACCGGCGCGCCGGCCGCGACGAGCTGTTTGACGGCGAGCACCCGCGGCACGTCGGTGGCGAAGAAGCCGCGGCGGCCGCGGCGGTCTGGCGTGGTGGCCGGGAAGCCGAACCTCCGCTGCCAGGTGCGAACCCGCTCGGCGCTCACACCGGTCAGCGCGACGAACTCGCGCGAAGTAAGGCTGTCGTGTCGGGCGTCCACAGGGGACGCGTCCCCCGCGGGGGAGAGGGCATCGCGCATCGCTGCTCCGAAAAGGATCTAGCGACCAGCACCTCCCCTGAAACCCGTCCCCGGCCCCCTCCAGTCAGAAGAGGGCTGGGCGCGAGCAGCAAGCTGGCGGCGTGCGTGCCGATCGCCCGACGACGAGCGACAGGTCTAGTAGAGCAGATCGACCAGCGGCCTTGGCCGATCAGGCCGGGTCAATCGGGCCGAAGCTTTCGGACACGTTTGTCCGGATTCTGCGGCCTGCGGGCCCGATCTCGCCGATCTGCGAGCCTCGCTCCACGCGCCCCACGCCCTCGTATCCCGCCGGGTGCAGCACCCACATCTCGAGGGCGAGCCCGTCCGACACGGTGTCAAGGGCGCTGGTGAACGCCTTCACCTTGCGGCCCGTCAGCGCTTCGATCGGCGCGCAGAACTCGGGGACGGTCGCATGCTCCAGCGCGGTGCGCATATCGCGCACGGCCTGATGCTGGCCAAGATCGACCAGTTTCCGCTCCGCTGGAGTGAGCGTGTCCTCCAGGATGCACACGATCGTGTCTGGGCCAGCCCAATGCGTGCGGGCGACGGTCGGTCCGCGCCCGAACTGGCTCTTGAACAGCCGCACCATTTCGCGGGAGACGATCCCGAGATCGACGGTCTGCTCACCAATGCCTCGGTTCGCCATGTCGGTCATACGGCAAAAAATTACAGCCGCCCCCAAAGGAGCGATCGATGCCAGCAAGGCATCGCTGGTCACGGCCCAACCCGGCGCACGAACGCCGTTCAGACCGGCGCGTTTGCAGGCTTCTAGCGGTGGCGCGACGGAGGTGCGCCGTAGCCGAAGCGCCCTTACCGCCCCGCCCTTGATGAGGCGCCGTTATCGGTTAGGCGGTCTCCCGAAGTGCGTAGACACCAGGATCCGCGAACTCGATCGACGATGCGTGCGCCTGCGCGAAGCCGTCGAAATCGGGAAACAACACTCCCTCTCCGAGGCCAGCGACTGCTTGGAGAGACAGCCCGAGAGCCCGCTTGAGCTCGGGGCGTATGAGCATGATCGCGGCTCCCGGGACCGCGCCGCGACCAGGTCCCAGCGGTCGGCTGCCGAACCTCACCGATCCCCACGGCTCGTCGACGATCCGACTGAGCACCATCACGGCGCGCTGCGCAGCGATCCGCGGAGAGAGCCCCCATGGCTGCCACCACATCATCTGGTCCTCACCGGCGCGGAGCGTGGCCTCGATGGGGCCAGCGATGTCGAGGCTGCTCAGCTCCACGCAGTTGCGCAGCGAAAATCCGACGAGGACGCCGCTTTCGCGCGGATGCTCACGGCACGCGAACCACAGCGCGACGTTTGCGTTCCTTGTCGCGTCGAGCAGCCGCGATGCCGCACCGTGATGCCGCAGCTTCGCCAACACCTGCAGCTCGCCAAGACCCCCGAAATGTCCAGCAAGCTTCGTCTCCTCGATCAACACGCGGTCGCAGGCGGCGATGTGCGCTTCGCTCGGCCTCGGCGGGGCGTATCTCGGCCTGTGGTCGACCCACCGGCGGACCACTGTCGAGTCGATCAGCCAGCGTTCATCAGCCTGGCCTCGCCACGCATCAACCCCGTCGCGCGCCCACGTATCAAGTACCGCAGCGAGCTGGGTGATGTTCTCGGGCGCTGGCACCGCACCAAACAACGGCGAAACGTCGTACCGAACATCAGGTTGAAAGGACGAGGCGTCGTCAGAGGAGTTTGCGGATTGAACATTGGACTTGACCGCCATTGACCGGACAAGTTACATCCGCGGGCACGATGCTCAAACCAATCGGTGATAAGCGCGAAACTCAGCTGCGCGCATTCTTCTGCGCCACGCTCTGCAACGCCAAGGACTACAAGCATCGATGGCCCGCGGAAACCTCCGCGCCCGAAGCGGCCTGGCCGACACGTTTCGAACGCTTTCTCCGAGATTTCAATGGCGAGTTCACTCGCCGGGTAGCGCAAGCGCGAGCTGATATCGCCGAAGTCCGGGCACTTGAGCCACCGCTTCTGTGGCGCACCGATGGCGACGCGATCATGTTCATGGAACTCGTCTACCCAGACCAGGCGATGCGGCATGCCGCACTGTCGTCCTCCCTGCGCACCTTCGTGGATCTGGTGGAGAGCTTCGACCGCGACTATTTGGCGGACGGGCTCGGCGTTCGAGGATGTGTCTGGACCGCAGGGTTCCCGCTGCGCAATCGACCGGTCCGTTTCAGCCACGGTGCCGTCGCCGCGCTCGACGACGAGCTTGAGCACCTGGCGAACGGCGAGGAGGATGCACGCGGTGCGACGCGCTCCGAGCCCGTGACGGTGACGACCTACGTCGGCCGCGATATGGACCTGGGCTTTGCGCTGAACAAGCGTGTACCTGATGGGCGTGTCGGGGCGTCTCTCGACCTTGCCGATTTCGTCATGCAGATCCCGCCACGACGGCCAACCTCCGTCTGGCATGTTGGGTGGGACCGGTACGAGGGCGTGTTCGGCGGAATGCCGTATCCGACGCTGCTGCTGACAACGTCCGAGCGACCGGCGCCCCGGCATCCCTGGGAACCCGACGGGCCCGGCGTGCCAGATGCCGTGCGCGCCCTGTTGTCACAGGAGAGCGCGCTTACTCGCGGCGGGTTCACAGAACTCGCCGACGAGCTCCGAGCACAGCACCGGCACATGATCCGTCCGTACGCGTCTCCAAGGGACATCGATGCCGGCCACGAGACTGCGCTCAACAAGGGCAACGCGTTTCGCGCGCTCGCCATCAACGCTGATGCCCAGGCCGGCCACGTCGCGTCGGCCGCCGAAGCGAAGGACATCACCCTCGACGAGCTCAACCACCTGCTGCTCGTCCTGCAAGAACGTCCGGATGAGGCGCAGCGAATCGCGCGCGTGTTGAAGACCGTGGCAACACATCCAACCTACGAACGATGGGCGGCCGAGGCCCAGTACGACGAGAAGCTCTATCGGCTGGACTCAGAACTGTCGTTCGCGGATGACGCGGACCGGAGGCTCCTGGAGGCGAAGGGGCTGGTCGACCACGACTCCATTCTCCGCGTCAAGCTCAACCACGCCGACGAGCAGGTGTTTCTGACTGACGGACTGTGGATACCCGCTGCGTTCCGGACGTTCTCGTTCGTGGACGAGAGCGAGCTGATCCGACGTGAAGTACGGGCCCAGGGTTGGGAGGATTGGGCCACGTGCGTCATCGACCCGGCCTGCGGCGCAGGCCATAACGCACTGATGCACTCTGGCCTTGCCGAGACACGGCGTTATGGGTTCGACCGGAATGCTCGCGCCAGCACCCTCGCATCGATTAACGCGCTCCTCACTGGCACTGCCGCGGCTCGTTTTGGCGTGAACGACGTCCGCAGCGGGCTGCCGCCGGTGTTCTCGAACTCCAAAACCGAACGCGTTCTCATCCTCGGCAACATGCCGTTCGCGCTTTCGCCGAAGCGTCACAGCATCGCTCGAAGCTCCGAGGGCGGTCGGTACGGGTACGAGCTCACCCTGGACCTGCTCGACGCGCTCTCGAAGCTCGAGGGGTTCGTGCGACGCGGGACGGAGATGCGTTCGGTGGTCCTGATGTACACGGTCGGCAACGCTCAAACGAATACGTGGCACGTCCCCCAGAGCGCCATCGAGCTTTTCGGAGCGGACCGCGTGAAGTGGCATCTGTGGGACGACGAGAAGCTCTGGCGGGTTAACGGCAAGAAGGAGCAGCCGAACCCGATGCCGGTGGCGAATCTCGCCCTGAAGGCTGACTGTCGATTCCACGTTCGTGACGACTCGCAGCGCGAAGAGGTCCGGCGCGGCTACGACCTACTCGCGAGAGATCTTGAAAGCCAGGGGCTCCACGACCTTGCCTACGGCGTTCTGACGATCGAACACCAGTCGAAGCAAGCCCGATGAGCAGCGCTGCTGAGCAGTGGCTCGAGCGCCTCGTCGCGTTCCCGAGCATCCCAGGATCGCCCCAAACAGCACTCGCGCAGTCCCTAGGGCCAGTGCTGGAATCGATGGGGGCGCATGTCGACCTCTCGCCGGGCATCCGCCCCGACGCGACCAACCTCCTCGCTCGATTCGGCGACGCCAACCAGAAGCACGTCCTGCTATCGGCGCACGCCGACGTAGTGCCGGCGCACGCTCCCGATTGGTCGTCTCCGCCGTTCAAACTCACCCCACGCGGGGAGCGCCTCTACGGCCGTGGGACCACCGACATGAAGGGATTTGTCGCGGCGACGCTCGCCGCATTCGAATCCTTCGACTCGCTGATCGATCGGCCGGTAGCGCTCGCGCTCTCGACCGACGAGGAGATCGGGGTGCAGGGCGTCTGGCCGCTCCTCCAAAGGATCAAAGCCACGATGGCCAGCCCGCGATTCTGTGTGGTTGGCGAGCCGACTGAAATGCGAGTCGCAACAGCGCACAAGGGCAAGCTCTACGGAACAATCGCGATTCGTGGAATCGACGGGCATAGCTCGAAGCCCGGCGGTTGTAGCGCCATTAGCGCTGCGGCGCGAGCCATCAGCAAGCTGGAGCAACGTCTCGCGGTCGATTGGGGCGACGACGCGGATGACCGCTTCGAAGTGCCTCGGGCAAGCTTCAACGTCGGCACGATCGAGGGCGGCACGGCGACGAACGTCATTGCGGGCCACTGCAAGTTCCAGTTCGAGGTCCGCGTACTGCCCGGGAAGCCCGTCGAGCCCGTTGCTGAATGGGTCGACCTGATCGCGCGCGAGGCGGCGCATCCTGCCGAGGTCGAGGTTGAGATCGCCGGCAGCTACCCGGGCCTCAACGAGCAGAGCGACCTTCCCGCGAGAGTCGCGCGACTCGCCGGCACCTCGACGACCGACCTGTGCGTCGACTTTGGCACCGAGGCCGGTGCAATTCAGGCGGTTCTGGGCACTCCGACCGTGGTGTGCGGACCCGGCGACGTGGCTCAGGCGCACACGGTCGATGAGTTCCTCAAACGCAGCGAACTCGTTCGGGCGACAGATTTTGTGCGCAGGTTGATCGAGACGATATGAACGCGACGACGCGCATGCGACTCTTCCGCGTCGCGGCGGCGTCGCTCCGCGGGTGCCTCTTGCGGGAACCCATTGGAACGCAGATGTGGTCGGCTACCGCCAGGTCGAGAGCCACATGCGTGCCTTCATGGCCTCGTCCGTGAGCGGCAGCCCGTAGGTGAGGGGAGCGAAGTAGACGAAGCCCAGCAGGGCGACGCCGAGCACGGCCCAGTACCCGGCAGCCGACCAGCGTGAGGGGAACGACCAGGGTTTGCCCTCCTCCTCCTTGATCCAGCCCGTGAGGGCGCCGAGCCCGACGCAGACGAACGCGGTGCTGAAGATCAGGGCGAAGAGGTAGTGGTAGAGGAACATCGGCCGGTCGATGAGGGCGAACGGCAGGTAGTTCGAGGCCCAGCCGATGGCGAGGAAGATCAACGGCCACTTGTAGGGCGCGAACCTTCGCGGGACGACAAGCATGCCGATGAGGACGATCAGCGCCCCGACCAGATTGCCCCACCAGACCGCCGGGTTGCCGAGGGTGTAGATGTAGCGGGCCTTGCCGGGGGCGACCTGCTTGAAGTAGACGTAGACCCCGCGCTTCATGATCGGCCAGCTCCACCACTTGGAGGAGTACGGATGCGTGGCGGTCGACATCGAAAGCTGACCGTCCTGCATCGCCTTGTTGAGGTCGACGAACTTCTGCGGGAACGAGCGCTTGGCGTCCGGCTTGTAGGCCGGGTTGCCCTCGAGGGTCGCCTGGAACTCGATCGGCATCGAGCTGTCGTAGTTGCTGCCGCCGGTCTTCGTCAGCAGCGCGAAGTGGACGGCGAACACCGCCACGAACAGCGTCGCCGGGACGAGCACGAGGACGGCGGCCTGTCCCAGCACCGGGCGCCACGAGCGGCGCTCGCGGACCACGTCGGCCAGCCAGATCAGGCCGATGAGGCCGAACACGGAAAGCCCGCTGACCTTGGTCGCGAAGGCGCAGCCAGCGAGGGCCGCGCTCGCGGCCAGCAGCCACCAGTAGGCGGGACCGGTGCGCTGGCGTGCGGCGAGCGCGACCACGACCGCGCTGATGCCGAACAGGAGCAGCATCGAGTCCATCAGGATGAACCGCGACTCGACCAGCAGCGCGTTGTCGAGCAGCAGCAGGCCAGCGCCGAGCGTCGCTACGCGGCGGCTGCCACAGAGCTGCCGGATCAGCACGTAGACGACGATGATCAGGAGCGTCCCGGCGAAGGCGGGGAGGATCCGCATCGCCACCGACGGGTCCGTGTTCGCGATGGTCCCGTCGACACCGGTGATGGCGCCCCAGGCACCCAGCAGGAGCTTTCCGAGCGGCGGGTGGACGTCGAAGTAATACGCGGCCGCCTTGTAGCGGAGCGCCCAGTCGCGGAAGAGAACCTCGTCGAAGACGATCTCCCGCGGGTTGTACAGCCTCGCGAAGCGCGTGACCGCAGCGAGCACCGCGAGGATGACCAGCTCGATGGGCGTGCGCCGCAGGCGCTCGACGAGACCGCCCTTGCCCGGGGAATCCTCAGTGGTCGCCTCGGTGGCGGTGCCGTCCGCCTGGACAGAGGCGTCCGGTTGGTCTTCTCCAGCGTCGGTCAAAGCAGCGTGGGACACGGCGCATAGCCTTTCAGAGTGACGTTGCGCAAGGAAGCGACCTGAGGCGGTGACCGTTTGAAGCTCGCAGCCGCGTATCGAACGAACCTGCGTGAGCCAGCGCTCTGGAAGCCGCAACCACCGGCTCAATCGACTCGGCTAGCCACAGTCGAGTTCTCGCCACTCCTGCGTCTCGCGGATAGCTCGCCCGGCCACTTCGCCTGAGAGGGGAAGGGGGGGGGACGCCGGGTCGATCTGGTGCTGGGGCGGCTCGACGGTTTCGCCGTTGACTGTGATCTCGACGGTGTCAACTAGCCTGGAGGGCCGTGACCAGCGACCACATGAGGAAGCTCAAGACGGTGGTGCTCGACTACACCAAGCGGCACCCCGAGTCGTTCGCTGGCCGCTGGATTGATCGAGAAGGCGAAGGCCCGACGCTCGTCGTTGCCTTCACATCTGATCTTGCGCACCATCAAGAACGGCTACCGAGCGATGTCCGCGTTGTCGAACGTCAACATTCGCTTCGCGAGCTTGAGACTGCGGTGCTCGCCGTCGAGTCGTCTGAAGACGACCTCGAGTTCGAGACCGTTGAGTGCTCGATAGACGTCGAACGCAACCAAATTGAACTCGTGGCGCACGCAGGAGACCCCGAAGGCCTGCAAACGCAACTTGAAGCACGCTGGCCGGGACTCGTCTATCTCAGCCCGGCCGACCCTCACTAGCGCGCCCGTGCGAGAGAAGCCGAGCACCAAAGTCGGCTTCTCTCGCGTCGGGGCGCTTTTGCCGATCGGAGTTCCGAAGTCGAGGAGAGTGACCGAGCCGGGAACAGAATGGAACTCTGGACCTGTCGCCCGGTCGCGTTCCAAAACCGGACCTGAAGTACCCCCAAGGAGAATCGAACTCCTGCTACCAGCGTGAAAGGCTGACGTGCTAACCGCTACACCATGGGGGCAGGCAGTCCGCTGGATTCTACGGGGCCGGCGGCGAGCGGGGCGTGCGGCCTGTCCGGAGGCCGCGCGGCCGGTCAGCTCGCTGCGCGAACTGCCGCGGATCGCGGTTGTCTGGCGGCCGCAAACGACGGGGGTTCGCGGCCTGGGCGCGTCTCGCCGCGAACTGCCGTGGGGGGGGGGGGGGGGGGGGCCCCCGCCGCCGGGG